>OMWV01000038.1 GCA_900314845.1 uncultured Eubacteriales bacterium
ATTAGATTTTTCTTTTGTCATTTTACCCCCTGAAAATCGAGCGGACAAATTTTTTCTGCCGCATGATCGATATTTTCTTAGGAGGCGGACGCTCTATCCAGCTGAGCTACAGAAACATACAGAAATAAAAAGTCTGCCTAACTAATATACTATTTACATCTGCAAAAGTCAAGGTCTTGTTAAGGAACTTTAAAGATAAAACTGCCCTCCATCCTCCCGGCCTGCAAGCAAGGCTGGGGAAGCTGACGGGCAGTCTGTAAATTCATGATAAATATTACTTGGAGATGACTTCAAGTCCGCCCAGGTACTTCCTCAGCACTTCGGGTACTACGACGGAGCCGTCCTTGAGCTGATTCTGCTCAACGATAGCAGGAAGGACACGGGATGTCGCAAGGCCGGAGCCGTTGAGCGTGTGGACGAACTGAATAGACTTGTCCGCTCTGCGCACGCGCATGTTGCCTCGTCTTGCCTGGTAATCCCTGGCATTGGATACGGAAGAAACTTCCTTGTAGCCGCCCATGGAAGGGATATGGATCTCGATATCGTATGTCCTTGCCATGGAAGCGGAGCAGTCGCCCGCTGCAAGCTTAACCGTCCTGAAATGAAGTCCCAGGCCCTTGACCAGGGTCTCAGCCTTCTTCACCAGCTCCTCGAAAGCCTCATCGGACTTCTCGGGCAGTGTGTACTGGAACATCTCGACCTTGTTGAACTGATGGCCGCGGATCATGCCGCGCTCGTCAGACCTGTAGGAACCCGCCTCTCTTCTGAAGCAGGGAGTGTAGGAAAAGAACTTCTTGGGAAGGTCTGCCTCTGTCAGGATCTCGCCCCTGTAAAATGATGCCAGAGCTGACTCCGCTGTGGGCAGCATGTAATGAACTCTTCCCTCGTCCGTGGGATTCCCGATCTTGTATACCTCATCGGCAAACTTGGGGAACTGGCCTGCTGTCAGTCCGCACTGATACTCCAGCATGAGAGGAGGCATGATCATCTCATAGCCGTCTGCCAGATGGGTCTCAATAAAATAATTCAGAAGGGCCCACTCAAGCCTTGCGCCTATGCCTCTGTAGATCCAGAAGCCGTTGCCCGCCATCCTGACGCCGCGCTCGTAATCTATCATCCCCAGACTTGTGCACAGGTCAACGTGATTCTTAGGCTCAAAATCAAACTTCTTGGGCTCTCCGAAATAGCGGATCGGCTCATTGTTCTCCTTGCCGCCCGGAACAAGGTCGGCATCGGGCATATTGGGAAGGCAGAGCAGATCATTCTGATACTCATCCACGATCTTCTTAAGCTCATCATCCAGAGAAGCTATCTTAGCCTTAATCTCCGACATCTGCTTAAATACAGGTGCCGTATCCTCGCCTGCTTTCTTCATAGCGGGTATCTGCTTGCTGACTTTATTCTGCTGAGCCTTAAGAGTCTCCGTCTGCCCGAGCAGCTCCTTTCTCTGTCCGTCCAGTTCCAGAATACGGTCGATCAGTTCGTCGCAGTCTACCTGCTTTGCTTTCATCCCTGCTTTGATCCTGTCAGGATCCTCTCTGATAAGCTTAATATCAATCATTGAACTCTCCCCATCGCCTTAAAGGCATCTTAAAAATATTTGACATGACAGAGGACAAAATCCCCTGAACACAGCATTTTCATTATATCATTACGCAAATGCGATTTCAACGAATATCAGACAATCCGAGCCTTTCGGGCCCCTTAAACCTGAACATCTCCCTGGAGCCAGATGTCACCCAGAAAACGGCGGCCCGGCTCCGGCTCCCCGTAAAGATCCATGCTGTTCATGCAGACATCCACCGTGATTCCGTTTGTTGATACCAGCATCTGATAAAGCATCTCCCCGGTGATCTGGTTGCGGCACGTCCTGCAGTCTATGATATCTCCCAGCACAGAATACTGGTCATAGGAAATGCCGTTCGCGCTCGGCTTGAAGTAGCTGTCAACAATGCTGAAGACGTCCTCCGCAGGCAGCCTGCGTTCTGCCCTCACATAATTCTGAAGTTCGGAACCCCCTGTCACCATATCTGCGGCCGGATTGAGGAATTCATTGCCGACTGTCCCGCTGCGGGCCTCTTTGCGGGTCCTGCCCGGGCCTATCCCTTCCCTCTGCCTGCACAGGGGAATGAGAACCTTGCCCCCTACGGAAAGAGCGGAAAGTCTTACATTTGTCCCGCAGATGCGGCTGATCGGATTCCCGTATCTGTCTATCGTATCTTCCATATTTTCAGCGGAATAATCGCTGATCCGGTTCAGGTGAAATATCATGGACATTCCCTGATCGCAGGCTTCGCATATTCCCTCGTAATCCTCCCTGTCCGGCAGCTTCTGGGTCGTCACGATCTCCTTCATGGAAATGCTTCTTCCCCTGTAATGGGGGAAATAATAATCATAGGAAAATATGCCGTTCCCATCGACTTCTCCTCTTACGGTTATCCCGCCATTCACGACAAAATTCCTGCTCTTTTCTGCAAAGATAATGCCGTCCTCGTTTGGCTGAAGGCTGTATTCCCTGTCCGGACTTTCCATAACAATATCCAGCAGCTTCGATATGGATGTCTTCTTCTTAAAATTGCTGAAGCCGATCGCTCTCAAATAATCATGCACTTTATAAGTCCTCCAAATGATAACAGGACAGCCTGTTCTATTTTACGCCGGTCGATCCAAATCCTCCCCTGTCGCTGCCATCCAGATGTTCCGTCTCCTCAAACTCTATCTGCGGCTGATTCCTCATGATCCTGAACTGACAGATCCGGTCTCCCCGGCTGATGTGGGTATCCCTCATGGCCAGCGCCGGATATTTCCACTCATCGTTATCCCCGCAGTAGGAGCTGTCTATCACGCCCATATGGTTTGTCTGTATGATGCCGAAATTCTTGTATGTCGAGCTTCTCGGTACAACGTGAGCCTCATATCCATCCGGCAGCTTCATAGCCACCCCCAGGCGGATCAGCCGGAACTCTCCCTTTTTCAGATCCACGTCCTCAGCTGCACGCAGGTCTATCCAGTCAGACTTCCCGGCAATATAGTCAAGTTTCTCCAGCCCCTTCTCTAAGTATCTGATCCTGATAGTCTCCACCTTGCACCTCCAAAATTCACAGCCTTCCGATATTTACAGTAATCATACTATTACGGCTCAAAAGTAGCAAGTAGTTTTATAAAGTCACATTATTGACGCTCTTGCGTCTTGTATTTTATTTCCCAGCTTTGCAATAATTAATAAAATTCATCCATATTTTCTTTTCTCTGCAAAAAAATAGATATTTTCTTGAAATTTTCCCCCTCTTTGCTTACAATACATCTATCAGACAATCTACATAAAACAGGGGTGTGGAGAGAATGAAAATCGCAAGGGACAGCCTGGTAGACCGGCTCTGCCAGGAGAGAAATACAGAAGACAGGAAGCGGATCAAGCTGATCACCGGCATAAGGGGGAGCGGGAAGTCTTCCCTCATGGACATGCTGGCCGACCGATTCGCCGGCCAGGGCATGGAAAAAGATCAGATCATCAACCTGAATTTTGCAGATCTTCGCTATGAGGACATCTGCCGGGAGAATATTCTCTACAACTTTTTATCCAAAAAGATATCCACCGGCCTTCACCTTGTCATCATCCTTCAGGAAGTGCGCTACACGGAAAATATTGAAAAGACCATAGACAGCCTCAGCGTCTATGACAACGCGGACATCTACATCACAACTTCGGAAACATATTTAGAGGAGGAAGAGCTGGATCATATGCTCTTCGGAAAATATGTCCGAATCAATGTCCTCCCCCTCTCTTTCTCCGAATTCGCCGCCTATGCCCGCCTGACGGATCTTCTGGGCAAAGGGCCGGAAAATCACGCTCCTGACCGGCTCTACGCGGCCTATCTGAGGGAAGGAGGCTTCCCCTATATCCTTTACAGTCTGGCGGAAAATGCCGCCTGTAAGCCTGAGAAGGCGCCTCTGGGACACCTGACCCCGGCCGCCCTTGGCAGCCGCTACGTGCAGTCCCTCTATGACGCCATTCTCATCCACGACATCGTCCCCCACAGGCAGATCAGCGATACGCCCATCCTGGAGTATCTTTTCTATTTTCTCTGCCGGCACATAGGGCAGACCCTGTCCCCCAAAAAGATCAGCGACACCCTCCGCCTGGCCGGCCGCCCGACAAACACACGGACTGTGGACTCCTACATCCAGGCATTTGAGCAGACCTGCCTGGTCTACCGGATCAAACGCTACGATCTGGCTAAGGACATGCCCCTGAAAACCCTTGAGAAATACTACATCGCGGACCTCGCCTTTCGCACCTGCATTTTTCACCTGGAAAATGATCCTTCTTCTCCCGCTCTCCTGGAGAATCTTATCTGCCTGCAGCTGATCCGCGGCGGCTGGAAAGTCTACAACGGCAAGCTCGGCACCGGCCAGATCACATTCACCGCCCTGCGGAAAGACCCGAAAACAGGCAGAGAAGAGCGATGTTACATTCAGGTGTCCGGCACAAGCAGCATCTTTGAACAAGAGACAGAGTCCCCCGTCTCCGAAGGCGGCAGCGAAGAGCAAAAAAAGACCGGTTCCCCATCCCCTGCCCTTGCCACCAATATCCGCAGCTTTATCGCCCTCTATAAGAAAATAAAAGACAATTACCCCAAATACATCGTATCCTTCGACCCGAAAGAATATGATCTCTCAGGCATAAAATGCATCCCCGCCCTCAAATTCCTGGAAAGATCATGAACAGAGTCCCCAGGCAGGAAGGCCGGATTTTGAGCGTTTAGCACGAGCCGGACCGCCGTTTCTTAAGGAGGCACCGCCCGAAGGGCCGGACAGGACATGACCCGGACAAGGAGCGCCCGCGCTCAAAAGACCGGGGAATGGCTGTCCGGGGCTGCGCCCCCGGCGCAGGGTGCCTCCTTATCCCCGCCAGGCGACCCGGCGACGCACGGACATCGAGAAAGTGCCCGGCACTCATCATACCGAAAAAAGCCTCAGCCAGACCGGCGCCGGGCACTTTCGAGAGAACCCCATCCCAACATCCGGCGGCCATGCCTGCTGACAGACAAATATAAGCAATTAAAAAAAGGACTTCAATCAAGAAGTCCTTAAGTAGCGGGGGCCGGATTTGAACCAACAACCTTCGTGTTATGAGCCCGACGAGCTACCGGATTGCTCTACCCCGCGATATATAAATCAAAATACCTGGAAGAACCAGGCATCTGAATGGGCGATGGTGGATTCGAACCACCGAAAGCGTTGCTAACAGATTTACAGTCTGCCCCCTTTGGCCACTCGGGAAATCGCCCAAATATTAAACAGCCGATGATCGGACTCGAACCGATAACCTGCTGATTACAAATCAGCTGCTCTGCCAATTGAGCCACATCGGCATCATGGAACCTACAGGGCTCGAACCTGTGACCCTCTGCTTGTAAGGCAGATGCTCTCCCAGCTGAGCTAAGATTCC
>OMWV01000039.1 GCA_900314845.1 uncultured Eubacteriales bacterium
AACAACCTATGAACGCAGAAAAACGGCGTGACCTTCGGGTCACACCGTTCTCTGCGACAAAATAGTTACTTGTCACTATTAAGCCTTCCTTTCCCTCTCCTTTTCTGGCGAGAAATACGGCCGCCGCTTCCGCCTGAGCCCCTTTAATGCCTTCCGGGTGGTCATGGGTCACCTGGGCTGTCCACCTGGCCCCGTCAAGAACTTCCTGAAGACTGTCATAATACCAGCTGACGGGGGATACTCTCATGGCCGACCCGTTTCCATAGCTGCCGTAGGGCCTTTTCTGATCCTCAGGGGCCTTAAGCCACTTGATAAATCTCCCGCCGTAGCCGGCATCCGGATACCGATTCCCCCAAGCACTCATCTGCTCTGTGGCCAGCCGGCAGACCGCCTCCCGGCCTGCCCCTCTTCCCGCCAGGGTCAGAGCCCGGGCCACAGCCATGGTCATGACGGAATCATCCGTAAAATGGCTCTCTCCCACGAACAGGGGGAAATCCTTGCTCTTATATCCATTCCCGAATTCATAGGGCGATCCCACGATATCCCCCAGTATGGCTCCGTAAAGCATATCCGTCTCCTTTCGCTCACAGAATGCAAAAAAGCCGGTCACAGGATAACCGGCTTCTTCCTAATACTATTAAACGATTACGTTTGTCGGCTTGCCGGCAATGTAGGCTTTTATGTTGTCCGCCACCATGTCGACCATTCTCTGCCTTGTCTCAATGCCTCTCCAGCCCATATGGGGTGTGAGGATGACGTTCTCCATCTCGTAGAGAGGGTTGTCGTCTGCCGGCGGCTCTACTTCCTGAACATCAAGGCCGGCGCCCGCGATCTTATGCTCCTTGAGAGCCTTTATCAGAGCCTTCTCGTCCACAAGGCCGCCTCTGCTGCAGTTTACAAGAAAAGCTGTGGGCTTCATCATGCCTATGGTCTCCTCGTTCATGATATGGCGGGTAGCCGGCATGAGAGGTGTGTGCAATGTCACGAAATCACTGTTTCTGAGCAGGGTCTCAAGATCTACATACTTTACATGTTCCCTGTCCGGGCGGTCCTCTATCGTATTGACCAGGATATTCATATCCAGGGCTTCAGCAATCTTTACAACCTCCGCGCCGATATGGCCTTCGCCGACAACACCCAGGGTCTTGCCGTTGACCTCGATCAGGGGAACCTGTACACGGTCCTTAAAGTTGCTCTTGTCCCCTCTTGCAAGCATAGCCATCTGGACTCTCATCGTGGATGCCAGGGAAAGGATCATCATGATCGTCGTGTGCGCCATCCTCTTCATGCTGTAGATGGGGATGTTGCAGACGGTGATGCCTCTCTCCTTGCAGGCGTCCAGGTCAACATTGTTAAAGCCTGTTCCCGCCTCGCACAGAAGCTTAACAGAGTCAGGGAATGACATAATGATGTCGCGGGTGATCGGGATCTCCTTGGTCACTACGCAGTCAGCACCCTGGAGCCTTTCGGCAAACTGGTCCGGCTCAGTGGAAAGATACTCTACAACTTCATCGGGTGAAAGGACAGACATGTCCAAAGCCTTGTCATAATTCATCCTGTCGCTGTTGACAACAACTGTTTTAAAACTCATCTGAGAAAAACCTCCTTACATCATATTTCCGTTTTCAGTGGTCTAATTATACCACAAATCGGCTAACCAATCTACAAAATCCGAAACATTATAGGCCGCAAAAGAAAAGGACAGGCACATTTACCTGTCCTCATTATATCTGGATAAGAACTGTTTCGTCCTCTCGTTGCGGGGATTGCCGAATACCTGCTCGGGCGGTCCCTGTTCGCAGATCGTGCCCCCGTCCATAAATATAACCTGGCTTGCCACATCTCTGGCAAATGCCATCTCATGCGTGACGATGATCATGGTCGTGTGGACCTGTGCCAGCCCCTTTATTACCTTCAGAACCTCGCCGGTAAGCTCCGGATCCAGGGCCGATGTCGGCTCGTCAAAGCAGAGGATATCCGGCTTGAGGGCGAGCGCGCGGGCTATGGCCACACGCTGGCACTGGCCGCCTGAGAGCTGGTGGGGATAGGAATCCATCCTGTCCTCAAGCCCGATCTCTGTCAGCAGGTCTCTTGCCTGAGCCTCTATCTGGGCAGTGATCTGCGCCTTGTTCTGCTTATAGTCCGGCCGTTCCTTGGCATGCAGGGTCGGGGCGAGCATAACATTTCCCAGAGCCGTGTACTGGGGAAAAAGATTAAAGGACTGGAAAACAAGGCCGAAATGCAGCCTCTTCTCCCGGATCTGGGACTCAAGCTGAGTCGCCGGGTCTGCGGAATCATAGAGAACGCCGCCCTTGACCTTTATCACGCCTCCGTTTGGCTTCTCCAAAAAATTCAGGCAGCGCAGAAGCGTTGTCTTGCCGCTTCCGGATGAACCGATGATGGAGAGGACCTGTCCCTCCTCAAGAGAAAAACTGATATCCTTAAGGACCTCCGTATTTCCGAAGGATTTGCGGATATGCTGGACTTCAAGTATAGACATATATCCTTCCTCCTATCGAAAATATTCGAGCTTTTTCTCGAGCTTGCCAAGCAAAACCGTCATAATGCCGTTCCAGATCAGATAGTAGAGCGCTGTGAAGAACAGGGGCCAGATAGCGCCGGATATGCCGTGCGAACCCTTCATGAAGGACTGGCCGGCCCATATGATCTCCTGCAGAGCTATGATCCTGGCAAGGGATGTGTCCTTGACAAGAGTCAGGATCTCATTGGATATAGGCGGAAGTATGTTCTTTATCATCTGCAGCAGGGTGACATGGCGGAAGATCTGACTTCTTGTCATGCCAAGCACAAGGCCTGCCTCCTCCTGGCCCTTGGGAACGCTCTGGATGCCGCCGCGGTATATCTCAGAGAAGTAGCAGGAGTAATTGATGATAAATGATATGGCTGCAGCCGTGAAACGGCCGTTCTCTCCGCCTCCCCATATGGCCTGATGAAAGACAAGGCCGGGGAAATAGTAGAGTATCAACAACTGGATCATCAGGGGCGTACCCCTGATGATCCATACGATAACTTTTGCTATATAGCTGATGGGCTTGAACCTGGACATGGAGCCGAAGGCAATGACAAGTCCCAGGGGAAATGCCCCGATCAGCGTCACGAAGAACAGTTTCAGCGTCTGCAGAAAGCCTATATTCAGCGCGCCAAATACGATAGGCAGCTGTTCTAAAAATTTATCCATTTTCTGATCACTGTTCGATAAGGGCTGCAGATACCTTGTATGTATCAGCAAGCTTCTTCATGCTTCCATCCTTGTAGCTGTCTGCGAAGAACTGGTTGAGTTTCTCTGTCAGATCAGAGCCCTTGCGGAAACCAACGCCGTACTCCTCATCGTTGAGCTTTACTGTGTAAGTCAGGTTCTCATAGGATGTACCTTCGCCTACCATAGCAGCTGCCATAAGGGAGTCTATGATAGCTGCGTCTGATGTGCCGGAGGAAACCTCCATGAGGGCATTGGCCTGAGACTCAACCGGTGTGTATTCAGCGCCAAGTTCCTTAGCCTGCTCCTCGCCTGCGCTTCCGCTCTCAACAGCGAACTTGAGGTCCTTAAGGCTGTCCTTGTCCTTATACTGGTCTGCCTTATCCTTGGGAAGAATGACGATCTGGGAGTTGTTGCAGTAAGCGTTCGTCGTGCTCATGGAAGACTTAACCTCATCTGTCAGAGTCATGCCGTTCCATACGCAGTCTATAGTCTTGCCGTCAAGCTCCATGATCTTGTTGTCCCAGTTTATCTCGACAAATTCTACGTCTACGCCCAGAGATTTAGCGAAAGCTGCTGCCAGATCCGCGTCAAATCCGATCCAGTTTCCGGAATCATCCTTGTAATCCATGGGCTCGAAGTCTGTAACGCCGACAACAAGCTTGCCTTTTCCCTTGACATAATCAAGATCGCTGCCCTCGGATGCCGCAGCCTGTGTCTCTTCTGCTGCTGCCTGAGTCTGAGCCTCGGTCTGAGCTGTAGATGATGAACCTCCTCCGCAGGCTGTAAGTGATACAGCCATGAGAGCTGCCGCAGCTAATGCAATTGCTTTTTTCATACGATTGATCCTCCTGATTTTTAAATAAATGAAGCCGCGAAGCAAGGCCTGGCGGCACAGTAACATATTACCAATTTAGCATAGTAAAGTCAACTCTTTTTAAAAAATCTCCTGCTGCCGGCAGGAGACATTTTTATGCCCGCCTGACGCCGCGCGCGGCGAGAACCCTGTCAAGAACCTGCATCACGCCCTGCTCGTCATTGGAAGGAATATGGAAACGGCATTCCTGAAGGATATCCGGGTGGGAATTTGCCATGGCGCAGCTGTAATAAGCCTTTTTCAGCATTTCCCGGTCGTTGAGGTAATCGCCGAATATCATGGTCTCCTCCTCTGAGATCCCGTATTTGCCCTGAATGAACGCGACGCCTTTTTCTTTGCCCGTCCCCTCCAGGGTAATGTTGGCCCAGATATGCCCGTCCAGGGAGATCCTGAAAGGGCTTTTCAGCTCCTTCAGCCGGGGAATGCTGTGGGTCTCGGCGTCTATGGGATCATATATGGTCAGCTTGCAGACAGGCTCCGGGATATCCCCGGCATCCGGGACGCAGATGACGCTTTTATAGTAATGGTCTATGAACTTTTTGATCTGGTCCGGCGTCTGATCCTTAACATAGGCGTGATCCGGCCCGGAAAATATCAGATAGATGCCTTCTATCTCCGAGCAGAACCGGTCCAGGAACATTGTCTGCTGCCTGTCCATCCCATGGGTAAATATCTTCTTTTTTTCTTTTACGATATTGGCCCCGTTCTCGCAGATATAGGTGATATCGCAGGGGCAGTCCTCAAACTGCCAGGCCAGAGTGGGGTAAGAGCGGCCGCTGGCTATGGCAAATATTATGCCAAGCTCCTTCAGGCACTCTACAGCCTGAAAAAGCCCCGCCGGCAGCTGGCCCCTGCTGTCTAAAAGGGTGCCGTCCATGTCGGAAACGATAAAGCGTATCCTGTCAAGTGATCTCATATCTTCCATTCTCTGATCCATCCTTCTTAACAAGCCCGGCGGCCTGTGCTATACTTTAACTATTCAGCCGGTCCGCGAGGAGTGTGTGATACAAAACAGTTCATGCATTGGCGGTGTCTTTTCCAACATTAGAGATTTTCGAAGCAACACTCGCCAGCCGGCTGTCTTATTATACCCTTTCCCTTTAGGCAAAGGGAAGTCTCCTCTCTTACATTCTTCTAAGATTCCTCTTATATCCCGCTCCGGCAGCGGCCCCGGTCAGGACCGGCGTCAGCATAAAGGCGGCATAAGCTGCGTAAAAGAGGCAGGAAAGCGGCGTGATCCTGTTTATGATGATCTGAGGATCAAAAAGCATCCGCGTCTGGTCAAGTGCCGCCCCGGCCCCGATGCAGGCCAAAAGCAGGCAGAGCAGCACGACAAGTCCCCTGTCCCTGTTGTCAAAGCGATAGATAGCAAATGCCGTCCTTCCTTTCAGGGAATAGCCCCGGCTTTCCATGGACCTGGCGCTGATCAGATAACTTTCCAAAAGCCAGCTAAAGGCGGCAGATGCCACTTTCAGAGCATTTTTCACAGAAGAGATCCCCTGCTCCCTGAGCCCAAAACCAATCCCAGCCCTGCCAAGAAAGCAGGCAGATGAGGCCTGGCGCATTCTGGGAAATCCCCGGAAACATACAGCCAGATACAAGGAGAGGCGGGGCCAGACGCGGCCGGTCAGGTAAATGAGCTTGTCCGTCGAAAAGACATGAAACAGGCAGAGGATCAGCAGGAAAAAGGCCGCAATCCGGGCGCCCAGGCTGAGCCCGAAAAGGAAAGATTCCATTGTCAGGCTGTTGCCGGCGAAATTTTCTCTCACCACCGTAAGGCCGAAATGATGAAAAGACCAATAATAAAGGGCATAGGCCGGCACAAAAGGCAGGGTTATAAGGCAGGGGATCAGAGATCTTCTTCCCCCCACGGCAAGAGCGCAGGCAAAGGCCGCCCCATAGGATATGGCTGTGAATATGGGCTGGTCGAAAAGGGCGCAGCAAAAGAAGGCCGGGATAAAATAAAGGATGATGACGCCTGGATGATAGGATGAAAAACTCATTTGTCCACTTCCATGAGACCGTATTTGCGCTTTATCCTGGTCAGCTTATCATCGATAGGCCGGCAGAGGAAAAGGATCGTAAGGGCCGTGCTGACTGCATGGATCAGGTTGACCGGCAGGCCCGCCGCGTAGACGGCTGCCACTCCGCCTTTTGTCATGGCAGAGGCCAGAAAAAGGGTTCCTGTATCCAGAAGAGGACCGATCAGGCAAAGGACCAGAAGCCCGCCTGCTGCCGCCATGGCGGGGATATTTCTCCTGTTCAGAAGGCCCTTTTTGCACAGAAGGCCCATGATCAGCCCACCAAGGCCGTAGGCAAACATCTGCCAGGGGGTCCAGGGGCCCTGACCGAAGAAGAAATTGCTGACAAAGGCTGTCAGGATCCCGGTGAGAAAGCCTGCTTCCGGCCCCAGGCTTGCGCCGGTTATCATGATGATCCCGGTGACAGGCTTTATGTTGGGCAGCATGATAAAGGCTGCCCGGGACACAGTCCCTATGGCTGTCATGACAGCGATCACGACAAGATCTCTGGCAGACGGGTGCCTGCTCTCATAGCTGACAAGAAAAGCTGCCAGGGATAAGAGTATCACGAGGGCACTCGTCAGATAATACATGCCGCTCCCCATCTTCCAGGCCAGCAGCGGCACGGCCGGCACCAGGACCAGCATAAGAAGCAGAGCGATTACAGATTTTCTTCTCAAGATTTATTCTCCCTTACTGTCATTTTGCAGGAAGAGCCCGGCCACATCCTCGCAGGTAACTGCATTTTCAAAAACATGACGGCTCATGCGGTTTGCCGCCGTTGTGTAGAAAGTATTCTGCGAGAAGAAGGGGCGGGGCCTGTTCCAGGTTATGACATTTCCATCGAAAAACATGCCCACATAGTCTGCGTACCGGGCACAGAACTCCACATCATGCGAGACCATGAGGATGGTCATGCCATCTTTCCTGAGCCTGTCCAGGATGGAGGCAAATTTCTTCTTAAAGAAATGATCCATCCCCTTTGTCGGCTCATCGAGCAGGAGGATCTGCGGCTTTTTCAGCAAAACCTTTGCCAGGGCAGTTCTCTGCTGCTCTCCGCCGGATATGTCATAGGGATGCTGATCGAGCAGGTCCCCGATCTGGCACAGTCCGGCGATCTTCTCCATCTCTTCCCGGGGCGCCCCCATCTCCTCCAGCTCCTCTCTCACCGTCTTTTTGGCAAAAAGAGTCTTGGGATCCTGGGGCAGCAGGGCCAGCAGGCCGTCAAAGAGGTCTCCCCTGTACTTGTCCACCCTCTTTCCTTTTATGTATACATGGCCCCGGTAAGGCCGGCAGATACCGCAAAGAGCCCTGAGAGCCGTGGATTTCCCTGTCCCGTTGCCGCCGGCAAGGCAGAAGAAGGATCCTTTGGGAACGGTCAGGGTCGTCCCCTTCAAAACGTCAGGCCCGTCTTTGGAATAGCGAAACCAGACCTCTTTCATAAGAACTGCCGGATCTTCTATTTCCTCCAGCTCAGGCGAAGGAAGGCTGGTCACACGGATCTTTTTCCCTGAAAAATGCTCCGTCAGCCACCTCCTGCCTTCCCTGACTGTCAGGGGAACGGCGGACCAGTCTGCCCCGCCGGCAGGATCTGCCATGGAAAATATCCGGACCGGGGAGGGCATGGCTTCAAACATAGGGCTTTTTTTCTCATAAAGGCTTTTAGCTGTCTCTCTGGGACTGCCGCCGGCGCTTATCTTTCCATCTTCCAGGACAATGACGGTGTCGGCCGCGGGGAATATCTCCTCCAGCCTGTGCTCCGTTATGATGATCGTTGTCCCCAGTTCCAGATTAATCTTCCTGATCGCGGCCAGAAAATCCGCCGCGGCTATGGGATCCAGCTGGCTGGTCGGCTCGTCGAGGATCAGGACCTGGGGCCTCATGGCCATGATGGAGGCAAGGTTCAGGAGCTGCTTCTGCCCTCCGCTTAAGTCTGAGGTGTCCCTGTAGAACCAGTCCTGAATGCCGAAATAGGAGGCCATCTCCGCAGTCCTGCTCCTGATGGTCCTCTGGTCAAGCCCCAGGCTCTCCAGGCCGAAGGCCAGCTCATGCCATACCTTGTCCGTCACGATCTGGGCGTCGGGATCCTGCATGACATAGCCGATCCGTGCCGCCTGGTCCCTCAGGCTCAGCTGGTCCAGCTCTCTGCCGTCAAAGAGGATCCTGCCGCTTCTGTGTCCGTGGGGCGTAAGGGGCGGCTTTAAATGCTGCAAAAGCGTTGTCTTGCCGCTGCCGCTCCTGCCGCAGATCAGCAGGTATTCCCCCTCCCGGATGCTGAGGCTGACCCCGTCAAGCGCCGGCCTCTTCCCTTCCTCGGGGTAGGAAAAACTCAGATTTTCGATCTCAAATAACGCCATTGGGCTTCCTCCGAAATATTGATTGCTGTCGGCAGGATCAGGAAAAGGGTGTAAGCTGACAGGGCCGGGTAAAAAAGAGGCCGCGTTTGTCCCGCCATGCGGATATCTGGCATATAAGACGCAAAGCACGCTCCCCGGGCGGCGCAGACTGTGACCAGGATGATAAGAGCGCTCATCAGGCAAAGAAGGATCTTGTCGGATCTCCCCATCCGGTAGATGGAAAATGTCGACCTCTTCCCGCTCCCGTATCCCCTGCATTTCATACTGTCCGCCGTACTGATCCCGCTTTCCAGGGCCCAGCTCATTAGGGAGGAAAGGCCTGTCATGCCGCCGGAGAGAAGGCCTCTTTTTCCCCTGCCTGCCAGGCCGATAGCCTGCCTTCCCTCCATGATCTGAGCAAGCTTTCTCCTGTAAAGGGGGACAAAGCGCAGGGCCATATTGACCGCCAGAGAGACGGAAGGGGCAAGAGGGGCAAAGAGATAGAGGCATTTGCCGCTGTCCATGGTCCCGCTCAGGCCGGCAAACCAGAAGATGACGCTGACAAAGATTCCGCCCGCCGCCAGGCCATAGCACAGGGCCTCCAGTGTATAGGGCCGCCCGCCGGGCCATGTAAAGAGGATATGCGTCCCCCCGGTGTTAAAGAGGGGATTGGCAAAAGCTATGACCGCGAAAAGGACAGCCATGGGGATCATAAGCCTTAAGGCCCCCCGCCCCCTGACGCTGACCAGATAAAGGGCAGAACATAGGCAGGAGATGGCTATATATGCCGGGTGGGCAAAGACCATGGCAAAGACGATAGCTGCCCCGAAATATATAGCATTTACCAGGGGATGACATGCTGAAAATGCTGCCTGCCTCACTTGCCTTCCTCCTCCTGCTCAGCCCCCAGCTTTTTTGCGGCATAGAAGGCCGCCAGAGCCGCGGCGGCGCAGATCAGGCTAAGAAGGATGATGACCCGGTTCTTTTTCTCATCTTTTCCCGCCAGGGATATGAGCTCCTTGACGGACCGGTCCGAGCGCACAGGCCCGTAGATTGAAAAAGCGGAAGCCTTGAACTTCAAAATGCTTTTGCCATCGGCATCTTTTGCCGGCTTGGGGGAGATCCACTCGGCAGAGCCCTTTTCCTTGATGTGGAGAATGAGCAGATTTCCTCCGCTGCCTGAAGGGGCGGGAAGAGACATGTTCAGGACATTCTCCGGCTCCCACTTCTCCCCGGTCAGGGTATCGACAAGGTAGATGTCATACATATCATACACTTTTCCCCCGCTCCCGATCTGGTCCTTGAGCTTATTTTCCATATCCGCAGTCATCTTTGCCGGCTTCGCGACAAGGCGGACATACCAGGGCAGAGACTTTTCGTCATTCTCCAGAAGGCTTGCGCCCGATGTGCTTTCCGTGTGATTCTGCCGGCCAAGTCTTGCCGTGATGGCAGAGAGGCTGCTCCAGACATCGGATCCTCTAACAGACTCTTTCTCCTCATCTGTCAGCTTAAGGTACGCACCATAGGCATCTGTCAGATTTTTGATATCGCTGACCGTCAGCTCTTCCCGGGGCCTGCTTCCCAGAGCCCTTCGGATCCTGGAGATTACGCGCTTTGCCTTCTGATCGGCCGCCTTGCTCACTGCCGGGCTGCCGGAGGCCCTTCCCGTCTTATCCTCACCGTCTTCACCGTCGATATCTTCATCCTCACCGTCGGAGTCTTCCTCGTCGTAATCTTCGTCCTCGTCTACGTCCTCATCGCCGTAATCTTCATCCTCGTCATAGTCCTCATCATCGTAGTCTTCCTCATCGTAATCCTGGCCGGCATCATATCCGGCCCTCGGATCTCCCGGGTAACCGGCTATGCCGCTGCCATTCATGCCCCAGGGGAGCATCCTGCCCGGCCTTCCCGCCGGAGCAGAAGGCAGGAGCCTTTTTCCCCGAGAGACAGACGAACTCTTTTTCTTTTCAGACTTTGTCTTCTTTTCTGACGGCTTTGAGGGGCTTTTTGCAGACTTTTTCTTTAAAATGCTGATCTTCATCGTGACTTCCTGGTCACTCATATCAAAGAGGCTGCTCTTTCCCTTCTCAAAGCGCCTGCAGGCAGCCAGGGCATAATAAGCCTGCATGCTGGCAAGGACATTATAAGACTTTTCTTCCTGAATATGGCGAAAACCGCCGTCCTCAAGGGCAAAATCCAGCAGGCTGTCGACAGGGCTTCTGCCATTTTTCAGGAACCTGCTGTCCCCAAAGGGATCGATCCCCAGGCTCGTCAGGGCAGTTATGACCTGGCTGGCAGATTCTGAATTCTTCGTATCTCCCGAGGCAAATGACCCGTCGCTCTTTTGCTGGCCCGAGAGCCATGTAAGAGCCCGGCTGACAGCTTCCTTCACGTCAGCCCTGGACTCTCTGTAGGGGGCCAGCGCTGTCAGAGCCATACAGGTCATATCCACATCCGGGCTTTTCCCGCCGAACGACCAGCCGCCGCCTTTTTCTGCTTCCAGGATACAGCGGATCAGGTCATCCCGGTAAGATGCCTCATCTTCCGCATAGGGCTTTGGCGCATCATCCTTTTTTTCTGCCTTTCTCTTCTCATAGGCGGGCAGGCTTCCCCTGCAGTCAAGGGCGGTAAGGGCCCAGATCGGCCCGTTTATCCCCTGCTTTTTTACAAAGTCCAGGTCCAGAAGAGGCTGGGTTAAATCCTTTCCTCCGAAATCCTGGGCGTCATAACCGGCTGCCGTCAGGGCGATCACCGCTCTGGAATTGTCCGTGGAGCGGGTGCTGCTAAGCTTTTCCGACCCCTTCTCTCCTATGGCAATGGATATCCCTGACGCATATGCGATTGCCTGGTCGCGAAATGCTGTATTCCGGCCAGTCAGGTCATACCTGGCCATACCAAGCAGGATCCAGCCGCAGCTGCCCTCCCAGTCAGCCTTATCGCCGGTCTTTTTGAGAATCTTCTTTGTGCCCGCGGCCGCGCTGTCAAGCTTTTTCTGGATGCCGGCAGATATCTGGACCGGCTTTTCCTCTGTTGTTTCTGTCTCTCCTGCCTTTGTCTCTTCTGCCTTTGTCTCTTTCTTTTCTACCTCTTGTGTCTGAGTCTCCTCTTCCTTCTGACTTTCCTCTTCCGTATCCTTTACAAGAACCGTCTCCTGAACGCTCTGAACACTCTCATCTTCCTGGCCGGCCAGGGCCTGAGAGGGCGGCGCTGCAATCATGAGCACCGCCAGAAGCAGGGCTCCTATTTTACTGAACATGTGTAAGTCCATACGATTGCATCCCCATCCTTTATCTCATATTCCGAGCTGCCGTAATTGGGCTCCCAGCCATTGACCTGATAGAGCCAGCCTGAGGTCTCCCCGCAGTCAAACTCGTAAAGGTTATTGATCCCTTCTATGTAATAGCTGCCGTATCCGGGTGTATAGGCCGCCTCCATCTGGATCCCCTGCGCCTTGCAGACCCTCTTTGTGACGTCGTAGGCAGACTCTCCTTTTTTCAGGGCCACTTTGGTCTTGGCCAGGATCACCCCATCCTCCGGCACATACCGGTCTTTTCCCTTTGCCAGCTGATCCATATGCTTTAAAATGGAAGAGCACTCTATCTTTATCGTACAGCTGCCTGCGGAACTTTTTTTCTTCTCTGCTGAGGAGGCAGTACTCTTTTTTTTCGTATTCTTTGCGGAAGCCTTGCCTGTCCTTCCCTCACTCTGAGAGGCCGAAGACGAGGCCTGGCTGCTTTTCTCTGATGTTTTTTTCTTTTTGGAAGCCGTCTCTGTCTTTTTCTCAGAAGTCTGCTTCCGGGCGGATTTTATCTCAGGTTCAGATCCCGTCTCCGTCTGAGGAGGATCCTGAACTTCTGAAGATTCTGCATCCGATGTCTCCAGCTCATTTTCTGCCGACTCCTGAGCCTGATCGGCCCTTTCCCGGATCTCATTTTTCAGATCAGATTTGGAGAAACACAGGCCTTTTCTGGAAGATCCTGCCAGTTTCTCCAAGACAGATCCGCTGACAGATGACAGGCGGATCCCTTCTGTATCCAGAGCATCTTCATCGGTGACAAGAGCGCTGCTTCCCGCCTGCACTGTCTGCTTCTCGGAGCCGGTGCTGATATCCGCGCTCCCCGCAAATACCATCAGCTGGGTGCTTCCTTTGTAGGCGCTGAGGGAAAATACAGCGTCTTCTGCCTGTACGCTCACGCCATCTGCAGCGGTAAATGTGACAGGGCCGCCCTCTGTCTCTGTGTAGATCTGACCGGATGCCAGGCCTGCCTGCAACTGGTCTTTTCCCATCTGATCCAGGGTCAGCTCCGTATTCTCAGAAAGGTAAAGGAGTCCGGAATCATAAAGAGAAAAGTCAGCGCCCGATCTGCTTTCCACGGACACCTTGTCCCCGGGCATCAGGCCTATGCCGCTCTCCAGGGAGTAGCTGACCTCTTTTCTCTCTATAAAGACCGCGCCTTTGATATCCTGACTTTTGACCAGAGAGGAGGGCTCATTTCCCGCCATATTTCCTTTTACCGCACTCACAGCCATGACAGCGCAAAAGGCGATAACCGCGATCAGCACGAACATGAGGATGTTCAGCAGTCTTTTCTTCTTCCTGGTCTCCAAAATATCTCCTCCCCGGCAGACTGTATAATATAAGAGAGGGACGGTCCTGGCAGGAATATCCTGCCGGGGCCGCCCTGCATCCTGCAGGTCAATATCTGACGCAGCATGTCTCATCCTGCATCAGGATCCCCTACAGTTTATCATATTCTTTTGATCCGTATCACATTATCTGACACTTACTTTTAATTTTTTCACTGCACCGTTCTGGGCATAGATGTATATGCTGCAGCTGCCCTTCTTCTTTCCCTTGACGGTTCCCTTGCCGGTGACAGAAGCGATGCTGCTGTCGGAAGATTCAAATCTGACAGACCTGTAATTCTTAAGCTTCAGATCCTTAGCCGCTTTCTTCTGGCTGACGCTGATCTTTACCGTCTTTCCTGCCTTCAGACTTGCAAGGGCCTTCGTCATCTTCTTTCCATCCTTAACGGCGAGCTTTGCGGTATTTGTCACCTTGCCGCCCTTCGTCGCTGCGAAGACTGCCTTGGAAACAGAGAGTACATTGCCGTCTTTATCCGCTGCCAGTACGAAGAACTTGTAATAGCTTCCCTTCTTCAGCTTCTTGCCGCCGATCTTGGAAACCGTGGCAGAAAGCTTTGACGTTGTAGTAATCTTTTTATACTTATTGGACTTACCGTAAGCTGCCCCGTAGACAACATAGCTGGAAGCGCTGTCCACCTTCTTCCATGTCAACTTGACAGATGTCTTTGCCTGAGAAGTTGACTGTGCCTGAAGTGTCCCGTATACAGTAGAGCCTGACTCGTTCTTCTTCATGGACTTGACCGTTTTAGCGGCAGCCTTTAATGTCTTCATATTGGAAGGAACGCCGGACCTTACTGTCACAAGGCAGGCTGGAGCGATCAGAGGGCAGTCTACCTGAGCACCGGACCAGGATGTACCCTTCATGCTGCCCTGGGCGCTTACAAGGTAGATGCCGGCCTTCTTAAAGCTGAGCTTTACATTGCCCTTGGCATCTGCCTTAGCCATCTTGGTAAATCCTTTTTCTGTAACTGTACCGACGCTGACGCCGGCTGCCGGCTCATTTTTCGGATCCATGCTCATGGCCTGATCCCCGGATATATGAAGAGTAAACTTTTTCCCTGCCTTGACATCCTTTTTCCAGGAGTCAAAGTTTGCGTTCCAGTCGGCGTAATTTACCGTGTCCTTGTTTATGGAAGCAGTCAGATAATCTCCCTCTGCCAGATAGGCCTTATCTACTGTAGGTGTGGCCTTCCCGTTCTGCATGAATGAAGTGTTGTCAGTCTGCTGGCCCCAGAAGCTGGTGACCCAGCCGCCGGATATTGCATATCCATCCTTGCCGTCCTTGCAATACTTCTTGTGGACTGCCACATTTGCCTCATCGTAGGAAATCTGTCCGTCGCCGTCAAGATCTGATGCGGTGACTTCTCTCTGGGCCATGAACTTTCCGTCCTTGTCCTTAGCAATGTCTCCCTTATCGCTGATCGTATAGTAGACCTTTACCTGCCTGGCAGAAGCCGCATAGGCCGGCAGTGTGGGAATAAGCCCGGCTGCCAGAGTCAATGCCAGGGAAGCGGATATTCCACTCTTCAACCATTTTTTCATAATGTCTCCTCCATAAAAATAAAAATTAAAACCGGATCAGCCGTCAAGCGCACCGCAGAAAATAAAAAGACTGCCGCTATGGACAGTCTTATTACATGGCAAACAAAGGGGACACGATCCCGCCTGCAAACTTTCGTACTGTCAATACCTCGTGACATGGAGCTTTCCGCTCCCTGTACCCGAAAGGCAGGTCTCCCGGCTGATCTGTCAGACGCCCTCGGCTTCCTTCCCGGTCTCCCAGTGGATATAAGCCGCAAGCTCCAGAATCACGGTGACGAGATCGCGCAGGCTTCTCACCTGCTTCCCTTTTCAGCGTGCCCAGCACGCCACCTCCCGGCTGATTCAATTTTCTAAAAATAGGCAGCAGACCGATTTAAATCCGAACTCCGTTCGGACGCGGTCTGCGCAGGTCGCAAGGAATCTTCCCATACTTCGTATGGGCCCCTCCTTACGACATATAATAATAACACCTGCGCTGCATGCATGCAATTGACAGTTCTTATTAACTCAAACTTCCCACTTGAAAAATGCTGTAACAGCCGATGGTTTCTTGCTCAACAGGTGATTTTTTGAAACTTGACAGCATTAT
>OMWV01000041.1 GCA_900314845.1 uncultured Eubacteriales bacterium
AAACGAATATATCTGCAATTTTCAAGGTTCGAACAGAGCCTTCTTTTTTAGACCCTGGTTTTCATAGCTTACTTGACACTACCCTATATTCTATCTATAATTGTATTAGCGCATGATATAACTGTCAACTGCCGTTATTGATATAATTTATCAGAAATATCTGCCTGCCCCGTTTGATAAGCAGCCTGTCAGATACCGGGCGAGTGTTTCCTGAGGTATAGCGAAATCAGAGAGCGCCCACTTATGCAGGACACCGACGACACCACCTATCAGATAGGCGGCTGCATATTCCATTTCCTTTTTATTGCCTCTGCTTACCCTCTCTCCCAGCCCGGAGTTTAAGCGTCTTAGCATATGCAGAGCTTTCCCCATAAAATGAGAAGCCTCCACCGGTCTTCGGAAAAGATCAGCCAAAAACGGATCCTCCTTTATACTGGTACAGAACATCCGGAAGAAGCTCTCCGTGTTCTTCTCTTCCGACGAAATATGAAATCCCTCCATCATCCGGAAAATATACTGCAAAGACCTGTTCTCAACCTCTTCCATCAAAGACTCTATATCCGCATAGTGATTATAGAATGTGCTGCGGGCCACACCGGCGCGGGCTGCTACGTCTGAGACAGTAATCTTTTCTGCCCTTTTTACCCGGGCCAGCTGCATAAAAGCAGTCATGATAGCTTCTTCTGCGATACGATATCTTTCATCTTTTTTCATATGCTAATAATACCTCGCCAACCTTGTCAGCAGTCCTACAATCCGATAGAAATGTCCATTAACTACTGGCTATTGTACACATGATATAGGAAAAATGCTATCCTATGCGAATAGAAATATGTAAAGGAGAGGTCTATGAAAGTACTTCTTGTATACCCGGAATACCCGGAAACATTCTGGAGCTTTAAACACGCGCTCCGTTTTATAAAAAAGCAATCAAATCTTCCGCCCCTGGGCATTCTCACAGTGGCCGCCCTGCTGCCGGACAGCTGGGATCTGAAACTTGTTGATATGAATGTAGAAAAACTTTGCGATAAGGATATCAAGAGAAGTGATCTTGTCATGATCAGCGCCATGAATATCCAACAGAAATCTGTCCGGGAAGTCATGAACAGGTGCCGGGAATTGGGGATAAAGACTGCCTGCGGGGGTCCTCTCTTCTCCACAGAACCGGAAAAATATGATGATGCAGATTATCTGCTTCTCTACGAGGGTGAAGACTGTATTCCCCTTTTTGCCAGGGATCTGGAAGCCGGCCAGGCCAGACATATTTATGCCATTAAGAATTATCCGGATATCAGGAAAACGCCCATTCCCCGATGGGACCTGCTCAAGAAGGACGCCTACGCCATGCTCAGCATCCAGTTCTCCAGGGGCTGTCCTTTCCACTGTGAATTCTGCAATATCGTTTCCCTGTTCGGCCACATGCCGAGAACAAAATCCCTGCCTCAGGTAATCGGTGAACTGGAAGCGATCTACAGCTTCGGCTGGCGGGGAGGAATATTTTTCGTTGACGACAATTTTATCGGAAATAAAAAACTGCTCAAGGAGACGATCCTGCCGGGCATTATCACATGGATGAAGGAGCACGACTATCCCTTTACCTTCTTCACAGAGGTATCCATAAATCTGTCAGATGATGAAGAACTGATGAACCTGATGGCTGAAGCAGGATTTGACAATGTCTTCATAGGGATAGAAAGTGTAGACGAAGACTGTCTGGATGAATGTGATAAGGTACAGAACGAGAAGCGCGATCTGCTGGAGAGCGTGAGGACGATCCAGGAACACGGCATGCAGGTCCAGGGCGGGTTTATCCTGGGCTTTGACAGCGACAAGCTGTCTATCTTCAAGAAAATGTCTGAATTTATCCAGAAAAGCGGCATCGTGACCGCCATGGTCGGCCTGCTGACAGCACCCCCTGGAACCAGGTTATATGACCGGATGAAAAAGGAGGGCAGGCTGAGCAGTGAATTCACCGGGCTGAACACGGACACCAACACAAATATCATTCCCAAGATGGACAGACGTCTTCTGTATAAGGGCTACACAAGAGTTGTGCACAGCATCTATGCTCCCAGGCACTACTACAGGCGCGTCAGAACATTTCTGGAACATTACCAGCCCCGGGGCCTCCACAAAAGCAGGCTCACCGCAAGGGAACTTGGAGCATTTTTCAAAGCCTGCTTCCTTCTGGGCATAAAAGACCCCGGCAGGCGGTATTACTGGAGACTGCTCACCTGGGCTGCCAGACAGCGGGAAAAGCCGGGAATATTCTCCCGGGCAGTCGCCTTCTCCATCTATGGTTATCATTTCCGCAAATGCCTGCCGGAAGAAATAATGTAACAGACGTAAGAACACTGCCAGGATACTATTCCCGGCAGTGTTTGTCATAAGTCGCTGTTCTTTTAATGGATCAGATGGTTAAGAGTCTCCACATCGTCCGGATTCAGACGCATGTTTGTGATCCTCTCTTTCCCCTCCGGAGTTGTGACCTTTATCTCCACGATGGTCCCTTCTTCCACATCTCCCCTTATCGCCTGGAAAAAGGCGACGACCCTGGGATGGTCAGCCTGAAATCTTTGAAAATTCTTTTTTAACCTCATCATGTCTGCCGGATTAAATCCTGCCATACTCTTTTCCTCCTCTTCTTCCTTAATTATATGTAATATTTACCTGGTGACGGTAAAATAAATGATAACGACAAGTCCGAGAATGATGCGATAGATCCCAAACGGCTTGAAATCATGTTTCCGGATATAGCTCATCAGAAAGCGGATGATCAATACGGACACGAAAAATGCCACAAGAAGACCTGCCAGCAGGATGGCTCCCTCGCTGCCGGTCAGGCTGCCGCCGCCGGCAATATATTTGGCGATCTTCAGCAGGCTGGCTCCTGCCATGACCGGGATAGCCAGGATAAAGGTGAATTCTGCCGCGGCTGTCCGCGATACCCCTATCATGAGGCCGCCGATGATGGTGGCGCCGGACCTTGACGTTCCGGGAAATACCGCCGCGGCAAGCTGAAAGAGGCCGATCAGGAAGGCGTCCCTGACCGTGATATCTTCCAGACTGTTCCTGACAGGAACCAGGCCCTTGTTATGATTCTCAACAATAATGAATATGATGCCCACGAGGATCAGCATGATGGATACGACCAGCCAGTTGTAGAGATGCGCATCCAGCCAGTCGTCAAGAGCCAGGCCGACGACTGCAGCCGGGATGCAGGCTATGATCGTCTTCCCCCACAAAGCCAGCGTCTCCCTCCTGACCCCTATCCTTCCGGTCTCCTTCTTCCTGCCGAAGGGCCAGATGGTCTTCCAGTACAGGAGGATAACAGCCAAGATCGCTCCAAACTGGATGACAACAAGAAACATCTCCCAGAACTCCCGGGAGACATCAAGCTTTATAAACTCATTTAACAAGATCATGTGCCCGGTGCTGCTGACCGGAAGCCACTCTGTGATTCCCTCGACGATGCCGAAGATCACAGCTTTTAACAGATCTATCATATTTCCCTCCAAAATAAAAGTAATCCTGACCCATTGTATCACAAGATAAGGGCAATGAAAAGAGATGAAAAACTCCCCGGGCAGGAGGATACATATGCCCGGGGAAGAAGATATTGTCCCTTTATTTATCCAGATAAGCTCTTATGATATCTGTTACTTTGATGATGTCATCTTCATATATCTCGCCGATGGTGCCAATCAGAAGGCCGCAGCCTTCTGTAATTTTTTGTAATGCTCCACTCAAGCAGATCTGCCATATGTAACTCCTCTGAAAATTCAACATCATTTTGTTGTAAAATTACCTTCGTGCTTATCGCCTATTATAAGATCCGCAAAAAAAATAGAGCCAAAAGGCTCGTAAACTCTGCGTAAAATATCAGAGATCCTGACAGTATTTTTCTCCCGCCCCGCATGCGAAAGCCTGCTATGCTTTTAGGCAGATTTCTGATATACTGTATATATTGATATTTAAACTCTTAAGGAGATTTATTAAATGAAAGAGACAGTCCAAGCAGAACCCGCGATGGAGCTTCCTGATGTACCTGCCTTTGATAAAGACACTCTTAAATCGGCAACGAGTGACCTCCGGCATATGATACAGAGCAGTCCTGAAAATGAAAAGAAAGCGGAGGAATTCATCAAAACCTTCCGGGATAGCAGGATCCCTCTGGAAACATTCTGGATGTACTATGAATGCGCAATCATGGAGATAAAGACAAAATTTAATGTCCTCAACCGGCAGCTTTCCCTCCACTACGACGGCAACCCCATAGAATCCATAAAGGCACGCATGAAAAGCATAGACAGCCTTGCCCTGAAAGTTATCCGAAAAAATATTCCCTGGACTCTGGAGGCTGTAGAGGAAAATATAAACGATATCGCCGGCATCCGGGTCGTATGTTCCTTTGAGGAGGATATCTACCGGCTGGCCGACAGCTTCCTTCGTCAGGACGATATCACCCTGATAGAGATGAAGGACTATATAAAGAATCCCAAGCCCTCCGGCTACCGCAGCCTGCACCTCATCGTTTCCGTTCCCATCTTCCTTGAAAATGAGAAAAAAGATGTAAAGGTCGAAGTTCAGTTCCGGACCATAGCCATGGACTTCTGGGCCTCTCTCGAACACAAATTAAGATATAAGAAAGACCTGAACCCCAATATCTGCGAAGATCTGGCCGGGCAGCTGCTGGAGTGTGCCGAGCAGTCCGCCGCCCTGGACAGGCGCATGCAGAACATCCGCGACTGCATTCAGTAAATAAATGACTATTGAAATTCCTTCGGAGGCTGCCGCATAAGCGGCAGCCTCCCATTATTTCATATACATATTCCGGTATTGATCCGAATGTTCTATCAGACAGATCCTGTTCCCATCCGGATCCAGGACAAAGGCCTGTCTGCCGACCGTCGTAGTCACAACCGAACCTGTGATCTGATAACCCTGATCTTCCAGCTTTTCTATCATACCGTCCAGATCGTTCACATCTGTGCCAACAGAATACAGGCCAAGCGGGTAGTCGGAAGACTCTATCAGCTCGACGGCAGCCCCCTCGCTCTGCATGATCGTGATCCTGGCGCCGTTTGGCAGATCCACATGATAGCCAGGGACAAATCCCATCAGGTCTCTGTAAAATGCTGTCGATTTCTCAAGATCACTCACGATCATTGTCGCATACTGAACCTTTACTTTCATAAGTAAATTCCCTCCCATAGTTATCTTGGTTTTTCTGTTGTTAACTCGTTTTTTCTCACTTTTTCAAAAAGTCGATAAGGAGCAGTTAGCGGTATGT
>OMWV01000058.1 GCA_900314845.1 uncultured Eubacteriales bacterium
CCAGCCGCTTTAGCAGACTGACCGATGGCATGAAAAAAGCATACACTTTTATTTTTGCTGTGTCCTTGACATGGGGTACACTTTATTAATTGGGACCCTTAAAGTTACGTCCAAACTGGGCAAAAACCCTCAAACGGACGTAAACCCGCCAGAAGAAATCATGTTTGCGGCGACAGCCAGGGAAATCGGTAATATGGCAGCCCCCGCTCATCTCTTATTTGGATATCTCTTTGCCGCTTACCAGCTTAAAGACTGACGTATCCGCGTAGACCATGTCAAAAGAATGCATGAAAAGAACTGTCCCGTCCTCCGGGGCATGGATCCAGCTCCTGATGCTCCCGTCATAGGGGTCTGTCACCTGGGCAAGCAGCTGGCCCGCCCTGACCGCCTCGCCCGGCTTCACATAGCTGTCGAAAAATCCTGCTCTTTCCGTCCGGATGTTGAGCAGATTCTCATCCCGGATCAGCTGCGAGGGCTCCGGCTGGACATAAGTCCCTTTTACAAAGCCCAGGGATGTGAGGAAATTTATGATGGCGTCCACGCTTTGAGCCGCGCTCTGGGGATCTATGGTGTCCGTCGTCGTCGTGTAAAGGGAAAATGCGTTGACGTCCCAGATCTGCCAGTTGTAATTGAGGGTCGTTGTGTCAAAGGGTCTGGGCTTCCTCAGCATGATATAGGGAAGGCCGAATCTGGACGCGGTCTCCACGTCCTCGAAGCCGGTCTGCATCATCCTGACATGAGGGGCAAATGTGCCGTCCATGTAGAAGGAAGCGTACTGGATCCCGTATTTGTACTGCTGGGCCGTGCGGAAGATGCCGTCCGCTATCCTCTGTGTCGTCTCCCCCTTGTTGTAACCGGGAAACATCCTGTTGATGTCTGTATTGTCTATCGTCCAGAATCTCTTTCTGATATTGATGGAATAGGGATTGCAGCAGGGAATGACCATGACTTCCCGGCAGGGGCTCAGCTTTCCTGCCTTCTCCAAAAGGCTCAGCCTTCTGACCAGCTGGGAAGCGGCGTAGAGCTGCTGATTCTCGTTTCCCCTCATGGCTCCGACGACGCACAGGGTCTTCTCCCCGCCGCCGAACCGATAGCCTCTGATCCGAAAGTCGTCGCGGTAGAGGCCTTTCAGGGTAAAAATATCTGTCTCCTGCATACTCTGTCCTCCTTCATCCCTGCAGGTGGATCACATGGGGCTCCGCCTTCTCAAAGAGCTTTACCTTATAGTGGACCCTCTTCAGGATCCTGCCCATAAGGGAGCCTTCCTGAACGACAGGATATTCACGGATCGTGAAGAGCCAGCCTGTGACCGGGGCTGTGATCCTGCTGATGACCTGACCTGTCAGGGGATTGACCAGGGTGCCGATCAGATCTCCCTTCTTCACGTTCGTCCCCGCGTCCAGAGCCTTGACAAAGACACCGGAGGCGGGCGCGTTAAGGAATTCCACCCCGTCCGGCGCGCTCATGAGGGCAGGCTTCCTGACCTGCCGGGTTTCTCCCTTCCACATGCCCATAGCCTTCATGGTCGCCAGGATCCCGTCTACCAGCTGGTCTCCGTAGGCCTTGGTGATCCGCATGCCGACGCCCATCTCAACGACCAGGGTGGGGACGCCCCGGGAGTTCATGGTATAGGCAAATGTGGACTCCAGGACCGTCGCGTTCTCGTGGATCCAGACCAGGTCCACGTTCATCGTGGCCGCAAATGGGATGAGGCTGCGCTGGGTCAGGGCATTGATCCGGATCTGGGGAACTTCCGTCAGATAAATATTTGAGGCATGGATGTCCACGGCAAGATCTGCCCCGTCCACGTCCTCCACGATCTGCCGGGCCAGATGTTCATACATATGACCCTTCCGATTGCCCGGGAAGATCCGGTTCATATCCAGGTCAAATTCCGGCAGCCCTCTCGTTATCGTGTCTATGCCCATGGGGTTCATGGCCGGATAGATATCCACAATGCCCGTAAGGGCTGACGGCCTCTGGCTGATCCTTCTCTGAAGCTCGAAGGCGACATACTGCCCCTCCAGCTCATCCCCGTGGATACCGGTCACGATGCAGATCCTCTTCAGCCCTTCTATCTTGTTCAGATCCAGGTCTTCCCCCGGATGAGCCTTCCGGTAAGATTCCGGTATGATCCGGTTCTTCCGTATCCTGAGTACCTCGTCAGCAGGAAATTCTGCTGATGCTATCGTTTTTATCATAATAATCCCCGTATTGTATCGTTTTGCATATGATATTCTGTCTCTGGCAGACAATGCCATTGTCCAGGCCGAGAAAGACTCCCTGGTTTATCCTGCAGTCCCTGGCGTCTCGCCCATAGGAGATCACAAGATGCCTTTCGTCGGCAGGGATCAGATTCGTCGGGTCAAAGCCTGTCCAGGCGCCGTCGCTAAAGACCTCCACCCAGGCATGGGATTCTCCCTCCCCGGCCAGGATGCCGCAGACATAGCGGCAGGGAATTGCTTCCATGCGAAGGACGGCCAGCATGACCTGGGCAAAATCCTGGCAGACCCCTCTGCCCGCCCGGGCTGCCTGCTCGGCGCTCGTGCAGACTCCGGTCGATCCCGGTATGTAGGCCAGGGCTTCGTGGACAGCCTCCATGGCCGCCGCGGCGAAGATAAGCTCCGGCTTTCTCCTGTAGAAGTGGAGTCCGCTTTCGGCTTTCTCTGCCTTTTCCCGGGTCTTTTGATGGATAGCCCGGATAGCAGGCCCGGCCTTTGTCAGGGCCGAAGCATACTTCATGCAGCCGTAAGGGAAAAACTGCGATTTCTCCCTGTCCATGACCCCATCCACAAGAGCCCTGCCGGATACGCAGACCTGAATGTGGTCGTGGGGCTGCTTTAAATATCCCATCAGCTTAATATTTCCAAAACCATCGCGCCCTCTCCAGACTCTGACGTCCGGATCTATAGCAAACCGCAGATCCGAAATGATCTGACGGCAGCTGCTGCGGGGCAGACATTTCATCGTAAAATGGTGCTCATGGACAGGCGCGTCAAAATCCAGCTCCATCCTGTACAAAAATTTCATATCTTTTACTCTCTGTCATTACAGCCTTTCTTATGTCAATCATCATCAAAGATATGTTCCACCTGAAATACGATATCGTCATAGTCCAGTATATTATCTTTTTTATATTTTTCAAGATTGGCGATCCTCGCCTTGCTGCAGGCCAGGCCGCTTCTGGCCAGCCTGTAGCTTGTCAGCCTTCTTATGGCCTCCCTCATCTCGCCCTCCTCGTACCTCATTCTGGCATAGAGGTCGACTCTCTCCAGCCTGCGGCCCGTCTTGATCAGATCTCTGACCTGATTTACGGAAATGCTGTCGTCTATGATTCCCCAGAAGGCGACAATATAGTCGCAGACCTTTTGCAGCTCCAAAAGGGGCGCCTGAGACTGGGCAGCCCTGTTCATGGCGTAGACGGCCAGCTGCACATAGGAAAGGGCGCTGGACCGGATCAGCTCTCTCAGAGTGACCGCGTTGTCATAGGCCCTGTACATATTGCTGATCAGAGAGTCCGGATTTTCCTTATCATAGCCGTATCTTTTGATAAAATCCTCTCCGGAACTGTATATATTGGGGATCTCCATCCTCTGGCAGAACTGTATGTAAAAATCATCGTGCTCTATCATCTCATCATAATATTTTGCGTAGAGCCGGATCGTCGTATAGACTCTTTCTGTATATCTGCCCAGCCAGTAAAGGCCGTCCTCCTGTGTTACCGAGATAATACCCATGTGTCTTTGAAACCTCCCCCCTGTGACGAATTCACGATATATGAATCCGGGTTCGTCGTGAATCTTGTAAGTCCGCTCTTCCATACGACCGGTTCTTCCCCGTAGAGGACAAATGCCCTAAGGTCTGCCTTTCTGGGGACAAAGCCTGACTTGTCGTAGATATCGATATCCTGGAAATCTACGACTTCCTGGGCGATGAACCTTCTGGGCTCCTTCTTAAGAAGGTCTATGAAATCTTCTTTTCCCTTCGAGGTCATAGTATTGGCAAATTTTACGCCGTAGCCGCCGGCTTCCGCCACATCCTTGAGCACGAGCCTGTCAAAATGCTCCAGCACATATTTCATATCCTCTTCATAATAAGGAAGATAGGTGGGTGCATTGCTCAGGATCGGTTCTTCTTTCAGGTAGTAGCGGATCATCTTGGGAACAAAATAGTAGATGCCCTTATCGTCAGCCACTCCGTTGCCGGGCGCGTTCATGAGGGCCACATTGCCCGCCCGGTAGGCGTCAAATATGTGGGGAACCCCGATCAGGGAATCCTCACAGAAATTGAGGGGATCCAGGTAGTCGTCGGATATCCTCCGGTAGACGACTCCTACCTTTTCCTTCTCCCCGTTGTAATTCTTGCAGAAGAGGCAGTTGTCTTCAACGAAGAGGTCCTGGCCGCTCACGAGCTGGGCCCCTGTCTTCTCGGCCAGATAGGAATGTTCAAAGTAGGCCGCGTTGTATCTTCCGGGCGTGAGGATCACCGGGATCCCGCCCGCGGATACGTAATCCATAACATTTCTCAGAAGCAGAGCATAGTCCCTGTTGTCGTCGACCTGATATTGGCGGAATGTTGTGGGCGAGCACCGCCTTTCCAGCTCCCTGGCGATCATGGGGTAGGATGCCCCGGAGGGTATCCTCAGGTTATCCTCGAGAATGTACCAGTTCCCGTCCTTGCCCAGGACAAGATCTATACCGGAGATATGGCTGCACACGCGCTTTGACGGAACGATCCCTTCGCACTGAGCCAGATAGCCGCTTCCCGCGAAAACAAATTCTTCCGGGACGACTCCGTCCTTTATGATCTGTTTTTTGCCGTAAATGTCGAGAATGAATTCATTGAGTGCAGTCACTCTCTGCTTCAGGCCCTTTTCCAGATAGGCAAAATCCGCTTTCTCTATGACTCTCGGAATCGGATCATAGGGAAAGAGCTGCTCGTGGAATACATTATTCTTATAGATTCCAAACCTTACCCCATAGCGGGCCAGCTGCTCGTTCATTGCTTCTTTGCGCTGCAGCAGATCCATCTCGTGTATATCTACCATACCCATCATCACCTCTCCTGTTTTCTCTGTGCTTTTTCCTGTATATAACAGAAAAGGCGCAGCGGAAATCCACTGCGCCTTCGCAATCTTTCTACATTATAGCACACATACTCTGGAAGAGTAAAGTAAAAAATCAGTTCCCTCTACTTATTTATATGTTATAATAAAAAAGTTCGAGAGAACAAACTGCTTAAAGCATGAAACATGTTAAGAAAAGGATTTTTATAAGGAGGATATCTATGCTTGATCCTAAGGTAAAGGAACTCATCAATACACAGGTCAATAAGGAATTTTATTCTGCATACCTCTATCTTGATTTTGCAAACTATTATGAAGACCAGGGCCTTGACGGCTTCGCTAACTGGTATGTGATCCAGGCTCAGGAAGAGCGCGACCACGCCATGCTCATGCGCACATACCTCTTCAACAACGGCGAGAAGGTCACCCTGGAGGCTATAGACAAGCCGGATAAGACATACAACAACATCGACGATCCCCTCAAGTTCGGCCTCGAGCACGAGCAGTATGTTACAAGCCTGATCAACAATATCTACCGCGCTGCCCAGGATGTCAACGACTACCGCACCATGCAGTGCTTCGACTGGTTCGTCAAGGAGCAGGGTGAGGAAGAGAAGAACGCGGAAGACCTCATCAAGAAGTTCACCCTCTACGGCCACGACCCCAAGGGCCTGTACGCCCTCAACCAGGAGCTTCTGGGAAGGGTATACGCTGCACCCTCTCTTGTCCTGTAATCTGTGCATGAGCAGGTTAGCGAAGGAAGTATAAAAATCTCCCCTCTGACAAATGTCGATATTTTGCCAGAGGGGAGATTTTTTTACAAAAGCAGTCAAAATGCCGCGCTTTACTTATTCTCAGCAAGTCCCAGTTCTTCCGGACTCTTTAAGAGAGCGCTGAAATCCATCCTCTTTGCCGCGAAATCAGCAAGGTTTACGCAGGAGTTTCCGATACGGGTGATGGATGTGAGCACATTGTTGTAGCTTGCCGTCTTGCGGGAATCGCACTCGCCCCTGGCAACACGCTGCATATGCTCATTTTTCAGGGCCTCGTTCTGGGTCAGCAGGGTCTGCCTGTCTTTTGCAAGAGTCTCATTGTCAATGACCTCGCCGCTTACAAGCATCTGGATCAGCCGCTCATAGAGTCCTTCCATATTCTCGGAGGCCGCCCGGATCTCTTTGAGGGCGCTCTCGCTGAAGCTCATATTTCCGTCCGGGTCCTGAGCGATCTGCTCTGTCATGTGGAAGGAATTGTCCGCGATACGGTCGATATCACTCAGGATGAAGAGGACTCCCGTCGCCTGGGAAGCCTGCTCTTCCGTCAGGGTTCCGGCTGCGAATATCTGGGAAACATAATCGTTGATCTGCTGGGATATATTCTTCTCATAATCATACTTCCCGGATACGTCCTTCAGGGTATCCCCTGCATTTTTCGCCGTAATTCCGGTCAGGGACCCCAGCATATCCTTTGCGATATCCGAGCAGTGGATAATCTCCTGGCATACGAGATGCAGTGCCAGAGCGGGCTGGTGGAGACGGGTATTGTCCAGATATTTTGTTCCTGTCTCGGCATCCATCTCTGCCTTGGACAGAGGGATGATCTTCATAACGATCTTGACCATAAGGCCGATTGCGATCGTCCAGATGACAGTCATCGTGATATTAAATCCCGTGTGGGCATTTGCGATCTGTCTTGAGATGACCTCTATCTCAGGTCCCTTGGGAGATATTCTCTGGATCAGAGCAGCGTAGGGCTTTACGAACCAGATGAAGAGCAGGGATCCCGATACATTGAAGAGACAGTGAGCGATGGCCGTTCTCTTGGCATTCCTGTTCTGACCCAGGGATGCGAGAATAGCAGTGATCGTTGTACCGATGTTATCGCCGAGCAATACAGGAATGGCGCCGGCAAGACCGATGATGGAATTCGTCGTTCCGGGGACTGCCTGAGCCGCGAAGTTCTGCAAAACCGCGATCGTCGCGGACGAAGACTGGACAACGAGGGTCATCATCGTGCCGACAAGGACTCCCAGTCCGGGCATCTTGGCAACCTTTCCGATCATCTCTACGAAGAAGGGGCTGGAAGCCAGAGGCTTCATGACATCGCCCATGGTCTCAATTCCCAGGAAAAGGAGACCAAAAGCCAGGATCGTATTTCCAATATACTTGATCTGCTCCTTCTTGGCCAGAAAGGCAATGATAAATCCGATGAATATTATAAGGTAGATATAATCGCTGATCTTAAAGGCGATCAGCTGGGCGGTCATGGTCGTACCGATGTTGGCGCCGAATATGATGGAAATGGCCTGAGGCAGGGTCATGAGACCTGCGGATACAAAGCCGATGGCCATAACGGTCGTAGCTGAGGACGACTGCAGGACAGCTGTTACAAGAGCTCCCGAGATGACGCCCAGCACAGGGTTCCTTGTCATGACAGAGAGGACCTTCTTCATCCTCTCTCCGGCAGCCTTCTGCAGGTTGTCGCTCATCATGTTCATGCCGTAAAGGAAGACGGCAAGACCTCCGATCAATCCAAATATGACTTTTACATTCTCATTCATAAAGCTCTCCCCATTTTGTGATTTCTCCAGTGTATATGGACTTGAGCTGATCCAGCGTGATACTGGTCAGCGGATTCTCTTTCCCAACGATTACCGCGATGCGGTCCTGGGCGACCGGGGTAAATTTAAGCAGGCTCTTCTCATAGCTCTTGGGCTTTCTGGATGACATGCCCAGATCATAGGTCCCTTCCAGGGCTCCGTTTATGCCCGTGCCGGAATCATTTGTCTCAACCGTGACTTTTGCCTTGGGATTCTCCTTCATGTAGGCCTGGGCCAGCTTCTCCATGATGGGAGCCTCCGAGGAAGAACCGCCGATCTTCAGAGTGCCCACCGGTTTCATAGAGAGGAAGGAAACAGATTTCCCTACCGGTTCAAAGTCCTCCTTCACGATGTCCTGGCCCTTGCCGGTCACAAAGGTGATAAAATCCTGTTCCAGATCGGATACCGGACTTTTGTTTGCCAGATAAAGCTGTCGGGTAAGAGGATACTTCTTATCAGATATCTTTTTCCCTTCGACATCCAGGATCTTCACGCTGTCATCCGCCGCTTCGCCTGTCAGATATCCGATCGCGCCGGCATCCTCGCCGACGGCCTTCAGAACATCCTCTGTCGAGCCGGCTTCCTTTATCCCATCGCCCTCATTGATGATATCTGTCACATCATCAAATGTAGCTCTGGTTCCGGAATCCGCCTCTCTGGTTACCGCGGAAATACTGCCCAGTTTGTCCAGTCCCTGAACCTTCTCAGTGCCTCCCTGCCCGCATCCTGCCAGCAAAAGGCCTGAAAGTACAGGAACAAGCAAAAGGCGCATCCATCTCCTTTTCATAATAATTCCCATCCTCTCAATAAAAATTAACCTTTTCGTATAATCATTGTATCGTCCGCTGTAAAATGCTTCTACCGGCTTTCTATCAAATTTATGTAAAGCCTTTGTAAACCTCGCCGGGAGGATAGTCCTGAAGACAGGAAAAGAGCAGAGACCGTGTAAAATACACAGATCTCTGCCCTTCCTTGTGAGAGAAAATCATATGAGTGATGATGCTGATCTATCAGCGAACGGTCACATTCACTGCCTTCCATTTTCCATTTACGGCAATGGCGTAAACCGTACACTTTCCTTTGCTCTTTCCGCTTATCTTGCCGGAAGCTGAGACAGAAGCTATCTTTTTGTCTGATGAGAGATAGCGGACCGCTCTGGCATGCTCTCTGCCCAGAAGTTTTGTTCCCTTCTTGTAGGACTTAAGCGTCACCTTAAGCTTTGCCGAGCTGCCCTTTTTAAGGGTCACCTTCTTCTTGCTGACCTTAATGCTCTTAACATTGGAATACTTCTTATATATATTTGCCCCCTGCACATGGACACCCTTGCTCCTGGCGATCAATCTGCCATTCTTATCAAAGGCAGCCACATAGTACTTATAGCGCAGCTTGGCGCTGACTTTCTTCTTTGTCACAAAGCTGTTCTTCTTTGCGGAAACCTTGGCAAGCTTTTTATAGGGGATCTTGCTGTCCTTTGCCGCGCACCTGGCTCCATAGACTCTGTAGAAGGATACTCCCTTTACCTTCTTCCAGCTGATCTTCATCCTGCCCTTTGAAGGCTCAGCCTTTGCCAGGAGGATCGTCTCACCCTTTTTCTCTGCTGCCTTTGTCTCGGGCTGTGCCTTCGTCTCAGGCTGATTCTTTGTCTCAGGCTGTGCTTTTGTCTCAGGCTGCTCTTTCGTCTCAGGCTGTGCCTTCGTCTCAGGCTGATTCTTTGTCTCAGGCTCTGTCTGCGCAGGATCGGCATCCTTTAACGCAGCCTTAAGACCCTCCTTTATGCCCCTGGATGAATAGGTTGCCCCGCTGACGGCGTCTACCTCTGTCACGGTCTTGAGGCTTGCCGGCTTGCCGACGAGTCTGCCCTTTATTCCATCTGCCGCCTCCTTCAGAAAATCCCGGTTGTCCTCGTCAGTCTTTGAGTCCGCAGACATATCAGCGATCTTCCCGTCCTTGACGGTCACAGATACATTTACATCATATTCAAAATCTTCAACATGGCCGCCGCCGGTGTAAGTTCCATCCTTCGCCGCCTGGTCACCCGATATGGCTGCAAGAGCGGTCGCGGGCAGCATGGACGCTGCCAGTGTCAGTGTAAGAAGTCCGGTCAGGATAGGACGGACAGCTCCCTCTTTTCTTTTTTTCATAACTAAAGTTTCTCCCTTTCGTAGTTAGTTCTCACTAATCATACCCATGTTAACAAGCCCCCAGGACTCTGTCAAGGCAAGTGACAGAGCTTTGGGGGCTGTTAAGAATTTTTCTTAATAAGGAGAATTTTTCCTGCTTTTTTCGCCGCAGGCTCTTTAGAGTATGTTCTGGATCATAAGCCCGATCTGCAGACTCGTGCGGACCATAAGGTCGGACAGGTCAGTATCCAGGATCTCCCCGATCCGCCGGATCTTGTAATTGATGGTGTTTCTGTGGACGAACATCTCATCCGCTGTTTCCTTGACGCTGCAGTTATTTTTCAGATAGACCTGAAGGGTCGAGAGCAGGTCAGACCCGTGGGCCTGGTCATACTCGGATAGGGGAAGCACGGTCTTCTCGTAATATTCCTGGAGCACTTCCCGGTCATCCACTGCCATCAGGATCTTATAGATATTCATGTCATCGTAATAGATCTGGTCCTTCGGCAGATTTCCCTTGACATGGAGGCGGCGGATCTTGTCTGCCTGCCAGTAGCTCTTGTAAATGCAGCGGGCAGACTTCGTGATCTTGCCCGTGCCCGCGCAGATCTTCTCTCCGGGCAGGAGCAGGCTGTTTGTGTAGGAAAGCAGCTCATTTGTATAGCTGTGAAGCTTCTCCGTATCGCAGTTTCCGATGGCGCAGACGATCTTTTTCTCATAATAGAAGATCGTACAGAAGGCAAAATGATGCTGGACATAGGAATCCAGGGCTTCCGCCAGGTCCTTCATCCGGGCTTCGCAGTCCTTTGCTCCCATCAGACTGATGGAAATGGCGGAATAGTTCCAGGAATCACTGTAGCCATACTGAGAAAGGGGGACAATGTACAGATCCGGCTCCTTGGGGAAGAAAATGGCGTTCTTAAAAGCGGCTGCCGTTTCCTGTTCCCTCTGGGCATCCTTTGTGATCATAAGAGTGATCATGCGGATGATCTCAGACAGGTGAACCTTCCAGGGCACGATATAAAGGGGCAGATCGTGTTCGTTGCAGTAATCAAGCACCGGCTGGGGCACTTCCGCCAGAAATGGCCCGATGTTGACGATGACGGCAGCGACATGATGCGTGTCCATGCTGATGACAAGCTCCAGAAGATTATTGCCCGGGTTAAGACCAATGCCGGTCGTGACCGCGATCTCATTGCCCTCCAGAAAATCTGTGGAGACGACAGATTCCACCATGTGGATCCAGGATACGAAACGACCGGTGCCGCCTGCCCCCGCGACCAGGGAAATATCCTTGTTGGAAACATTTGCTATGATATTTTTTATCGTCAGAGCCATGGCCGATCCCCCCGTATGCTGAAAATAATATCTTAAAACTCCTGCGGCTGCCAAACGACAGCACGCAGGAGAAAAAAGGAGTATAGAAATGATGACATTGTCAGATAGCCGCGTCGTCCGTCTCTCCGGTCCTTACCCTGATGGCATGTGAGATAGGGGATGTAAATATCTTTCCATCTCCCATGCTGCCGGTGCCGAGCACCTTCTGGGCTGTCTCTATGACTGCGCTCACAGGAACGGAGCATACAACGATCTCGACTTTTATCTTAGGCAGAAGGCCTGAGTGCCGGGAGATACCCTCGACGAACTTTGTAACACCGTGCTGACGGCCGCAGCCCTCGACATTTGTTACGGTCATGCCGGATACTCCAATGGCAACAAGTTCTTTCCTCAGTTCCTTCATCTTCTCTTTTCTGGTCACGATCGTGACCTTTGTCATGGGTTTTGCCGCTGCTGACATAACAAATTCCTCGCTTTCTCTGCTGTCCTCATCCTCTTCCTGCGCATGAGTGCCGGAACTGATGGTATAGACCTCGCCTTCAATATTTTCCAGAAATATCTTCCCATCCCCCACGATACCGGTCTGCAGGACCGGCAGGATGGTCTTCAGGATGGAGGCAACCTTTCCGGCAGTCGTGACAAGTTCCACGTAGATCTTGGGGATCAGCAGGATCTCAGTGCGGCCATCGCTGCCTTTGTACTGGATCTGGCCGATCTGTGTGCCATTTCCTGTAACCTCTGTTGCGGTCATTCCTTCGATATTCAGGCCAAGGAGCGCGTCAGTGAGATCAGGATACTTATCTCTTCTGGTTATTATTGTCATTTTTGTATAATGAACAGCCATGAACTTCCTCCTAAACGAATCTAAGGCCTGTCTGCCGTAAAACCACAAACTGCTGCAAATACTCAGACAGCCTTACTGCCATAATTTTGCGTAGATGTCAAGCACATCCTGCTCGCTGACCGGGCGAATCGTGTTGGCCGGGCTTCCGGAAGTGATGGCATCCTTTGCCATCTTGGGCATTTTCTCGAAAAATGCTTCCCGGTCTATCCCGTATCCCTCAAGGGTGGGAATATCGAGCGTATCCGCCAGCTCTTTTATGGCATCTATGAATATTTTTGCTGCTTTCTTGTCATCTGTGCTCTCATCAGCCTTGCCGATCAGTCTTGCCAGAGCGGCGAAGCGGTCCGGGCAGCCTTCCAGGGCAAATGTCAGGCACTCCCCGATCAGCATGGCATTTGATATGCCGTGGGGCACATGGAAAAGAGCTCCGATGGGGCGGCTCATGCCGTGGACAAGGGTGACAGAGGCATTGTTTATGCAGACGCCCGCCTCGTAGGCCGCTATGGCCATCTGGCTGCGGGCCTCCTTGTCCGACCCGTCCTTGTAGGCAGCGGGAAGATAGGTAAATATCTTCTTTATGGCATCCTCCGCGTAAAGGTCAGTGACCGGATTCCCCTTCCTGGATGTGTAGGACTCTACGGCGTGGGTCAGGGCATCCATGCCTGTCGCCGCCGTAACAGATCCGGGAGCCGAGAGGGTAAAGGCCGGATTGATGATGGCCAGGTCCGGGATGAGGTCATCTCCGCCCAGAAGGATCTTTGTATCACTTGCGCTGTCCGTCAGACAGATGAACTTTGTGACCTCAGAGCCCGTACCGGCTGTGGTAGGTATGGCTGCCAGAGGAGGAAAATCTCCGGCGGCATTTTTCCCGACAAGATCTATAAAGTCTTCATGATTCGTCACATACATGCCGATGGCCTTGGCGCTGTCAAGAGGAGTGCCGCCTCCCAGGCCGATGATAAAATCACAGCCTTCCTTTTCATAGAGGGCAGCTCCCGCCTTGACCATCAGGTCATCCGGCTCACCCGGCAGGTCGCTGAATATGCTGTACTTTACTCCCTGCTTATCCAGCTCGTCCGTAAGAACTGCTGTCATGCCCGACTTTGTGACGATCTTTCCTGTAACGATCAGGGCCTTTTTGCCCATGCTGCCAAGCACGGGGCCGGCCATTTCCAGGGCGTCCTCCCCGAAAAATGCCTGACCTGCTGTTTTAAATCGATATCCCATTTCGCATCCACCTTTCTGAATAAATATGACCGAGGGGAAGGGGCTGCCCTCCCCTCACAACTTCTATATCCAAGTGTCTACGATTGAAAGCACTTCGTCAAGCTTTGCCATCTCTTCCTTGACCTGATCTTCCGTGATAACAAGCGGAGGGCTGACCATGATCAGATTCTCATGGGAGTATGTCATGAACTTGCGCTCCTTGAGAAGGCCGATGATCTTGCCCATGGCTCCCTCGGGATCCATGCCGAACGCTACCAGGGGCTCTTTTGTCTTCTTGTCCTTTACAAGCTCAAGGGCGGAGAAGAGACCGATGTGGCGGGCATCGCCTACGCAGGGATGCTTTTCCTTCATCTCATCTTCTATCTGAGCAAGAACGGCGCCTGACTTTAATACGTTGTCAGCGATGCCGGCCTTATCATAGTAGCCGACAGATGCTACACCTGCCGCGCATGCCAGGGGATGACCGCTGTAGGTAAGTCCGCAGGAAAGGAAATTATGATCAAAGTAGGACGCGATCTTCTTTGATACAGCGCAGCCGCCCAGCTGGATGTAACCGCAGGTAACACCCTTTGCAAATGTTATGATATCCGGTACGACATCGAAGTTCTCAAAGGCGAAACGCTTGCCTGTCCTGAACCAGCCTGCCATGACCTCATCACAGATCATGACGATGCCGTACTCATCGCAGAGCTTGCGGATGCCGGGCAGATAACCCTTGGGAGGGATGATGACGCCGTTGGAACCGGTAATGGTCTCAACGATGATGGCAGCAACCTGATCGCGGCCCTCATAGATGATCTGCTCCCTGAGCTTGGCCAGGTAATAGTTTGTGGCCTCCTCCTCAGACTTGAATTCGATCGGCTCCCTGTAGATATAGGGATCGAAGAAATGGATGAAGCCGGGGATCGCAGGCTCAAGAGGATATCTTCTGGGCTCGCCTGTAATATTTCCTGCTCCGAAGGAAGAACCGTGGTAGCTGCGGTAGCGGCTGAAGATCTTCTTGCGGCCTGTATACATACGGGCGATCTTCAGAGCATTTTCATTGGCGTCGGCGCCGGCATTTGTAAAGAAGACCTTTCCGAAGGAATCCGGCAGCCTGTCTATGATCATCTTGGCCAGGGTGGAACGGGACTCAACGGCGTAGGAAGGGCCGATATAGCTGAGCTTGTCCATCTGAGCCTTCATGGCATCGTCGATTTCCTTATTTCCGTAACCCAGATTTACATTGACCTGCTGGGAAGACATATCGGAATAACGGTTTCCGTCATAATCATAGAAATAGATGCCTTCCGCCCTCTCAATGGGGATGGGATTGATGTCTGCCTGCTTTGCCCATGACTGGAGCACATACTTTTTCTGATATTCTACGATAGTCTTAGCGTCCATAATATTTAAAGTCCTTTCTCATCTACTTTGAGTACAGCATTGAGCATAACGGAAGCGCCCTCTGTGCAGTGTTCGGGTGAAGAATACTCAGGCTCGCAATGTGACAGGCCGTCCTTGGACTGTACGAAGATCATTGTGGCGGGAAGTACATAGGACGCGAACTGAGCGTCATGGCCGGCACCGGAGTGGATGTACTGATGGGAAACGCCAAGCTCCTCGCAGGACTCTTTTACATAGCTGACAAGAGTCTTGTTCCAGTAAACGGTATCACGGTTCCATGCCTTTACAACTTCGCACTTGCAGCCTGCCCATTCCTTGTCAGCGCAGCTCTTTACGATGGCAAGTACCTTGTCCAGGACCTGAGGATCCTCATGACGGCAGTCGAAGGAGAATTCAAAGTAATCGGGAACACAGGTGTGAACGTTGGGGTGAGTCTCCAGCTCGCCTGTTGTGTATACAAGTTCAGGATAACCAAGCTTGTCGATCTCGTCGTGCAGATAGATCAGAGCCTGGGAAGCTGCGTAAAATGCGTCGCGGCGCTTGGGCATCGGGAATGTGCCTGCGTGTGTTGTCTGGCCGTAGAACTTGAGTGTGTAGTTGAACATGCCCAGTACACAGTCAACAACGCCTACGTCATTGCCGTTGTCCTCAAGGATAGGACCCTGCTCGATATGAGTCTCGAAATAGCAGTAGTAGTTATCCGGTGAGAGACGATACTTCTTGTCGCCCTTGAAGCCGGACTTGTCAAGAGCCTCGCCGAATGTTGTCGTATGGTCGATGATGCTCTTGGACTTCATCATATCGTCGTATACGAAACCTGTGCGGATCTCCTCAGGCAGATAATCGTAGCAGACGATGCCGGAACACATCATAGCCGGAGGATAAAGGGAACCTTCCTCGTTTGTCCAGATCATGGCTGTCAGGGGATGCTTATGAGGGATCTTCTTCTCTACGACCGTCTCAAGAACTTCCATAGCGGACATAACGCCCAGGATGCCGTCGTAGTTGCCGCCGTTCCTTACGGAATCAACGTGGGAAGCCATAACGATCCTCTTGGCATCCGGATCGGAACCGGGGATGGTAGCGTACATATTTGCCACATCATCGACCTCGATCTTGGCGCCGATGGCTTCCATCCTCTTCTTGAACTCATTTCTCGCCATAACCGCTTCGGGAGAAAGAGAGTATCTTGTGATGCCGCCGTGGCCTGCATCACCGTACTGAGAAAACGTCTTGATCTTATCCTTCATTCTTTCAAGATTTGCTGTATACATGTATAAACTCCTTTCAAAATTGAAAATCCATTTGAACGATTCAGGCGCTCTTTTTCTTGGGCACCCTGGCTCCGGCATCTATGGCAGCTGCCGGACAGACAAGTCTGCACAGCTGACAGCCTACGCAATTGTTTACATCCAGAACGGGCCTGCCATCTGTCTCCGATAAGGTAATGGCCTGATGACCGCCGTCCGCGCAGGAGACGAAACATCTTCCGCAGCCGATGCATCTGCTTCTGACGAAGCGGGGATATTCTATGCTGCCGCGGTCAAGATCGTCCGCCGACGCCAGGCCATTAAGGCCCTTTCCCACCAGCTGGGATATATTGTCCATGCCGGCCTCTCGCAAATAATCGCACATTCCTTCTATCATATCGTCTATAATGCGATACCCGTACTGCATGATGGCCGTTGTCACCTGAATGGTCTGACAGCCAAGGGCTATGAATTCCGCCGCGTCCTGCCAGTTTTCTATGCCGCCCATGCCGCTGATGGGAAGGCCTTTGAGCTTCTCATCGGATGCCATGTCAGATATAAAACGCAGGGCGATAGGTTTTATCGCTTTTCCGGAGTAACCGCTGACGCAGGAGGCACCGCTTATGTTGGGCGCGCTGACAAAGGAGTGAAGATCTACGTTCATGACGCTCTTCACGGTATTGATAGCCGCAAGTCCGTCGGCTCCGGCTTCTACGCAGGCCCTGGCCGGCTCTGTCATGTCCGTGATATTGGGAGTCATCTTCGCGAGAATAGGAAGGCTGGACCCTCTTCTGGCAGCCGCTGTGAATCTGGCGACAAGCTCATTATTCGTGCCTACGTCGGATCCCATTCCTTCGCCTACCATCTGAGGGCAGGAAAAGTTCAGTTCCAGGATATCTGCTCCGTTTTCCTCCATGAGCCTGGCCAGCTCCTCCCACTCCTCCTCGGTCTGTCCCATGATAGAGGCAATGATGAGGCGGTCGGGATAATCCTTCTTCAGCTGACGGATAAAGGAAAGATTCTCTTCCAGCGTGTGGTCTGATATCTGCTCGGCATTCTTAAAGCCGATCATAGGGGAAGCTTCCTTGGCAAGGGCTCCGAACCTGGGCGATACCTCATCCGGCACAAAGAGACCGATCGTCTTAAAGCAGACGCCGCCCCAGCCCATGTCAAATGCCCGGGCAACCATCTCGTAGTTGCTGCTTACAACAGATGAGGAGAGAAGGAAGGGATTCCTGATCTTTATCCCGCAAAACTCTGTCTCCAGCATCTTTTCGGCATCGGCTGCCTTTTCCGGCGCCTTTTCTTTCGAGAGCTCTCTCATAGTCCTGCAGATGGCTACCGGACGGTCCAGAGCTGCCCTGGTGCAGGCCTTTTCGCACTCGGGAGAAGAACAGGCGGCGCAGGAATCTGATCCGTAAAGTCTTGCCGCCCCCTCCAGGTTCCTGAAATTGAGGGCTCTTAAGATACGCCCGCAGTCTACGCCCTTATCGCAGGCGGCGCTGCAGGAAGGATCCTGGCAGAGCAGGCACTGGGAAGCCTCAGAATAGAGCATGATCTCATTCATTTTCTAATCCTGCCTTTCTGTAAACTAATATTCTTTGCGGAGGACCGACAGGGTCCCCCGCCCTATCATTCTTACTTACTGTCTGGGTACGCGGTGAACAAACTTGCCCATGCCGGGTTTGCCTGTGAACTCGCCGTTGTCATATACGAGATTGCCTCTGAGGAATGTCTTAACCGGATATCCGTGAAGCTTCTTTCCTTCCCAGATCGTGTGATCATAGTCGCTGTGCATATTGGAAACGCTGATCGTGAAATCCTTATCCTTATCATAGATAACGATATCGGCGTCTTTTCCTACCTCGATCGCGCCCTTGTCCTTGCAGCCGAAAATCTTTGCCGGATTCGTGGAGCAGAGCTCAACGACTCTCTCGAAGGAAACCTTGCCGGCATTTGCCGCGTCCAGCATGTAGGGGTAGAGGTTCTCAACGCCTGCGCAGCCATTGGGGATCTTGGAGAAATCATCCTTGCCCCAGTCCTTCTCATAGCTCTGGAAAGGACAATGGTCTGTGGCAACGGTATCAATGACGCCGTCCTTTATCGCTGTCCAGATGGCCTGACGGCTTTCCTCGCCCTTCATGGGAGGTGAGCAAACGAAGTTCCTTCCGTCTTCCCTCTTATAGACATCGCATGTGAATTCAAGATACTGAGGGCAGGTCTCTACATAGATCTCATGGCCCTCTGCCTTCGCCTTTATGACAGCGTCCAGGCCTTCCTTATCAGACATGTGGACGATGTATACAGGCGCGTTCATATGGCTTGCCCAGTGAACGACTCTCTTATCCGCCTCGGCTGCGACAAACTCGGGCCTGCTCATGTAATGATACCAGGCGCTTGTCTTGCCTTCCTTGAGGAATTTTTCTGTATAGAGATCTATCAGATCAGGATTCTCTGCATGAACATTGATCATAGCCCCTAAATCCTTTGCCCGAAGGAGCAGAGTGCAGAGGGTTCCATCATCAACCATCATGCCTTCCTTCTTATATACAAGGAAGCACTTGAAGCTTGTGATGCCTTCCTTTACGGCGTCTGCCATCTCATCGAGGATCTGGCCGTCGTTCAGGTCTGTGATGCAGCAGTGAAATGCGTAGTCGCTGCAGGCGTCTGTCTCGCAGATGGCTTTTTTTGAATTGATCAGGCCCATGATCGTCTCGCCCTTGTGCTGGACAGGATAATCGAAAATGGTCGTTACGCCGCCGCATACAGCCGCGCGGGAGCCTGACAGATAAGAGTCCGCCGATACAGTTCCTCCGAAAGGCATCTGCATATGAGTGTGAGCGTCTATGGCGCCGGGAAGAACAAGCTTTCCCGTGGCGTCCTCGATCCTGTCAGCAGGGATATCGAGATCCTTGCCGATCATGACGATTTTTTCCTTATCTACAGCTACGTCAGCCTCAAAGCTTCCGGACGCGGTTACGACCGTGCCGCCTTTTATCAAAAGATCCATAAATACATCTCCTCTTTGTCTTTTTTGGGATGGGAGGGCTCTCCGAAACGGAGAGGAGCCTCCCGGAAGAAAGTTATAAAATTGCTTGGCTTACTTAAAGTTTTCCGGCTTGTATACGAGTTCAAGACCTGATCTCTGGAAGATCTGAGCGACCTCGAGAAGATCCATGCCGCCTGCGTTTGCCGCGATCAGGTTGGATACCCAGGTAACACCGAAATCTACTGTTCCGTTGTTAACAGCTGTTGTCTCTGCTACGTCGCCGCCGCCGGATACGATGTTTACATTGAGGCCGACTTCCTTATAGTAGCCCTTTGCCTCTGCTACATAGTAGCCCATGAACTGGGACTGAGGGAGCCACTTGAGCTGGATGGATACGTCCGTCTTCTCGGGCTTGAAGCTCTTGCCGTCAGACGCAACAGCCTCTTCCATGTACTTTGTATCGCGGATGTCATCCAGAGTCGTGTTCTTCAGCTTATCCTGAGCAGACGCGTCGTCAAGGTTCAGGTACTGCTTTGCCAGATCAAGGGTCTGCTGCATAGCCTTCTCATCCATATTGCCGACCTGCTTTACCGTATCGCCGTTCATATCTGTCTGAACAAGCTTTGCGACCTGGCCTGCCATATACTGCTGATGGCCCTGGGATACAGAAGAACCTGCCTCATAAACGATCTTTGCCGCCTCTTCCGGATGCTGTGCCGCGTATTCCCAGCCCTTGAGGGAAGCATAGAGGAAAGCCTCTACGGTCTGAGGATTCTCCTCGGCAAACTTCTTTGTACAGAAGATGTTATCCTCGAGCATTCCGACGCCCTCATCGTTCATATCGATGGTCTTTACGGAATCGCCGTAGCCGTAGCCGCCGTCGTAATCATTCATGACAAGGCCAAGCTCGTTGTATACCATAGCCGATGCCAGGGTGATGGAATCGCTGTCAAAGGCATCCATCGTGAAATCCATGGTTACATAGTCTGTGGGGAGCTTGTATTTGTTAAGAAGGGCGAGAAGCTCGTACTGGTTGCCGTTGCCCCAGTTGCCGATCTGGCCTGCCTCGGCTGCCGCCTTGAGGACCTTCTGGGCCTCCTCTGTGGGAACGCCGACTTTCACGTCGCTGCCTACAGAGCCGGACGCCTCGCTCTCTCCCTCTGCCGCAGCCGTTGTCTCGGCCGCTGATGCTGTGGTCTGAACCTCTGTCTCACTTGCCGCGGATGAGCTGGAAGAACCGCCGCCGCAGCCTGCCAGCATCGTCATTGCCATCGCTGCCGTAAGAACTACGGCTGCCGCCTTTTTTTCTCTTTTTTTCATAAACAACATCCTCCTTTTAATTAGGTGATTTTATTGTCAGCCGGCAGGGCCGGCCTGCCAAACATTACATATGAAGCTTTTTGTGGATAATGCCTCTTACGATCATCAGGACCGCGTAGCTTACGACGCCGATCCCGCAGGCTGCCACGATGTAGACCCAGGCAGTCGCGTACTGGGCCATCAGGATATTCTCTCTGATCTGCCGCCCGACGCCTCCGGCATATTCCGCGAAATACTCGCTGACGATGGCCGTCATGATGGATGCCGGAACCGATATCTTAAGTGCCGTGAAGATAAAGGGTACGGAATTGGGAAGCCTGAGTTTGAAGAAGACAGTCCTTTTTGAGGCTGCGTATGTCATCATCAGGTCCTCTGAATAAGGGGGAACCTCTGTCAGGCCCCGGTAAGCATTTAAGCCCATATCCGCCGCCGCGATCAGCATAACGACGAGCATCTTTGCCACAAAACTTCTTGTCTCCGCTACTCTTGAGACATCTCTTGTCAGATTGTTCATAACAGGGGCCAGGGCTACGAGGGGTACGGAGGCAAATGCTCCGATGACCGCGAGTCCGCCGCCGCCAAAGCCGGGAAAGTTTGTCGCGAGAAGTGCGACCGCGTAGCCCAGGATGCTGCCAAGGAGCAGACCCAGCATAGCTACGGATGTCGTCTTCCAGATATTCTTCCAGACAGCTGCCGAGTTATCCTGGTAGATGGAGAATATTCTTGTCGGCGCGGGAAGAACATAGGAATCTGTGTGGAAGAGGGCCTGCAGGCCGCCTCCCTGCCAGAGGGCTATGATAAAGATTCCCAGCATGACCGGAAGCACGACCGTAAGGGCTGCGTCCAGGCTGTTAGACCTTCTGGATCTGGCTGTCATTTTCCATTCCTCCATTCTCCATATAATTCTGTATTCTTATCTTCCTGCGTTTCGGCTGATGAGGTTTCTTGCTTCTGTTCATCGCGCGCTTTGACGGGCTGACCGCCAGCTCGATCCATCCGATCACATATGTGCTCAGGATACCGATGATGGCGCAGAAGAAAACGATAAGCCAGAAAACGTAAATGTTCATCGCGTGCTTCAGGGACTGGGAAAGCATACATCCGAGTCCGCCGTCGCCCTGGAGGGTATCGACGAGGATGGAAGCTGTTATGGCCATGGGAGCCGCTATCTTAAGCCCCGTAAAGAGTGCCGGCTTTGAACTGGGGATCAGCACCTTTGTGAATATCATCCATTTGGGCGCCGCGTAAGTGTACATGAGTTCGTATTTTTCCTTCTGAACTGCCTTCATGCCCTCCAGCACATTTGTTGCCACCGGGTAGAAGGAAAGGATCGCCGCTATGATGACACGGCTCTGATTGATGCTGCCCGTCATGGCCAGGATGATCGGCGCAAGTCCGATGACCGGGATCAGCTGGATCAGCATCAGGTAGGGGAAGATCAGCTTTTCCACGATCCCCGAGAGCTTCATGAGCAGAGCCATGAAATAACCGACTACAGCTCCCAGCACATATCCAAGGCCGGCCCTTATGAGGGTTGCCCCGGCGCTTGTGAAGACAACGCCGCTGGGCGTCAGCTTTCCTGCCGCCGGCTTTGTGGAAAATGCCGCTGCGATGATCCCCGAAAGGTGGGGAAGGATATTTTCAGGTGTCCGCTTTGTCGCTGCCACGATAAAGGCTCCGATCTCCCAGGCGATCACCAGGAAGAGGATCCATACCAGAACGGATACCCATTTTTTATCGAAAATGCTTTTCTTCATCAAAGGCTCCCTCCTTCAAAACTGCCGCGGACCTCGGCGACAAGCTTTGTGAATTCCATCGTATTCTTCATATCCAGCGTCCTGGGCTGGGGAAGGGTGATATCTACGATGTTGGCCAGCTTGCCGGGATGCGGGGTGAAAACACAGACTCTCGTGGAGAGGAAGACCGCTTCCTCTATATTGTGGGTAACAAAAAGGATGGTCTTGTTTGTTGCCTTCCAGAGTTTGAGGAGATCTTCGTGGAGCTTTTCCTTTGTAAACTCATCCAGTGCCGAAAAGGGCTCATCCATGAGGAGGATGTCAGGCTTTAAGGAAAATGCTCTTGCTATGTTTACTCTCTGCTGCATGCCGCCGGACAGCTGTCCGGGGTAGGAGTCCGCGAAATTGCTGAGACCTACCATCTCCAGCATCTCCTCTGCCCTCTTGCTTCTTTCTTCCTTATCCTCAGCAAGTACTTCCAGGGGCAGCTCTACGTTCTTGCGGACGGTCCGCCAGTCGAAGAGCACCGGCTGCTGGAACACAAATCCAAGTTTGCGGGCGAGCCGGATCTCCTTGGGAGTCTTGCCCTCAATGGAAATCTTTCCTTCCGTAGGCTGCTGGAGGTCTGCCACGGAGCGGAGGAGGGTAGTTTTTCCGCATCCGGAAGGACCCAGCAGAGCTATGAACTCGCCCTTATGTATATCCAGGTTCACGCCTGTCAGAGCCTGCACCGGATTACCTGCATTATCTGTAAAGGTAACGCCCAGATTCTTTATCTGGATCTTTACATCATTTCTATCGCTTATACTATCTGTCATGTATATAACCTCCATCTGCACATATCCGAGTGCCTTCCCTCCGCCAAGGAAATGCTGCATCCCAGGTATAAAAAAAGAACACAGCCTCGTCGCTTTTCAGCTCCGTTGCTGTGTTCTTTTTGATATGTTCAAGTATACATATCCGGATGGCACTGCGCCATAAGTCAACGCACAAATTTCTTTGTGCTGAAGTTTAAATGCCTGTTCGTCAGCCTCAGCCTTCCTGAAGGGCCATATGCCATGCCGCCGGTCAGTTATTGTCCGGATCCAGCAGGCGCTGCACGATCATATTGCGCTCGCTCTTTGCCGCCGGGTCGCTGAGAACATAATTGTGAATCTTCCTGTTGCGGACGAAATAGCGCACGTCCACATCCTCCATGACCGCTTTCTCCACAAAATTGCGGATCCCTTTCTCCATGCACTCGTATCCGCCCGCGAATATCAGCATCGTCGGGAAATCCTTGAGCTCTGCTCTTGAGGGGTTGACCCTGTAGTCATTCTCATCCAGGGGACCCCTCCAGTACTCAAGGGCAGTGGGGATGGCATTCAGAGCCACGACCGGATCCCTGGCCGATGTCACGTCCATATATTCCTCTTCCTCTTTATTCCTCCTCTGTACACAGTCAAAGAGGCCGGGGGAAGCCAGAACAAGGGTATTGGGCTTTGGAAGGCCGGTCTTTATGATATGCGCGGTCACGGACACCGCCAGACCGCCGCCGGCGGAATCACCGCCTATGGCTATCTCATCGCCGTCACATTCCTTCAGCATCATCTTATAAAGCTCCATGACCATGTCTATGGCCTCCTTGCCATTATTCTCCGGGACAAGGGGATACTCGGGAAACCAGACCTCGCATCCCAGCTCCTGAGCCAGAAACTGCGCAAACTGATACTGAACGATGCCGGATGTAAGCACCCAGCCGCCCCCGTGCATATAGAGAACCTTCTTTGTTCTGCCCTTTGCCTGGCCGCCCGGATTAAACTTCCACCAGGTAAATCCCATGATCTCATTTTTCTGGGCATGGGTCGCCTCTATGATCTCCGGCGTGATCGCCAGGCCGCCGCCCCTGCAGTACTTGCGCACAAGACCTACGAATTCGTCTCCCTCCGAGCTGAAAATATGGTGAACCAAAGCCTGTCTCTGCCGTAAAAGTTCCTCTGATGTCATACCTTTCACCCTCTCTGCCGGTCGAAAAGCCGGATCGGCATATCCCTTTCTCACTGATCAAGTCTACTGTAAAATGATGTCTTCAGCAAATTCTATGATTGTCCCCCATTCTACCCCATTTCACTTTTATCCGTCAAGTCCTGATCTCCAGCTTCCATTTTCTGGAAATTTTACATAATTATGGCAACTTTTTGTTTATTTCCAATCCTTTAGACGATATAATAGGATTATCTTAAAAATCCATTTTACAGAGGAGGTATGTGTCATGAAATATGTATGCAGCGTTTGCGGATATGTCTACGAGGGAGAGACGCCGCCCGAAAAGTGCCCTCAGTGCAAACAGACAGGTACATTCAAGCCTGTCGAGAGCGCAGATAGCAATCCCTATGCAGGGACAAAGACGGAGAAGAATCTTTGGGAAGCATTTGCCGGCGAGTCCATGGCAAGAAATAAATACACCTACTTTGCCTCCGTTGCGAAAAAGGCCGGCTATGAGCAGATCGCGGCTCTTTTCCTTCACACAGCCGATAATGAGAAGGAGCATGCAAAGCTCTGGTTCAAGGCTCTTGGCGGGGTAGGTTCAACAGAGGAGAATCTTCTTCACGCCGCAGAGGGCGAGAACGCCGAGTGGACGGATATGTATAAGCGCATGGCTATTGAGGCGGATGAGGAAGGCTTCCACGAACTTGCCGAACAGTTCCGCGGAGTTGCCGCCATAGAAAAGATGCACGAAGAGCGCTACCGCAAGCTCCTTGCGAACGTAGAGGCCATGGAGGTATTCCAGAAGTCCGGCGTGACGATCTGGGAATGCAGAAACTGCGGCCACATCGTTGTCGGAACAAAAGCTCCGGACGTATGCCCTGTCTGCAAGCACCCTCAGAGCTACTTCGAAGTACGGGCTGAGAATTACTAAATAAAAAGTACAATCTATGAGGCTGGGGCACGAAGTGATTCGTGCCCCAGCCCTAATCGTTTATCCTTTTCTGCTTTTCTTTATCGTATGGATCCAGCCAGACAGGGATTGCCGTCCACTCTTATGGGGTACAGTTTATTATTTCAAACTTCATGAGATACGTCCATTTTTGACAAAATCCCGTAAATGGACGCAACCCCGCCAGAAGAAAAACTTGTTTGTGGCATATGTCAGACAAAGGCGGACCTGGGCGGGATTCTGGCGCCCGCCAGAAGAAATTTCCCTTAGAAATCTACTTCATCCGGATGAAGGCCGGACCATCCAAACTCGCCCATGGATTCGATCTCTGCCATATCCTCATCTGATATGACAAAATCCATCACATCCCGGTTTTCCAGGATCCTTTTTTCTGTGACAGACTTTGGCAGGGGCAGAATCTCATTTTGAAGGGCAAAGCGCACACAGAGCTGCGCCACGCTCTTGCCGTAGTGCCCTGCCAGGCGGGCCAGCCTCTCGTCCGAAAGGACTCTTCCCCTTCCCAGAGGGCTCCATGCTTCTACAAGGATGCCATTGTCCTTGCAAAAGCGTACCGCTTCTTTCTGAAGATATCCCGGATGATACTCTATCTGATCGACCATGGGCTTTACCTGGGTCTCCATCAGAGGCTTGAGATGATGAGGCAGAAAGTTCGACACCCCGATGGCCCTTATCTTTCCTGCCAGATACAGCTCGGTCATCGCTCTCCACGTCTCCAGATTGATCTTATCCGCGTCCGAAAAATGCTTCTGATTCGCGGGCCAGTGGATCAGATACAGGTCCAGATAGTCAAGCCCCAGATCCGACAGGGTCTTCTCGAAAGCCTTCTTCGTGGATTCATACCCTCTTTTCGTGTTCCACAGCTTGCTGGTGACAAAAATCTGCTCTCTGGGCAGGCCCGATGCCTTTATGCCCTTCCCGACTCCGGCTTCATTGTAATATGCAGCCGCCGTATCAATATGGGAATAACCGTTTCTCAGGGCGAAAGAGACAACATTCTCAGCAGTCTCCCCATCCGGCGTATCCCAGGTTCCCAAGCCGATAGAAGGTATCTTCACACCATTACCAAGCGTAAAATAATCGTACATTTCATTCCCTCCATACATTCAATTCTGAGCCCAGTACACACAGAAAATGCCGCTGCATACAAGGAGCTATTTCACAAAATGATCATATTCCTGTCACAAAGAAGCCTTCTCTCCCGTGTAAAATGTGCCTTGTACCATTGATATTTTAACGGATAAGGAGGCAGGAATATGGCTATGACAAGAACAGCTGCCTGCGGGGGCAGGATAGAGCATATGACTTTAAAGGGAAGAGAAAGGCAGGCGGCCTGGACCAGGGAGAGAGTCCTGTGCCTGGTCTCTCTGATCGGCCTTCTTTTCGCCACAGGACTTCTTTATATCATTAACCTGGACGCATCCGGGTACGCCAACCAGTTTTATTCCGCGGCGGCCCAGGCAGGCTCCACAAACTGGTGGTCCTTTTTGTGGGGGTCTTCTGACGCGGGCAATTCCATAACGGTAGACAAACCGCCCGCCGCCATCTGGCCTATGGCCCTTTCTGTAAAGATTTTCGGTCTGTCCAGCTGGTCCATTCTGCTGCCCCAGGCTGTCATGGGCGTTCTCTCCACCTGGCTGCTCTACGCGGCAGTCAAAAGGGTCTACGGCCACTGGGCAGGCATCCTGGCCAGCGCGGCTCTGGCCGTCACCCCCATAGCCTGCCTCATGTTCCGTTTCAACAATCCGGACGCCCTGCTTATGCTCCTGCTTGTCAGCTGCGTATACTGCATTCTGCGCGCCTGCCAGCTGCCGGACGAGAAAGCGGCAAACCGCAGCCGGACAAAGTGGATGGTCCTGGCAGGAATCGCGATGGGATTTGCCTTCCTGACAAAACAGCTGCAGGCATTTCTCATTCTTCCGGGAATCGGCATCGCTTTTCTTCTGGCATCGCCGACAAAATGGTCCCGGAAAATGCTTGATTCTCTGGCGGCCTTTGGCGCCCTGATCGTTTCCGCCGGCTGGTGGGTCCTGCTGACCGTGATCGTGCCTGCAGACATGCGCCCCTACATAGGCGGCTCCCAGACAAACTCCTTCCTGGAACTGACATTTTCCTATAACGGGCTGGGGCGGATCACCGGCTCCATGGAAGGGGCGGTCCTGCCCGGCGCTTCCCAGACGACGACCATAGCAAAAGGCCAGTCCGGCATGTGGGGGCAGACAGGCATCACCCGCCTCTTTGACGGGGTCTGGGGAACCCAGTGGTCCTGGATCGCCATACCGGCTCTGGCCGGCATTGTCATAGGGCTTTTGACTGCCGGCCGCGGCTGGCGGTCAAATATGAAGCGGGCCAGCATCATCTGCTGGGGCGGCTGGCTCATCACGACCGGCCTTGTATTTTCCTTTATGGGCGGCACGATCCATCAGTATTACACCGTGGCCCTGGCTCCCGCGGCGGCAGCCCTTTTCGCCATCTGCGTCATAGAGCTGTACCGGCATAGGGAAAAATTATATGCCCTTATCCTGGCTTCCTGCCTTGCCGCGGCCTCCTGCCTGTGGACGATCGTGCTCCTGCGCCGGTCAAGCCAGATGTCAGGCCTTGCAGCCGCTGTACCGATTTTGACCGCCGCAGGCCTTGGGCTCATGTGGACTCTGTATCTCAAAAAGAGGAGGCAGAAAAATGCGGCAGATACCCCGGGTGCTCTCAATCGGGTTTTACCTTCCTTGTCTGTGACCCTTCTGGCTGCCTCTATCCTCCTGGCCCCGACCGCTTATTCCATCTACACCGCCTCGATCGGCCACACCGGCTCTATCGTAACAGCCGGCCCCTCCGTAGAGGGAACTCGTTCGATGGGCGGCCGCATGAACGGCGGTCCCCAGGGAGGCGGCATGAACGGCGGCCCGGGCGGGTCCCAGGGAGGCGGCATGAACGGCACCCCCGGCGGGTTCCAGGGAGGCGGCATGAACGGCACCCCCGGCGGGTCCCAGGGCGGCGGCCAGCAGGGAACTCAGAACGGGGGCCAGAATGGATCCCAGAGCAATAGTTCTAACGGGGCTCAGAATTTCGGACCCAACTCAGGCCAGAATGGCGCCCCGATCATATCTCAGTATGGAAGCCAAGGCAAGACCCAGCAGGGCGGCCAGAGCATGCAGGGCGGCCAGAGGGGCCAGGGCGGCGGCAGCCTGCTGGACGGCAGCGGCAATGTTTCCGATGAGCTTGTCGAGGCTCTGCAGAGCGGCGCGTCCGATTACAGGTGGGCGGCTGCCACAGTTGGATCCCAGAACGCCGCTTCTTATCAGCTGGCATCAGAGTGCTCCGTTATGCCGATCGGCGGCTTCAACGGGTCAGATCCGTCCCCGACTCTCGAACAGTTTAAGGCCTGGGTTAAGGAAGGGAAGATTCATTACTTTATCGCCTCGGGAAGCTTTGGCGGGACGCAGATCGGCGGATCCGACACGGCATCTCAGATCACATCCTGGGTGGAGGAGAATTATTCCGCCCAGACCATCGGCGGCACAACTGTATACGATCTTACGCAGACGTCTCAGTCTGCATCAAAGGAGATGAGAAGATATGACAGCAAAAAGAAGGCCTTATATTTCCATGAAGCAGCCTGAGACAGCAAAAGCATGGACGCCCTCTCTCTTGATCGTTGTTCCATGCTACAATGAAGAAGAAGTCCTTGCCCGGTCCGGGAAAATACTGGCGGATGTGCTGCAGTCCATGCAGGCTGGCGGCAAGGTCTCTTCAGCCAGCAAGATCCTTTTCGTCGATGACGGCAGCCAGGATTCCACCTGGGATATCATTAATCATCTGCACAAGAGCAGCGAAATATTCGCGGGCATCAGCCTGGCGCACAACGCCGGCCACCAGAATGCCCTGATGGCCGGTCTCATGAGGGCTCTTGATGCCGGGTACGACATCACGATTTCCATTGACGCAGACCTGCAGGATGATCCCGGCGTCATGGAAGAAATGGTCGACAAATACCTGCAGGGAGCCCAGATCGTCTACGGGATCAGAGAAAACCGGGACACAGACACAGCATTTAAGAGAAATACAGCAGCAGCATTTTACCGCATGATGAAAAGGCTGGGAGTCGAAGAAGAAGAAAACTGCGCCGATTTCCGGCTGATGAGCTATCGCGCCCTTCGAGCGCTCTCTCAGTACCGGGAAAGCAATCTCTATCTGCGCGGCATCGTGCCCGCCCTTGGCTTTAAGACGGACAGAGTTTACTACAGCCGCAAAGAAAGGACAGCGGGGGAATCAAAATATCCCCTGCCGAAAATGCTCCATCTGGCCATGGACGGCCTTACCTCATTTTCCCTCAAACCCATGGAGCTGATCTTGCGGGCGGGGATCCTGTCTCTGGGCGCGTCAGTTCTCGTGCTGGCAGCCAGCCTGATATGGGGCGTATCCCTTTACAAGGGCTTTATGGCCTTCTCTCTCTGGGCCGCGGCCGGCCTGATCCTTTCGGCCATCGGCATACTGGGCCAGTATACGGGAAGAACCTATATGGAGGCCAAAAGGCGGCCCCGCTATATCATCGATGAAGAAACAGGGCTGGAAAAGCAGGAAGGAAACATCTTCCATCTGTCCCAGGCCAGGTAATACAATAATTTTTGCAGCCAAGGGGCTGCCGCAGCCGCGGCAGCCCTGCTTGATTTCATCTGGCAGGCGCCGGAATCCCCCCATCGCCGGCTTACAGCCCATAAAATCGGGCGGCCCGCCGCATCCGGCGAGGCCGCCCTCAAAGTTTGTCATAAAGGCTTATGATAAAAGTCAGGCATTGTCCTCCTTCAGGAAAATATAATCCGTCGTCCCCAGGATCTTCTTGCCCTTAAGCTGGGCGTATAAGGCGAGAAGGGAGAGGGCGGCGCCTGCCGCGCCGGAGTACAGACCGGTGTAGGTTTCCACAAGGCTCGGGATCTTCCTCGTCCATGCGGCATACCATCTCCTGCCCTGCTCATCCTTAAAGGAATCGCCGATGAGCTTGGCCGCTGTAAGCTCGGCCTGCTTCAGATAAAACTCATCACCCGTAAACTGATAGGATTTTACAAAATGCAGGAGGACGCCCGGGGCTCCGCAGCAGAGGCAGTAGCTGTTCCAGTATCCGGGTGTGTGCCTGAGCGGGGCGCCCATCTTCGTGATGCCCCCTGTCAGAAGCTTATACCATTCCAGGTATTTTTCATCCTTTGTAAGCTCGTAGAATTTCCTGTAAAAGATCGTGGATCCCACAGGTCCATGGCAGAAGCTCAGATAATAAAATTCATCAAAGCTTCCCTTCTCGGGGCTGTAAAGGTAGGGAAGAAGAGCTCCCTCCTCATCGCCAACCGCGATCTGAGATAAGAACTGAAATGCCTTCTGGGCCTTGTCAAGATAAGCCTGCTTCCCCGTCTCCTCGTAAAGCAGGAGATTCAGGTAAGCCTGACCCGATGTCCCATGGGCAAAATTCGGGAAAACGTCGCCCTTAGACCAGCCCACCTTGGACAGATCCAGAAGCTCCCAGTAGATCCCGCCCTTATCACTCTCATGGATCATAGAATCACTGTGCCGGATCAGCCTCTCGGCCGTGTCAAGATATTTCCCGTCGCTCGTCTTTCTGTAAGCGTACAGGAGGCTGAAGACAAAGCTTCCGTCGGACATAAGATCCGCCGCGTCTGTCAGATAAAGGCCGCCCTGACCGTCATCCTTGAGGACGCTGATCAAGTCATCCTGCGTCTTCAGGAAGAACTGAGCGTATTTTTCCTGACCTGTCTTCTCGTACAGGAGCCGGGCAAAAAGCCCTTCCCCCGCGGGTCCTGCGTACATGCTGGTCCCCCAGCCCTTGACCGGCCACACTCCGCCGGCCTCGCCGTCAAGGATATTTTTATAAAATTCTGTCCCATTATAGCTTGCGATGATATAATCTGCCGCTTCCCTGGCCCGGGTCAGATAAGACTCGTCACCGGTCACATCATACAGCTCCAGGTAGAAGAGGCCAATGCCCGCGCTGCCCGCGTAGATGCCCTTCCGGGTCAGGATCAGGTCATCATCATAATCCTTACCCGGCTCGGGGCTCTGCTTCCAGTATGTCCCGTCCGGGCTCTTTACGGCATAATGATCCAGATATTCTACAACCTCTTTTATGCTCTCAAGAAGGATCTCTTCATTCAGCTGGGGCACCTTGAGGGGAGCCTTGATCGTTATCTTTGGAAATGCTTCTGCCATCGCTTCTGCCCCTCCTTACTTATTTCTCTTAAAAAGATCGGTTGACAGGTACTTGTAGCCGTTATCCGGGAATATCACGACGATGTTCTTGCCCTCGGCCTCCGGCCTCTCGGCGATCCGCCTGCCCGCTGTAAGGGCCGCCGCTGCCGATGTCCCCAGGAAAAGCCCGTCCGTCTGGATCACATCCTGGGCAGTCTCGTAGGCATCCTCCGCCTTGACATCTATGATCTCATCGAAATGGAAGCCATTATTCAGGTTTGTCCGGATCAGGGTAGGGATCAAACTCTCATCCACATTTCCCACCGGAAGCGTTCCATCAATTATTTTCCCTGTAAAATCCGGGCTGTCCGGCCTGGAGGAGGGAGCCGCCTGCACGCCGATAATCTTCACATCAGGATTCTTCTCTCTCAGATACCTTCCGACACCGACCAGGGTACCGGCCGTTCCGCCCAGAGCGACGAAATAGTCTACCTTTCCGTCTGTATCTCTCCAGATCTCAGGGCCCGTTGTCTTGTAATGGGTCTCCTGGTTGACCTCATTCTGCGTCTGGCTTACATAATAAGCATTTTCCTTTTCATCTGCCACCCGCTGCAGGCCTGCGATCAGGTCGTCGAGCACAAGACCTGTCTTTTCAAAATCCTTGACCTCGTCCAGATCATAGAGGGTCTTCACGTCAAGGCCAAAGGCATCATAGACCTGCTGGCGCTCCTTTGTGGTGCCGGGCTCCAGGTAAAGATCCAGCTGCAGCTTATGGACAGCACACACAGTCGCCAGAGAAATGCCTGTGTTGCCGGACGTGCAGTCAACGATCGTGCCGCCCTCGGACACCTTGCCCCTGGCAATTCCATCCTCCACAAGACTCTTGGCGATCCTGTCCTTCACGGATCCTGACGGGTTTAAAAACTCAAGCTTCCCGATCAGTCTCCCCTTGAGATGATGCTTCTCCTCATAATTTGTCACTTCCACAAGCGGCGTATTTCCCACAAGCTCAAGAACGGATTTATGTATATTGGCCATAGTATTTTCCCTCCCTCTGTCAGTCTTCGTTATAAAGACTCTTCGTATTGTCATCCTTGGTGATCGTGTAGCCTGCGTCAACCGGAAGCTTTACGCCTGTGATGGCGCTTGCCTCATCGCTGGCCAGGAAAAATACTGCATTTGCGATCTCCTCCGGCTCTATCCATTTGTGCAGAACGGTACGGTCCTGCTGGATCTGGCGGATCCTGGGATCAGCGTAATCATACTTTAAAGCCATCTCCGTCTTCGTGCAGCCCGGCGCCACGGAATTCACTCTTATACCGTATTTGCCGAGATGGAAGGCAGCTGTCCTCGTCAGCCCGTCAACCGCGGCCTTTGAGATCTCATAACCGAAGGGCGACCACTCCGCCACCGTGGCTACAAAACTGGAAACATTGATGATGGAGCCGGGGATCTTCTTTTCCACAAATACTTTCGCCACATGCTGGATCAGATAGACAGAGCCCCAGAGGTTGACTTCCTCCGCCTGCCTGATCTGATCCGGATCAAAGTCCAGCAGAGTCGGGCGGTGGCCGGTGATGCCCGCGTTGTTAAAGAGGACATCTATGCGGCCGTATTTGCGGACGATATCCGCCACAACTTCCTGGCCCTGTTTATAATTCACGACGTCAAGCTCATAGGCGTCTGTCTCATATCCCTCATCGGCGATCTTCTTCGCCGCTTCTTCTACCTGCTCCTTGTGGATGTCTGTGAGGATGACACGATATCCTCCCCTGGCAAATCTCTTTGCCGTCGCGAATCCGATTCCCTGTGCTGCTCCTGTGATGATTACAACCTTTTTCTCACTCATTTATTATCTATTCCTTTCTTCTGATCATCTAATTTTCAAAACGGGATGCCTCCCTCCGGGCCTTATCCTGCAAATGAGCAATGAAAAAGCCCGGAGGCTGTAATAAAGCTCCCCGGCAAATGACTTCTTGTTTCTGCGGCAGTCCTTATAAAAGATAACGGAACCTATACCGCATAGCAATTTATATCAGGCGATGGACACGCGCAAATGAGCTGCCTCCAGCATCGCCCGGTCATATCTGCTGCCCGGGAGTGGCACATTCGCATACAACAATTCTGTCTGAATCCTCTGGTGCAATTTCTGCGCATATCCAAATCTTCCTTTCCTTTAAGATGCTGTAAGGATAACACTTTATTCCTAGTATGTCAATAGGCAATATATGATTTATTTTAATTTTTTTCCGCAGTCCCGGATCACGACTGTCCCGACTTGCCCTCAAAGGCATGTACCAGGCGGTCAGCCGCCTCCCGGATCAGGGCGTGTGGGGAGGCGTAGGCTATGCGCTGAAAACCCGATCCCGCCTTCTTTCCAAATATGGGACCGGGGTCAAGCCAGAGCTTTGCCTTGTCCGTGATGATCTGGCCGATCTGCTCATCGCTAAGGCCCCTGTCCCTGAAATCGATCCAGGCAAAATATGTTCCTTCCGGCTCTATCAGCCTGGCCCCCTCTATCCTGGCTGCCGCCTCCCGCAGGATATCCAGATTCCCTTCCAGATAGGGCAGCAGCTCATTTAGCCACTCCTCGCCCGCGTCATAAGCTGTCTTCGCGGCAACAAGGCCGAATGTGTTGTGCTGGGAATAGCCGCTTTTGTCGATTTCCTTGCGAAAGGCCGAGCGCCTGGCTTCATTTGGGATAAAGTTATTAGACACCTGGAGACCGGCCATGTTAAATGCCTTGGTCGGCGCCGTGCAGATGATGCACTCATCGGCCAGGGAAGGATTCGCCTTCAGGTAGGGGATGTGCTCAAAGCCCTGCCTGACAAGATCGCAGTGGATCTCGTCGCTGGCGACCAGGACACCATGCCTGTGGCAGATCTGCCCCATCCGGGTCAGCTCCTCAGCGCTCCAGACCCGGCAGGTCGGGTTATGAGGGCTGCAGAGGAGAAAGAGCTTCACATTCTCATCGACGATCTTGCGCTCAAAATCGTCAAAATCTATCTGGTAACGGCCGCCGCGCAGCACAAGCTCGCTCTCGACCACCCTCCTGTCGTTATCCTCTATGACCTCGAAAAAGGGATAATAGACCGGCGTCTGGATCAGCACGCCGTCCCCCTTTTCTGTAAAGGCGCGCACGATATGGGCGAGGGCAAATACAACGCCGGGCGTCTTGACAAGCCAGGCCGTATCCGGTTTCCAGCCGAAACGGCGGTCAAACCAGCCGGTGACGCTTTTTGCGTATTCCTCCTTTACCTCGCTGTAGCCGTAGATGCCGCGGCGGGCAGTCTCCACCAGGGCGTCTATGACCGGCCGGGGAGCCCGGATATCCATATCCGCCACCCAGAGGGGGAGGGCATCCGCCGGGCGGCCCCTCTCGGCCGCAAAATCATATTTCAGGGAATTCGTTCCTCTTCTTTCAATGATCTCATCAAAATCGTACATAAGCTGCCTCCTATAAAAGCCCAAATGCCTGCAGCAGGTCATCTTCCAGGTCCTTAGCGCTCTCCAGGCCGACGGACAGGCGGAGCAGCCTGTCGGTAATGCCGGCCTTCTCCCGCATATCCTGCGGCACGTCCGTGTGGGTCTGGGCGATGGGGTAGGTCAAAAGGCTCTCCGTCCCTCCCAGACTCTCCGCAAATGTGATCAGGCGCACGCTCTCCAGCAGTTTTCTGGCCCTCTGCGCGCTGTCCACTTCAAATGAGATCATGCCGCCTGCTCCCCTGGCCTGCTTTTTGTTCAGCTCATAGCCCGGGTGGCCCGGCAGGCCCACATAGTAGACATTTTTCACATACTTTATATTCTGAAGCACATGGACCAGATGTCTGGCATTTTCCTCATGCCTCTCCATCCGGATGGGCAGGGTTTTTATGCCCCTGTGCACCAGCCAGCTGTCAAATGGCGCAAGGACGGCTCCTGTTGTTTTTGCAATGAGGCGCAGCCTGTCGGCCAGGGCCTGATCCTTTATGCAGAGGAAGCCGCTTATGGTATCATTGTGGCCGGACAGATACTTGGTGCCGCTGTGCACGACCAGGTCAGCGCCCAGAAGCAGCGGATTCTGCAGATAGGGCGTTAAAAATGTATTATCCACGATCAGCAGGGCGCCCGCCGCCTGCGCGATCTGCGCGGCTGCCGCGATATCCGTGACATGCATCATGGGATTCGTCGGAGTCTCAACGTAGATAGCCTTCGTATTCGGCCTGAGAGCATTGTTAATATTTTCCACATGAGACGTGTCGACAAAGTCTATCTCCAGGCCGTTTTTCTCCGATATGGTCTGAAAGAGACGGACGCTTCCCCCGTAAAGGTCGTCCGTGCAGATGACATGGTCACCCGGCCGAAACAGCTCAAAGCAGGCAGAGATGGCAGCCATTCCCGACGAAAATGCAATGCTGTCCGCCGCGTACTCCAGAGAAGAGATCGTCTCCTCCAGATAGGACCGGGTCGGGTTTGACTCCCTGCTGTAATCAAAACCTGAGGGGTTGTGCCCCGGAGTCAGGTGGGAAAAAGAAGCTGTCTGATAGATCGGATAAGATATGGAACACAAAGCATCCTCGCGGCTATGCTCCTGTCCGTGGATACATCGGGTCTGTATATCGTAACTCATTTTATTAACTCCTTGATAATTAACATAAAAGGCGGCGGGCGCCAGGATCCCATACGGGTCTGCCATTGTCTGATATATGCCACACACATGATTTCTTCTGGCGGGCGCCAGGCTGCCGCCGGGCCTGATCTTATCGGGCATATGCCACATACATGATTTCTTCTGGCGAAATTACGTCCATTATTGGGGTTTCGCTCATTTTGGACGTAACTTTTGACTGCCGGAAAAGGGATTACGTCCATTCAAGCCAATTTGCCGATTATGGACGTAAGTCGCCCTTTGGTCGTTTTGAATTCTTCCGGCGGGCGCCACAGTCCTGGTTTTCTCCCCATTACCCTGGCTGACGCCACAAACATGAATTCTTCCGGCGGGCGCCGCACACACAAAAAAGGGAGGCGCCGGGCCTCCCACATCATACAAAAAAGGGAGGCCGCTATACGTGCCTCCCGGATATTTCAACATTCAGCATCGACCATTAGCGATGCATTCGCATCCTTCGATCATCTGCGAGATGGGAGAAGCACATATCCATAGAAAAACCGAACATCATCTGCATACCGTCCATCATTGCGCACATGTTCATGGTTCTCTGCGTTCTGGTTGTCATAAGGCATTCTCCCTTCTATAAAATCTATAATGTCTATCTGTTTAGTAGGTAATATATACCTCTTTTTCCTTCCTGTCAAGCCTTCTTTTTAAATGAAGCTGATCCTCATCTGATACCAGACGACGTTGCCGTGAACGGACTGCGAGACCCCTTCGTTTTGAAAGCCAAATTTGGAATAATAGGGGATCAGGCGGTCTTTGCAGGTAAGGACGATCCCCTTTCTTCCTTCCCGCTTCGCGTCGGCGATCACCTGCTCAAGCAGCAGGCCGGCATAGCCCCTCTTCCTGTACTCGGGAGATGTGACGACGGAAAATATCATCTGCCAGTCCCCCTGGGGGTCATGCATCTGAGGCTTATCATACATCTCATCCGTCAGATCCGCCTGCCCTGTCACAAAGCCGTTGACAAAGGCGGCGATCTGTCCGTCATCTGCCTCCAGCAGCCAAAAATGATCCGGGTAAACCCCAAGCCGCCCCCTTATGCTTTCCAGGGAAGCCCCTTCTGCCTCAGGATAGGAGACGGCCTCTATCTGAGCCAGTCTCTCCAGATCTTCTTTCACCGCATGCCGTATCTTCAATTTGGCCCCTCCTCTGACTGATAAAAATATTTCCACTCTTTTTATTCGCCCTGATGGCAGCCGCCCTTGCCGCAGCTCCCGCTCTCATGGTGGCCGCATTCCCCGCCGTCATGATGACTGCACACCACATTGGGGTCATAGGTAAGGCTTCCATCGAGGAGTCTTTCAACGGCCTGATCCGCGTCTCCGGACACGCCTCCGTACAATGTGATGCCCGCTTCATTCATGGCAGCCTGGGCTCCTCCCCCGATGCCGCCGCAGATCAGCGTATCCACGTGATTGTTCTTTAAAAATCCGGCAAGAGCCCCATGACCTACGCCGTTTGTATCTATCACCTGGGCAGAAGTTACTTTGCCATCCTCCACGTCATAGATCTTAAACTGACTTGTCCTGCCAAAATGCTGAAAGATATTTCCTTTATCATATGTTGCTGCTACTCTCATAACGTTTTCTCCTTTGCCTGCGGCCACCCTGTGTGATGTGGTCTGCTGAGGCCGGAACTCCACGTTGCCCCCTTCTATCCGAAGGCGTTTCCCATTTACAAGAGCATCCGCGAGCTTTGTCCGCGCCCGTTCATAGATAGCTGTCACTGTAGTTCTGGCTACGTTCATCCTTCTCGAAGCGTCCGCCTGATTCAGGTGCTGCAGGTCGAAACGAGATCCGCAGCTGCTCATTTTTCATATCATGGCAGAGCAGGCATTCGGCATCCCCCGCCGCCGATCCGGGGAAGGAGCGCCGGAAGTTTTCCGAGAAGCCATAGACGCCGATCAGGTCCGCCAGGGCGCCAGCCTGTGCGGCATCCGGCAGGACGGCCGGGAGATCATTTTCCCTCTGCGCCAGGAGCTGCGGCTTATAGCAAAGGGTCGTTGCCCCTTCAAATACGGCCGCGTACAGGATATTCATCTCGACCAGGTCCTGGAAAATGTGGCTGCCGTAGGACAGCTCCGGATTGTAGCCGATGGAGCTTTCCGCTATCTCGCAGATGGCGGAAAATGCGCTGATATCGGCAAAGGAAGCCGGCACGCCCAGCTCCGGCGATGAGGTTCCGACCCGTCCGGGCACCATGAGGACAGCCTGCAGGGGACTCCCGCCCGCGGCCGCTTTCTGCAGGCGCTCATTGATCCTGCCGATCAGGCGGGCAATATCAGGCTTGTTTGCATAAGGCAGGCGGTAGTATTTCTCAGGATCCACATAAACGATGGCATCCACCTTACACTTGCGGGACGTGCCCATGGAAGCATGCCTGCACTCCAGCAGGACATCTTCCCCCTCCCGAAGAGGCTCAAGGGCAGCCCGGCTGCCCAGGCCGTCATCCGAAAGGCCCTGCAGAGGCCGGCACTGGAGAAGATTGATCACAAAATCCCCCTCATCCCCTATATTTATCGTATATTCGATGTCGACCGGATACTGGTAGACATCCTGGATAGTCCGGAGCATGGTGCGCATGCATCCCATCAGCTCTTTATTTTCCACAAGACCCCCGCAGGAAACATAGTAGATCTTGCGGTTTTGCCCCCGCTCGCGGAAGCGCCGCTCCGCCTCCCGGTCATGGTCCAGGAGGGCATCCTTCATATAATCCGGCAGCAGGGGCAGGAGGGTATCCGGGTATACCTGAATGATCTTTCTCTTCACCCGGTCTATCAGCTCAACGCTCCTCTGGGAGAACTTGTGCCGCTCCGCGTCCGATGAGGCGGTCGTTATCTCCGGCTTATCCAGGCCCACGATCCGGGGATAAGACCCCTCTATCCGGTCAACGGCGGCCGTGCCCAGACCCATGACCAGGCGCAGCATGCCGGCAGCGGGGTCGGCGTCCGGCCTTACCCGGTAAGGGCTTGTCGAATAGCCCACACCCGCCGCGCAGGGCATAAAATAGCCGTTGTAGCGGGAACCGGACACTCTCTGGACCAGAAGGGCCATCTGCTCATCCCTCTTATCCAGGCCGCGCCGGCGCCTGTAGTCCAGGGCGGACCGGCTCATGGTGCTGGCATAGACGATCCTCACGGCCTGCTCCAGCTCCTTTAGCCTTTCCTCCTCCGTACCCGAATTCACGCAGAAGACCGACTCGTATTTGCCGGCAAATGCATTGCCAAATCCGTCTTCCAGAATGCTGCTGGATCTGACGATATAGGGATCCTGCCCGTAGCTGTCCAGCATAAAGTGGAAACGGGCCTCTATGCGGGAATCAAACTTCCCCGACCTCAGCTTTTCGGCAAATTCATCTGCCAGGGCAAAATAGCCTTCCGGCTTTCTCTGTTCCACCCGCAGATCCCAGAAACCGTTGTCCACGATGTAGGAGTAGAAAACGTCCGACCCGATATAGTAGGAATCATGGGGCTCCAGCCGGGCATAGATATCCGGCTCCCGGTTCTGCAGAATCTTGCGGGCCGTCAGCATGCCGCAGGCCTTTCCGCCGATCATGCCCGTGCCGATCATTCGGTCCCGGACACGGAAAAAATCCTGTGGCTGAAAATTCTCGTGGATGAGCCTTCGCATATGTTCGTCCCGGCTCATCATGATCCTGCACATGCGGTCGCAGGCCGCCTGCACGTCGTATCCATCCCGGAAACGGCGCCGGGTATCGCGGAAGAAACGGTCCCAGAAGTCTGTGTCCTGATCCTCCCCCGGCCTCTGGCAGGCCTCGTAGATGTTGTAGAAACGGCTCGTCTGCACCCCGTCCGTCACCGGGCGGAATGTCTGCTTCTGCCGGGAAAATATGTGGGGATACATCATGGTGTCCGAGCTGCGCCGCCATACCTTTCCCGGCCGCACATAGAGCCTGTCCGTCCGCCCGGGATCCGCATAGACGTCAAGAAATACCTGTGCCGTTCCCCTGATCTTATCGATCGCAGCCAGGGAGTGCATGCCCCGGATGAGAGGGAAATAGGCCACCGTGTCCAGCTGGAACAAGAAGGGGCAGGTCACCTTGAAGAAATTCCCCATCATCAGGTCTGTCGACCAAGCTGTCTGCAGCTCGGACAGACAGTCAAAAACATAAAAGGCATCCAGCCCGTATCGGGCAATGATCTGGTGGACATCCACCGTAAATGTCTCGAAGCGGTGGGAAAGTTCCACATTTTCCACATGGATGCCCATATCCCGCGCCCATCTCAGGGGGATGATGGGCTCATGCTCCGCAAAGCGGATATAGATGATCGTCCTCCCATCGCGGACGGCCTGCAAAACATAGGGCCTGACAAAAGTCCGAAAATCCTCCAGATCAGAAACTCTCCAGACAACATTATCCCCCAGACGGATATTGTCCAGGGCGGCATCCATCTCCGGGATACCGGACAAAACACGGTCAAATGCAGCCATAATCTCTCCTCCTCTCCCTTTCCTCCAAATCTATCTCTGTTTTCATGATACCATAAAAGCCGAAAAATGGAATAGAAGGCTCCTGCTCAGGCCTTCCCGGTTCTGACGCTCCCCATGCCGGAGCGGCGGGTGATTGACAAGGGGGTATGGACGCGTTACGATTGTTCTTATCAAAGATATATGCCACTATCTGGAGAAAGAATCTCGAATATCAGAGCAGAGAGGGAGGGAAACAGCATGTCGAAAAACCGAAGAAAACTGCGCAGGCAGATAGACAGGCTGAAGGACCGGATCCGAAGACATTTCAGATCTATACGACCCTGAGAGTGCTGGTGATCGTGTCAATGATCCTGTGCATCGTCCAGGGTCAGTATGAGAATGCAGCCCTCTGCCTCCTCTCTCTGATTCTTTTCCTGCTGCCTGCATTTTTCGAGAATCAGCTGAAGATCGAGATCCCGCCCCTGTTCGAACGCATCATCTATCTCTTTATCTTCGCGGCGGAGATCCTCGGGGAGGTGAACCGCTTCTACACACAGATCCCCGGCTGGGACACCATGCTGCACACGATGAACGGCTTCCTCTGCGCTGTGATCGGCTTCGCCATGGTCGACCTGCTGAACCGGCACAGCGAACACTTCAACCTGACCCCCCTGTACCTCGCGTTCACGGCCTTCTGCTTCTCCATGACGATCGGCGTCATGTGGGAGTTCATCGAATTCTTCGGCGACCAGTTCTTTGGTCTGGACATGCAGAAGGATTATATTGTTCAGAGCATCTCATCTGTAAGGCTGGATCCGACCCATTCGCAGATCCCGCATACGGTGAACCATATCTCAGAAACCATCATAAAGACAGCCGATGGCAAGCAGGTCGTCATAAAAGGCGGCTACCTGGACATCGGCATCATCGACACCATGAAAGATCTCCTGGTCAACTTCATCGGCGCTGTCATCAGCAGCGTCCTCGGCTATATCTACGTCAAGACCCGCGACGCAAAAAACATCGTCGGCAAACTCATGATCCATCCTCAGACAGAGGAAGCCGAGCAGGAAATCGACGCCTACCTCGACGAGCAGGAAAAAGAGCGGATAGCGAAGCGGGAAGAAAAAAAGCACCGAATCAGCAGGAGATAAGAGGGGAAGCTTATCTCTCCTTTATGGAAACGTGAACCGTATCCCCGAACCTTTTCCCTATTTCCCCTCGTATATCCTTCCGGATCCCGATAATATGGCAGGGCGTGCCCATCCTGACCAGCTGCCCGTCATAAGGAGCCCCGTCAAATTCGGCGTGGACCGGAACCCTCTTCCTGCCAAATATCTTCTCCACATCCAACGGGACTTCAACATAGGCGGCATCCATCTGGCCATTCTGTCTGATGACCGCGTCAAATTCATAGACCGGATAATCCTCCGGATCAGCCATCAGCACCTTGTACATTGGCCGGCCCTTGGCCAGATCATCGACCAGCTTATCCAGCCACCGGATCTTCTGCATCAGGGGATCCTCAATAGACTCCACGCTGATCCCGCAGACCTTGCCCTTAATCCGGGAAGCCTTCTCATTTATTTTCGGCGCATTCTTAAAAAATGTCCTGTAGTCGATGCCATCTTTAAGGATCCGCTCCAGAGCTGCCTTATCATAGCCGGTAAGCCAGAAGATGACCTGCTGCACTTCCTCCTCCGTCCGGCCCTTGCGCAGAGCCTTATTGACAAGGCAGGGATAAACATCACAAAACTTCATGGCGTATACTTTGTCTTTTTGCATAGGTGGTCTCCTGACTTTATTATGAGTAGTGCTATATCTCATCAGCACCTCCAAAGTACTCATCTACTATTCCATCAAGCTGTGCCCGGATTTTGGAAAAATCCTGATTCAGATCCAGCGTCCGGACACTGATTTCATTCCCGCTCATCTGGTAAACATTATCTGGATACAGCTCCTCATCTGTCTTAGCATAAAGGAGCATGCCGGAAACTGTATGGTCATGATCCTTCAGCTCTGTGTCCAAGTTCTTCACATACGTGAAAATCTGATACAAATTTCCAGAATGTATCGTATACTTATCAAACCTGTTCTCAGCAAGTGAATGAGTATAATATTTGGCATCTATGGTGAGTATCCGATGTTTTCCCTTATCAGACAGCATGACATCACTCTGCATGATTGGAAGCAGCGTGCCTACACCGTTATCAAGCGACCAGGGAATCTGTGCGGCGGCAGCGTCCAATTCCTTGTGCTCTGCAATATAATATTCCAAAATGAATTTTTCATACAGATGACTCATTCGCTGATCATCTATAAAGGATGCCAGTTTGTATTCTCCGTCATCTGTTGTCAGAAGCATTCCTTCAATGATAAGCCTGCAAATTGAAAGCAGCACACGATATGCCTGGCTGTTTCGCTGAAAATGAATTGACGACCATCGAATTAAGAATGGATCTATCTCATCAACATTGGAGAAAAACAGCATTTCCTTTTTGAGCACATTCTTATATTCTGAATCAACATCACCATATTGAAGAAGAATCATTACCGTAGTCTTCAGAACCCGGTTTAGCAGATTGTTCTCTGAAAGCACATCATACTCACAGGTCAGACGCTGCCGACACTGCAATCTGTTTCTGATCGTTCCCGGCATATTAATCTTTCCGCGCATAACTGTAAGATCTTCTACCCTATTCATATATTCCCGATACAGTCCTTGCTTCAACTGCCGGCTGATTCCTTTGGAAAGGATCGCTGCAAACAAATTATGAATATTCTCGAATTCCTCCACAGCGATTTTATCATCCTCTGCCTGACGCAATATGCTAAACGCATAGGATAGCATATAATAAATGTTCTTGATAAAAATGCTCTTATCTTTTGTCATTGAAATACTCCGTGCAGAATATTGTCCCAGCGCTGCAGTTCTGCCGTATCATCAAACCAATATTCACTGAGCATCGGTATAATATCAAAGTCCACAACAGACAGCATCCATTCCTCTGTACACGTATCTTTCCTGCGGCCGCAAAAATAACTATGTCCGATACAGAATCCTTCCCCCAACGATTTATCGCCGATGATTCTCTGATTCAATTCCTTTACTTTGTCAATCAGCTCATTAAAGGTCTCATTGTTCAGGCTCTTCTGATATTGAATAAATCCATCAGAATCAAATCCCGGACTCATGCCAAAAAAGCTAAATCTTCTGCGCAGTGCGTAATCAATCATGGCAAGGCTGCGGTCTGCCGTATTCATCATGCCTATAATATAAAGATTTTTCGGGACAAAGAATGAAAGCCCATTGTAAGCGAGCGTAATCTTGTGCTCCGAGCCGCGGTAATCCCGCTCAATCAACATAAGTAATTCACCAAAAATCTTACTCATATTGCCGCGGTTAATCTCATCGATAATGAAGAAATACTCTTTGTCGGGCTGGTTAGCTGCCTTCTGACAGAAACGGTAAAATATACCGTTCTTCAGTTCGAATCCATCTCCAGCCGGCTTATAGCCCATCACAAAATCTTCGTAAGAATAGTTCTGATGGAATTGTACAAATTCAATTCGATTCTCATCAACCTCTCCCATCATGGAATAGGCGAGCCGCTTTGCTGCAAATGTCTTTCCAACACCTGGAGCTCCCTGCAGAATAATATTCTTCTTGTTGCGAAGGACTGCAGTCAGCTGATTATATCGAGCCTCTGTCATATACACGTTCTGAAGGAAATCATCTTTCGTATAAGGAGTGATCGCTTTTTCATTTGTAATGGGATTTTCCTCGCGGATCATATCCATGATGAAATCATATTCCCCCTTGGTCAGCTTAAACAGGCTTCCCTGTGGATTTATGAGGTACTCCATCTTTTGCAGTTCCGAACATGCTTTAATTGTCTGATAATCAATCGGCAAAGACAGACCTTCTGTTTTCTCAAAGTACAATTTCTCTCCGTCCTGTTCTGCACTGATCCTTGCAAGTGCAACAATCTGTTTAACCGGATAAGATTCATATCCGATGACAAGATCGCCAGCCTTCGCATCGAGAGAGTTCTGAAATATTCTGCGCTTGTTTCCGTTTTCATTGTAAAGGGTGTAAGCCTGCACTTCTCCGATACCGATACCAGAAAAGCTCCAGATTTTCGGATTCGCATTGAGCCACCAGTAATTGTGATATTCTTCTTTCTGCCCTGACGAGACAAATAGCTGAACCCGGCTCAGATCAACTCTTTCCAAAGCCTGCGAAAGCTCATCACGAAGCTTCCAGACATAGATTCCCTCCTCGTCTTCATCAGCCCATTTCCCGACATACAGCACTGGCCACAAGCGAGAATTGTCATTATCCTGCTCCAAAAGCGAACAGCCGGTCTTCTTAGCAACCCTGCGGGCAAGGGCAACAGAACCGCCCCGGTAAAAGTGCACTGATCCGCCATACTTGACAGATAACTGTTTACACGATGCCTGCCCGCCGTAATCCTTCATACGCTTCATTATTTCCAAACTGCCATCAGTAAATACACTCTTGTCACCCAACAGTTCTTCCCAATCTTCTACCGTCAAACCAGGCGTATAATCGGCCGGAAACCATCCTTCCCGTGCCTCTTTTTGTGCATAATAATGACTGATATAAAATCCTACATCGATTGTCAGAGTCCGAAGCTCAGGATCAGGATAGCAGGAATCTGTCAGCTGAGAACGAAAAAGATCAACCAGCTCTATATCCAACTTCAGTTCTTCATCAATCTCATCATACAGCTTCAAGAAGCTTCGAATATTTTCTGCATAAGCGCCTTTCTTGAAATCGTAATCGCAGTTTAATTCATCCGCGACCTTTTTTACTTCGCTATATTTATAGATATAGTATTTATCCGGATAGCGAAGCCACAGATACACACAGATGGCGTTTTCATGCTGATAATGCTGTGCCGCACCATTCCCGTACTTTTCAAGCAGGATGGAAGAATGATCCTTGAATGTTTTAATTCGGTCATACACATCATTGGTCTCATCATAAAGCTTGATGAACATAGAACGCACTTCTTCCGGTGCACTCTTTGCAAAGTTCTCTATCATTTCTCTAGGGAAATTGTTCCTCGAAGTCAGAAGATTAAACGTCTTGTCAAGAGATCTATGCAGCATATCAGCAAAACCCTCGGCATTCACATCCCAGTTATCCTGAAAGCACTTAACTGCCTCCCACTTATAGCTTTCATCTTTCCATCCTTTGGGTACTAAATCCTTCTTGTATTCGACAAGCACAGCCTTAAGACGAAATTTATCAAACATAATCATTGCCTCCCTTACGCCTTCCGCAGGCTGTTATAATTCTCTCATCTGAAAGATGGTATTTATCAGTACAGATTCTGCAAAGATTTTCATGCTACATCTCTTCCCCAAGCAGCGGTCCGATCTCTTCTACGAGCGCTGTGCGCAATGCATTCTCAACCTGCCGCCGGTATTTCAGTTTTTTGACTCCCGCATTGGCCTCTGCAAATGCCTGGTAGTCCCCAGTCTCTTTTATCGTGCTCATGTTAGGAATATTCTCATCGCCATGATAATGTTCTACGGCGTACATGACGGCGCTTCGATCGAGATAATATTTCTTGCAGAGCTCATCAACGCATTTGCCAATGGCTGCAGACCGCATTTCTTCCAGGACAGTCGCCACTCGTTTGTCCTTGAAGTTCTGAGGCTCTTTGATAACCTGATCCCACAGGGACTGCATCAGCCCGCCAAGCTTCGAATTTGTGGAACTCAGCGTCTTTATATAGTTTTCAATCTCCTCCGCCATCTTCTGCATGCGGAGCAAATCCATATTGCCGCCGCCAGAAATATACTCTTGGATCAGCGCCACAATATACTCATAGTCAATCTGAGCAACATCATAAGCTTTCAGAATATACTCAAGGTCCACTTCCTCACCGTCATCACTTTCACCCGACTCACGAGGGATTTCCTCCAGGACATTCTTGTAAGCAGCCAGATAATCTTCATAGTCCTTCTCGGAGAGTCCATAGTAGTCAAGTCCTCTCTCCGACCATTTCGTGAAGGCTTTGATGTAAGCATACAGCCGGTCGAATGTCTGAAATGCTTTTGCAAATCTCTTCCTCCCGGCGATGCTAAGAGTGGGGATGAAGGATGGCGTCAGCGCAGTATCACGCAGGCGTTTTACTGCTTCTATAAACTTGTCCTCCGTATCAGCCCAATCTGGGGATACAGCACTGGTCTCGCCCCCGTCTGAGTAGAGGATCAGTGCATCATTGACAGCTTTCTTCCAAGTTTCCGGATTTCGCAGTGTAATGATCTGCCCATTATTCTTGAACTTATCGAAAAGCCGATTGGTCCTTGAGAACATCTGGATAATGGAATGATATGGCATGACATTCCGGTCTACAAATACGGTAGACAGACACGGAGCATCAAATCCCGTCAGCAGACGATCTACAACGATAACGAAATCCAGCTGTTCCGAACGAGACTTATATCTTTTCTTTTTGCGGGCAAGACGCTCGCTGAGGTCTGTATTGTATGCTTCCAGCTGTGACAGGTCAAAATGAGTACCAAACATTTCATTGTACTCGATCATAGATTCTTTCATCAGTTTCTGGTCGGCAATGGATCTTTCCTCATTCTCGCTGACGCTGTAGGTAATGGCAAACTTTGGAAAATCCGGGAGGCGTTTCTTAAAATCCGGATTAATGACAATATCGGTCTTTCCCTCTTTCACTTCCTTTAACAGGCTGTAATAAGCCTGGGCGTGAGGGATAGAATCTGTCGTCAAAAGACCCTCATAGCTCTTGCCGGCACCATTATCAATACCAAGTTTCTGCTCGCATTCGTTGAGCATCACATTAAGCACAGAAAGTCTATGACTTCTGGAATCAAAAACGCTGTCATCCAGGGCTACTTTATTGCCTCTGGCATCCTTTCCCTCACCGCCCATGTACTCAACCAAAAAGCCAAGCACGTTTTCATCATGGATAGCATCCTTGATCGTATATTTCTGCAGGGGCCTTCCAAACATTTCTTCCGTCGTTCTTGGCAGATCTCCCTGAGCCTTGTAAGCATTTTCTTTAAAAATCGGCGTTCCCGTGAAACCATACCACAGGGAGTTATAGAAAAAATCCTTCAGCATTCGCTGCGTCTCTGGCGTAACCGTTCTGTGGCATTCATCCACAATAAAGGCAATCCTCTTGTTGTGAATGCGTTTGTAACGGGGCGTATCCTCCTTACCCTTCAGACGCTTCATCACAATATGCAGTTTTTGAATCGTTGTAACAATCATCTGCTGATCGTCATTGCCGAGCTTCTTCATCAAATCATCGACATTTTCTGTATCATCAACAGATACCACATCACTCTCTGCATAGGACTGAAATGCCTGCTTTGTCTGGGTGTCAAGCGCTTTTCGGTCTATCAGGAAAATGCTTTTTTCTATTGATGGAATATCCTGCAGAAGATTTCTTGCCGCCTTATATGATGTCAATGTCTTGCCGGACCCGGTTGTGTGCCAGATAAAACCAGACTCGCCTCTCTTGGACGCTTCACGGATGGCTTCAATCGCATGAATCTGATAGGGACGGAGAAGTATCACGCTTCTGGAATCGCTGTCCAGGACCACATACTGGGTTACCATCTCATGAGCTTCCGGCACACGCAGAACCTGCTTGGCAAACTCGAGATAATTTGCCACCGAATTATTCTGCCTATCACTCCATCCGCAGAGAAATTTTTCATTCAGATCGTTATCCATAGCAGGAGCGATATATTTCGTATTTACCGCATTGGAAACGACAAACATCTGAATACAGGAAAATGGCCCGGTAAATCTTCCTTCGACAATGTATTTCTTAATCTGGCGAAATGCATCCATATATGGATGCTCACGGTTTTTGAGCTCTATATGGATAAGAGGAATACCATTGATCAGCAGGGTCACATCAAAACGGCGATTTCTGCCTGTATTCTCTGTGTCTCTGGTTGCCTTGTACTGGTTAATTACCTCATAGACAGACGAACCGCCTGCCTTGTCCGCACGATCCAGTACGACAAGATGAAGAGTTTTGTTGTCCCTCTGCACGTGAACCATCGCCTTTCCGTTCTCTCCAGCGATCCAGATCGCAGCATCATAAAAAGTCGGAAAGGAAAGCTGATTCTTCACCTGCGCAAACTCCTGATCAGACAGCTGCGTACCGTCCAAAACAGCTTTATTATTATTCTCCAGAATCGAACGGATATTATTCCAAAGGGCTTCCTCATCTGTGATATCCGGACGATAGGTCCACTGGGATTCCCCCATTGTCAACTGATCGATCAGATTCTTTTCTATTGTAGATTCGAGTTCCGCCATCTATATAGCCCCCTTTGAGGATAATATCATATATTGTTATTCATATATCGCTTACAAAGCGATGTCCCTAAGCACCCGGTAATAAGGACTTCTTCCAAATCCTTCACATTACCACAATTTCGCTGATGAAGAGTGATAGCATTATCAAGATTCTGAAAGAAGGCACCTATTAGCTTCTGTTCATCCAAACTCGGAACCATAAATCTC
>OMWV01000008.1 GCA_900314845.1 uncultured Eubacteriales bacterium
TCTGTATAAAATGCGATTGCTTTATTCATTTCCTCTTCGCCGACACAGCGAAGTGCCACATGATGAAGTCCTTTTATCAGTCCCATAATGTTCTCCTTTTAAAATTGATCAATACCTGCATGTACAATAGTTATTATATTTCAAAATCCATGTCCGCTCTGCTGGCATCGACAGCATTGCGGATGTTCCCGTATAAGGTATTTCATTTGGCATGTGTCTTTATTGGATAGTATAAAATCATTATATATCCTGTTTGGATACAATTGTCAAAGCTTTATTTCAGACAGATAATTCGATTCACGCAGCCGGCGGAAGAAACGATCGGAAGGCAATCCTGATCTTGAGCGGCGTGAGATGTTCATCACAATTTGTGATCAATAGTATTTGAATTATTTGTTTTTCGAATTTACATTTCCATGATACGATCCTTTTTGGAAACAGTAAAAAGCAAAGGAGAAAAACAATGTTTGTCAGCAAGATTTTTACAACGGCACCGGCCGATCTTCACACGGATCTTCAGAAAAAAGTATACGAGGCACTGGATGCTCTTTCTATTCCCTACCAGAGAGTGGACACAGATGTGGCTATTACGATGGAAGACTGTATCGAAATTGATAAGGCTCTGGATATGAAGATGGTGAAAACCCTCTTTCTGTGCAATAGACAGAAAACAGCTTTCTACCTCTTCATCACAGCAGGGGATAAGGCATTTCGCTCAAAAGATTTCAGCAGCGCCCTCCATGTATCCCGCGTGTCATTTGCTCCCTCTGAACGGATGGAGTCCATGCTCGGCACAAAGATCGGTGCAGCCACCATCTTCAGCAGTCTCCTGGAGACGGCCCGCGATGTGCGCATCGTCATAGACCGCGACGTAGTCTCTGAAGAATGGTACGGATGCAGCGACGGAACAACCACCGGATACATGAAGGTAAAAACTTCCGACATCCTGGAGCGATTTCTCCCCTACACAGGTCATGGGTATGAAGAAATATAAGCAGCCTGAAGCGGTACTATGAAATTTAATAGTGACTCATCAATTTGCTTATATCTTCCTTCTACTGCGCAGCACGGCTATAATGAGGCCGTCGAAACGAAGTGAGCTGCTCGCAAATGGCCTGATCCAGAGGAAGTCCTACGATGAGATCCCGCCCCGGGTGGAATACAGCCTGACAGAAAGCCGCAGGGTATTTAAGAATTTATGATAATGCGTCAAAACAATATGTAAAATTGGGAGTCCGTCCTGTCAAAGCCTTTATGGGACGGGATCTTCTCTGTGTGCTGGACAGCGAGGAGACCGTCCGACAGCTTCAGCCTGATCTGGATAAAGTGAAGGAACTTGACGGTCTTCTGCTGCAGGTCACGGCTCCCGGGGAGGAGACAGACTGCGTCTCACGCAGTTTTGCCCCAAAGCTTAGTGTGGCTGAGGATCCGGTCTGCGGGTCCGGCCACTGTCATATCATCCCCCATATCATCCCCTATTGGGCAGATGCTCTTGGAAAAGAGACTCTCGTCGCATACCAGGCATCGAAGCGGGGCGGCACCCTTTACTGCAGAAGGGAGGGAACGAAAATCTTCATGAGTGGGAAAGCAGCACTGTATTCGATCGATGAATTGTTCATCTGATCATTACATTATTAGAAAGAAAAGGAGAGCAGGGATGGACCGGCATACAGGACAGAAAAGGGCATGGGTCGCACTGGCAGTCTCGGCAGCAGCATTTCTGATCTACGGGTTTGGAAGCGGCCTCAGAGCGAACTATGGAGTCATGCTTGAATCGATTGCAGAAAGGAGCGGCGTCGATTACGCATCCGTCAGTTTTGCCCTCTCTGTTGGACAGCTGACGGTTGGTATTGTGCAGCCGCTGTTTGGCGCGCTTGCCCTGAAGAAGAGCAATTCGTTTGTCCTTGCAGTTGGGGCCATGCTCATTGCCGGCGGACTTCTCGGTACGCCTTTCTGCCGTTCAGCGTTTTCCCTGACCATTTTGGTGGGAATCATCCTGTCAGGCGGAACAGGAGCTATGGCATTTGGTATCGTGATGGCTGCGATCACACCGGTGCTCGGTGAGAAAAAGGCAGCCGTCGTCTCGGGATTTGTCAGCGCCAGCAGCGGCGTTGTCGGTACCATTCTCGCTCCGGTGATGTCATTTCTCATAGTGAGACTCGGCCTTCAGGGCATGATGCTGGCATTATGTGTTCCGACTGCTCTGATTTTTCTCATCAGTGTAACGATGGGAAGAGAGGAGGACACGCGGCAGTTTGGGACAATGAAAGAGTCTCTGTCCGTGCCCGGAACAATCCGGGATGCGATGGCGGAACCTTCTTATCGCGCGGTCTTTCTGGCATTCGGGACCTGCGGATATTACATGTGCATCATTGAGACACATCTGTTTTCACAGTACAAAAGTTATGGTTTTTCCGATTCTCTGGTGGCTGCTGCCATGTCTGTATATGGGATCGGAGCGATGGCGGGCTGCATTCTGACCGGCTTCCTTGACAGTATATTTCCCAACAGATTTGTCCTTGCAGGGACGTACTGGTCCCGGATCCTGATTGCCTTATCGCTGATTTTCCTGCCGAAGAGCCTGTTACAGGTTATGGCCACCGCATTTCTTCTGGGATGCAGCGGCAACGCCACCGTACCGCCGACCTCGGGGCTGATTACAAAGCGCTTTGGTTCAAGGAAGCTGGGCATCCTGTTCGGAACAGCCTTTCTTTTTCATCAGATCGGTGCGTTTTTCAGCGGCTGGCTGGGAGGAGTCCTTCTGGAAAAGACAGGTACCTATGATCTGATCTGGATTTCAAGCATGGTCCTGAGTCTTCTCGCGGGACTGCTGGTTGTCAGGGTCAAGGACAACTGAACATAAGTGTAAACTAAGGAGCAGATTTCTTGCTCAGTGTATTCCTTCGACCTCTTGGACGCTGGGTATCTCACGCTGCCTTGCTATCGGGTTGTTCATCTGGAGTCAGTGGATCCGGATCAAACATCTGAAGAAGTTCCGCCGATACTTTCTTGAAACCTCGTTGTGCACGGTCTGCATATTTACGGTTTGTATCGCTGTAGCAGCAGCAGGCATAGCGATCAAGAGAGTCCTCGTTGGGGAACTGCTCTTTTACTTTCGCGGTGTGTTTCAATCCTTTATTATCCCGCTCGATCAGGTTAGTCGTATAGAGACTGCGCCTGATCGCCTCCGGAAAGTTATAGAACTGGAACAGGCTGGGCTCTGCCAGATCAAACCTTCTGTCGGATATATCTGGATACTGTACGGCTCAGATGCACCCAGCACTGCTGGTGCTCCGCTTCCGAAAACTGACGTTTTATGGCGTCCCGCAAAAGTGTCGCAAAGCCGCATAAATACTGGGCTTACGACAGCACTTCCATCTCCAGTTACTCCGAAACGATGAAGCAGGTAAAGTACGGTAAGAACAAGGACGGAGAGAAACTCCCGCAGATCAATCTTGCCCTTCTGTTTGGGGAAGAGAGCGGCCTGCCCTTCTATTACCGGAAGATCGCCGGGAACATCCCGGATGTCAAGACAATCCGGGAACTGATCCGCGAACTGGATGTCCTTGGCTATGAAAAGATCAAACTCGTCATGGATCGCGGCTATTACAGTGCGGACAACATCAATGCCCTGTACAAGGAACACCTGAAATTCCTCTGCAGCACTTCCACAGCCCTGAGTTTTGCCAGGAACTTTATCCGTGAGGTCGGCTCAAAGAGAGACAGTTATGAAGCTTATAACAGCGATCTGGAGCTGTATGTCTTCAGCAGGACCATTTCCTGGGATTATGAACAGGCAAGGCCCTGCAAAGGCGATACCATCCATGAAGGGCGGCGGATGTATCTTCACCTCTACTTCAATCCGGATAAGCAGTCCGATGACGGAAAAGCCCTGAACCGGAAGCTGGACACGCTGAA
>OMWV01000028.1 GCA_900314845.1 uncultured Eubacteriales bacterium
AAGAAGCCGAAAAACTCATAGTAAAAAGTTCAATTTTGGGCGTATTTTCAACGTTTTTCGAGGGTCGGACCAAGTGGGAAGTTTGAGCTATTATGAATCTGGGAGATAATCCGTATATTGGCGTCACACCAAAGTATAATATATTAAGACGACAAGGATATTTAGTATTAATTCTGGAAAAAGATCTTGCCTTTTATAAAGTTGATGAAGACAGCAAGGTGGTCACTGTTTATGCGGTTGTCGATCAGCGACAGGATTATTTGAGTATTATCAGAGGTATGTAGATAAGCCCCTTTTAGTAATTGTATATATCAGGGAAAGGGGGACGAGTAATATGAGCGCACCGGAGAGCTGGAAGGCGGCTTATAAGGAACTGATCGATACGATCACCCGCATGGGATATCCGGAGGAGTTCGGTAAAGCTATTGCGAAGAATCTCGGCTCTGAGAAGACCATGAGACGGATGACGGCGTATCTGTATTCCGCCAGACCCCGGTCAGCCGAGGAGATAGCGGATGAGATGCTGGCGATCATGAGCGACCGGGAGAGGTGGATCCGCAAGAAAGAGGCCGAGGAAGCCAATGCCCGATACAACGAGTATTTGAATGAACAGCGCGGGATTCGATGACTTAATACTGATGGCAGATTCTGGAGGTATAGGGCATGAGTGATTTAAAAAATATAAGCAAATTTATCAGCCTGATTCTTCGGCATAAACCCGAGACCATCGGCATTACACTGGATGAGCATGGCTGGGCAAATGTGAATGAGCTGATCGAAGGCATCAGCAGGACCAGGCATTTCAACATGGATATGTTGCAGGATATCGTTCGGACGGATGAGAAGCAGCGCTACTCTTTCAACGAGGATAAGACGCTGATCCGGGCCAACCAAGGCCACTCCATTCCGGTGGACGTGGAACTGGAGCAGAAAACACCGCCGGCGATTCTTTATCACGGTACTGGCGAAAAGTTTGTTTCGTCGATTGATGTACAAGGGCTGATCCCCAAATCAAGGCTCTATGTGCATCTTTCTTCAGATGCCGAAACCGCAAAGAAGGTCGGCAGCAGGCATGGCCGGCCGGTCATTTATACTGTGGACAGCGGTCAGATGGCAGCGGACGGTTTTGCTTTTTATCTGTCGGTCAACAAGGTATGGCTGACAAAAGAAGTCCCGGTGCGGTATCTGCACAAGATGATGAGCATGAATGTCCAATAAAGGCAAGCTATGGCATGCTTCCTGGAAGAAAAGGGAGTAAATAGAGTTATGAAGACATTAATAACCGGCCAGGTTTCTTTGATTCTCTGCTGCATTTTCTATCTTCTCTGGTGGAGGGCAGCATTTTATCCGGGCGTGACCGTGAGCCGGGTGACCGGGAGGGTCGGGGCCCTGCTGTATATAACGGCGGCCCTGGGAATTTTTGGCCTGATCCTGTCGATAATCGGGATCAATCATATTGAGGTGGAGCGAGATATCATTTCCGGGCCGGGGGTGCTGATTGGCGGGGTTATTGCCTACATCGTCCTGCTTCTGGGCAGCCGTTTTCTCCTGCACAGGCAGGTGACGACGGAGCTCTTTTTGATCGTCGGCTGGTCTGTGCTTATGATCCTGGCGGTCGGCAAGGCTTATTCGGCGGCCGCCTTAAGCCACGGAGCATTTGCCGGGATGCTGATCCTCATAGCTGCGGCGGCGGTCATGAGCCTGATCTTCTACCTGGCTTACTATAATGTGGAGCCGATGAAAGGATTTATCTTTGGCATGATCCCCCTGATCACAGAGGCTTTGAGCATGTTGATCTTTGTCGTCATGCTGCTGAAAGGAGTGAAGGGATGATCCGCAGGCATATTACATTTACCGGATGGGTGCAGGGCGTCGGCTTTCGCTATCGGGCCCGCCATGCCGCTGAGCTTTACGGCTGTACCGGCTGGGTGCGGAATGAATGGGATGGGTCTGTGATAATGGAGATCCAGGGGGAGAAGCCGCAGATCGACCAGGTCATAATGGCCCTTGAGCGCGGTTCCTATATCCGGATCGAAAATATGGACAGCCGGTCCATTCCCCTGGTGGAAAATGAAACCGGTTTTCGTGTAGGATACTATTGAAAATAGGGTGCCGGAAGGGAAAAGATGGATCATGATGGCACAAAAACTTTTTGATCAGGGCTATACGAATATCGTGGAGTTTGGCAGGATCATTACCTGGCCGGGCGAGATTGTAACGGAGGATGAACAATGACTCAGATTCAGACCATGCAGGGGGATATCACAAAGGTAACTGACGTGGAGGCGATCGTAAATGCGGCCAACACAAGCCTTCTGGGAGGCGGCGGTGTGGACGGCGCGATCCATCGTGCTGCCGGCCCGAAGCTTTTGGAGGAATGCCGCACTCTGCACGGCTGCAGGACGGGCCAGGCCAAGATCACAGGAGCTTATAATCTGCCCTGTAAATATGTAATTCACACTGTCGGCCCGATCTGGCGGGGCGGGTCAAAGGGCGAATCGGCCCTTCTGGCAGGTGCCTACCGCAATTCGCTGCAGACGGCGCTGAATCACGGGATCAGGACCATAGCATTTCCCTCCATCTCAACGGGCGTGTACAGTTATCCGCTGAAGGAGGCTGCCGGCATCGCTGTGAAGACGGTTATGGATTTCACGCAGGCACATGCGGGCGCCTTTGATTTTGTCCGCTTTGTCCTGTTCGATCCGAGAACAAAGAAGGCCTATGATGACGCGATCGCGGAAAAACTGGAACACACATAAGCTGCTGATGGAGGCGGAGCGCGGCGCGCGTTTTACCGGTATGGGAGATATTCCATGAATTTCTTCACAGCCAGCGAACGGTTTTTCATATTCCTCACGGCGATGCCGATCTCCCGGAAGGCCGGTACGTCCAGCTCCTTTGCCGTGATCTTGTAGGGGCTTCTTCGCAGGATCAGCTCCGGGAGAATGCTTACCCCGAGCCCCTGCTCCACCATTGACATGATGGCATAATCGTCCCAGGTCGTGAAATGCACCCGCGGCCTGAGCTGGTTGGCATGGAAAAGTTCAGAGACCTCAGCCTGGGCGCCGTGCTCCAGGAGCATAAAGGGCTCCTGGCACAGGTCCGAAAGGCGGACATTTTTCTCCCCGGCCAGCGGATGGCCCTCAGGCAGGATGGCCATGAGCCTGTCCCTGCCGAGATATTCTGTATCAAAGCCCTGCCTGGAGGGGAGTCTTATGAATCCGCAGTCTACTCTGCCGTTCCCGATCCAATCTTCTATCTCTTCGTAATCCCCCAACAGAAGTTCGTAATCTATTCCCGGGTAGTCCTTCTGAAATCGTTTTATGATCTGCGGCAGCCAGTGGGTTGCCACGCTGGAAAATGTCCCGATCCGGATCATGCCGGTCTGGACTCCTTTGAGATCATCGACCTGCATCTGAAGCTTCCGGTATTCCTCGCACAAATGCTTTGCGCAGGGGAGAAGCTGCAGGCTATGTTCGTCAACCAGAAAGTGAGCCACGCGCTGGTTTGATTTTGAGCCACCCAGCGCTAACCTGAAAGTGAGCCACCTCACTTTCC
>OMWV01000044.1 GCA_900314845.1 uncultured Eubacteriales bacterium
AAAGCAGAATTTCAAATGTTATCAAAATGTTATCACAGAGCCCTTTGAGGAGCCGCAAACCCTTTGTTTAAGCCATATTTTCAGCGGGCATACTTATTCCATCTCTATGGTTGCCGGCGGTTTGCTCGTGCAGTCGTACATGACTCGGTTGACGCCCTGGACTTCATTGACGATCCGGTTTGTTACCTTCTCGAGGACAGGCCAGGGGATCTGGGCCGCCTCGGCGGTCATGAAATCGCTGGTGTTGACGGCGCGCAGAGCGATGGCATAATCGTAGGTCCTGAAATCACCCATGACTCCGACGGATCTCATGTTCGTAAGAGCTGCGAAGTACTGGCCCAGGCCCTTGTCAACGCCTGCCTTGGCGATCTCCTCCCGGTAGATGGCGTCTGCGTCCTGAACGATCCTGACCTTCTCGGGTGTCACCTCACCGATGATGCGGATGCCCAGGCCGGGGCCGGGGAAGGGCTGACGGCTTACCAGATGTTCAGGGATGCCCAGCTCGCGTCCAACCTGTCTGACCTCATCCTTGAAGAGCATGCGCAGGGGCTCCACGATCTCCTTGAAATCTATAACGTCGGGGAGTCCTCCCACATTGTGATGAGACTTGATGACGGCGGACTTGCCCAGGCCGCTCTCTATGACGTCGGGATAGATGGTGCCCTGAACAAGATAGTCCACAGCGCCGATCTTCTTGGCTTCTTCCTCAAATACATTGATAAATTCCGCGCCTATGATCTTGCGTTTCTTCTCGGGCTCTGTCACGCCTTTGAGCTTTGCAAAATAGCGGTCCGCCGCATTCACGCGGATAAAATTCAGGTCATAGGGGCCGTCGGGGCCGAACACAGCCTCGACCTCGTCGCCTTCATTCTTCCTGAGAAGACCGTGGTCGACAAAAACACAGGTGAGCTGGCTGCCGACTGCCTTGGAGAGAAGGACCGCCGCCACAGATGAATCCACGCCGCCGGAAAGGGCGCACAGAACCTTGCCGCTGCCGATCTTCTGGCGGAGAGCCTCAACGGTCGTCTTCACGAAAGATGACATCTGCCAGTCGCCCTTGCAGCCGCAGACATCATAGACAAAGTTGTGGAGGATCTTCATGCCTTCCTCCGTGTGCATGACCTCCGGGTGGAACTGGGTTGCGTAGAGCTTCCTGTCAGCATCCTCCATAGCCGCGCAGGGGCAGCTGGCCGTCGTGGCAGTCACGCGGAAACCTTCCGGAACAGCCTTGATATAATCTGTGTGGCTCATCCAGCAGACGGACGTCTTCTTCACATCCCGGAAGAGGAGGGAAGTCTGGTCGACCGTCACTTCCGTGTGGCCATACTCGCTGACAGGAGCCGGGGCGACCTCACCGCCCAGCATCCAGGCCATGAGCTGGGATCCGTAGCAGATTCCGAGTATGGGAACGCCCAGGTCAAATACCGCCCTGTCGTAGTGAGGCGACTGCTCGTCATAGACACTGTTGGGACCGCCGGTGAAAATGATACCGCAGGGGTTCATTGCCTTTATCTCTTCTACCGTCTTCGTATAGGGGATAACCTCCGCGTATACATGACACTCTCTGACTCTTCTGGCTATCAGCTGATTGTACTGTCCGCCAAAATCGAGTACGACTACCATCTCTTTCGACATTATCATTCCTCCTGAATGCCTTGTGACAAAGCGCCTGCCGCGCCTTGACCGCCCGGCTGACTCATACCAATATAAGAAGTTTACATCATTTTTGCCCAATAAGCAATACGGCCGCACTCGTCAGAAAAAAATGCCTGCCCCGGAAAAAGCCTGCCTCCATTCTTTTTCCAGCCTTTCCAGGGAAAATGCCGCGTTGGCCGGGCTTGTAGAAGGCAGATAGGTGCAGGGAATCCCCACTGCCGGGTATGTGTATTTCATGTAAAGGTCGGATGCCTTGCGGCCGTTGACGAATATCCGGCTGCCAATCTGCGAACCGGCAAGGATCGGGCTAAGGTCGTTGACCCGGACATTTCTGATGCTGGAATCGGACGAGCCCCTGATATCGCAGGAAGATATTACATCAAAAAGAGCGATCCCATGCTCAAGAAGCATTTTCCTCTTTTGGGAAATGCTTTCCGGCTCCCGGCATCCGATGATGGAGCTCATCAGCTTCCAGAAGCGGTTCCTGGGATGACCGTAGTAAAACATTTGCTCCCGCGACTTTACAGAGGGAAAACTGCCCAGGATCAGAATGCGGGAATCCCTGTCCCAGACGGGCTCAAATGGATGTTCTATCAAGCTTTATCGACTCCTTGTTATAGCAGGATAAGTGCAGGAGGGAGGGGTTCCGGTCATTGCCTGCCGCCCGCATTTATGCTAAAATTCCTGTAGCATTTAAAAAAGCGAGGTAAAAAAATTGTCCCGGAATATAAAAATGATCATTGCATACGACGGTTCCAGATACTACGGCTGGGAGCACCAGCCTGACATAGAGCTTACCATTCAGGGCAAGCTGGAGGGCGTTCTCTCCCGGATGACGGGCAAAGATGTGGCCGTGACCGGCGCCGGCAGGACAGACGCCGGGGTCCATTCCATCGGCATGACAGCCAACGCCCACATAGACTGCGATCTTCCTGCCGGACAGATTCAGGATTACCTGAACCGGTATCTGCCCGAAGACATCTGCGTCACAGATGTCTCCTACGTTTCCGACCGTTTTCACAGCCGCTACAATGCCAGGGGAAAGGTCTACCGCTACACCTGCTGGGTGGGGAATCTCAAGCCGGTCTTCGAGCGCAAGTATGTCTATGTCCTCGAGAAAAGGCCTGACATAGAGAAAATGAGAAAGGCCGCCGCTTATCTGACGGGCACCCATGATTTTGCCAGCTTCTGCGGCAATCCCCACATGAAGAAATCGACCGTCAGAGAGATATTCAGCATCAGCATCGTCCAGAAGGGCGATAAGATAGAATTCACATACCACGGCAGAGGCTTCCTCCAGTACATGGTCCGCATCCTCACAGGGACCCTGCTGGAAGTCGGCCTTGGCAAGCGCAATCCGGACAGCATGCCCGCCCTCATAGAGGCGGGAAACAGGCAGGAGGCCGGCTACACCGTGCCGGCAAAGGGGCTCTGCCTGATGCAGGTCGATTACTGATCCTGACTCAGTTTTTTATCTTTTTCCAGGAATTTCTTCACATAGATCCCTGTATAGGAGCCGGGTACCTGGGCGATCTCCTCCGGCGTTCCGCAGGCAACCACGGTTCCGCCCCGGTCTCCGCCCTCCGGGCCCAGGTCTATGATGTAATCGGCCGTCTTTATCACATCCAGGTTGTGCTCTATGACGACGACGGTATTCCCGCCCTCGGTCAGACGGCGCAGGATGCCGGTCAGCTTGTGCACATCGGCAAAATGCAGACCAGTCGTCGGTTCATCCAGGATATAGATCGTTTTACCGGTGGACCTCTTGCTCAGCTCCGCCGCCAGCTTTATCCTCTGCGCCTCTCCGCCGGAGAGGGTGGTCGAGGGCTGGCCCAGGCGGATATAGGACAGGCCTACATCGTAGAGAGTCTGCAGCTTCCTCTTTATGGAAGGGATGTTGTCGAAGAAGGCTAAAGCTTCCTCGACCGTCATATCCAGCACCTCATAGATATTTTTCCCCTTATAGTGCACTTCCAGAGTCTCGCGGTTGTATCTCTTCCCGTGACAGACCTCGCAGGGCACATAGATGTCAGGCAGAAAGTGCATCTCTATCTTGACGATTCCGTCTCCCGAGCAGGCCTCACAGCGGCCGCCCTTCACATTGAAGCTGAAGCGCCCCTTCCGGTAGCCCCTTTCCTTGGCGTCTGTAGTCGCCGCGAACAGTTCCCTTATCATGTCAAATACACCCGTGTAGGTGGCAGGATTTGACCTGGGCGTCCGCCCGATCGGGGACTGGTCAATATTTATGACCTTGTCCAGCTGATCTTCTCCCAGAAGATCCTTGTGCTTTCCCGGGTGAAGGACGCGGGCATGGTTTAAGTCCCGGGCCAGCCTCTTGTAGAGGATCTCATTGACCAGGGTGCTCTTGCCCGACCCGGACACGCCCGTCACGCAGGTCATTACACCCAGGGGTACATCCACGTCAATATTCTTTAGATTGTGCTCGGCCGCTCCCTTTATGTGAAGATATCCGGTCGGCTTTTTGCGCTCAGCGGGTACAGGGATCTTCATCTTCCCGCTTAAATACTGGCCGGTGATCGATTCGGGGACTTTCATGATATCTTCCGCCGTCCCCTCCGCCACGAGATAGCCGCCGTGCTCGCCGGCGCCGGGTCCTATATCGACAACCCAGTCCGCTTCCCTCATGGTATCCTCGTCATGCTCCACGACGATGAGAGTATTCCCCAGATCGCGCAAATACTTTAAGGTGCGCAGGAGCTTGTCGTTATCCCTCTGGTGAAGGCCTATGCTGGGTTCGTCCAGGATATAGCAGACGCCCACAAGGCCTGACCCGATCTGAGTTGCCAGACGGATCCTCTGGGCCTCACCCCCGGACAGGGTTCCCGTTGCCCGGGACAGCATGAGATAATCAAGGCCCACGTCCACCAGAAATCCCAGTCTCGCGTTGATCTCCTTTATGACAAGGTCTCCTATGAGATGCTGCTGCTTTGTCAGCTGCAGACCCTTCATAAAATCCTGCAGCTGGTTTATGGGCATATCGGTCAGCTCGCTGATATTCTTATCCCCTATGGTGACGGCCAGGGACTCCCTCTTCAGCCTCCTGCCGCCGCACTCTGTACAGGGAGTGATGGTCATGAATGTCTCATATTCCTGCCGGGTCAGCTCCGACCCGGTCTCCCGGTACCTGCGCTCCACATTCCGGATCAGGCCCTCGAATGTGATGGGATAGACCCCTCTGCCCCTCTGGCCCTGATAGTGGACATTGACCTGGCGGGCGCCCCTGCCGTATATGAGCATATCCTTTATCTGCCTGGGATAGCTGTCAAAGGGAGCGTCCAGGCTGAAGTCAAATTCCTGGGCGAGAGCTTCCAGAAGCTGGTGGGTAAAACTGCCTTTTGAGGAGGCAGACTGCCAGCCGGGAACCGCGATAGCCCCCTGGTTTATGCTCATGCTGCCGTCCGGTATCATGAGACCAGGGTCAAATTCCATCTTAAAACCCAGTCCCTTGCAGACAGGACAGGCGCCGAAAGGATTGTTGAAGGAAAAGCTTCTGGGTTCTATCTCCTCAAAGCTGATCCCGCAGTCCGGGCAGGAAAAGCTCTGGCTGAATGTCATATAGGTGGGCGTTTCATCGCCCTCAGTCCCCCTGGGCAGGTCAATAACTGCCAGACCGTCTGCCAGCCTCAGCGTTGTCTCAAGGGAATCTGTGAGGCGCTTTTCCATGCCTTCCTTTACAGAAAGTCTGTCTACGACGATGGCTATCGTATGTTTCTTATTTTTCTCCAGGCTGATATCCTCAGAAAGGTCGTACTGAACCCCGTCCACCATGACCCTCACATAGCCGCTCTTTCTTGCCTGGTCAAGGACTTTTGCGTGCATGCCCTTGCGGCCGCGCACGACCGGTGCCAGCAGCTGGATCCTGGTCCTTTCCGGGAGAGCCATCACAGCATCCACCATCTGATCGACCGTCTGCCGGGAAATGACCTTGCCGCAGTTGGGACAGTGGGGTATGCCAATCCTGGCAAAGAGGAGCCTGTAATAATCGTAGATCTCCGTAACGGTCCCCACCGTAGAACGGGGATTGCGGTTCGTAGATTTCTGATCGATGGAGATAGCCGGCGACAGGCCGCTTATGCTTTCCACATCAGGCTTTTCCATCTGGCCGAGGAACTGTCTGGCATAGGAGGACAGAGACTCCATATACCTTCTCTGTCCCTCCGCGTATATGGTGTCAAATGCCAAAGACGACTTGCCGGAGCCGCTGAGCCCTGTGAAGACCACAAGCTCGTTTCTGGGGATCTTCACATTGATCCCCTTGAGATTGTGCTCCCTGGCCCCTCTTATCTCTATGTATTCCTTTTTAAAAGCTTTTATTATCTTCTCATCCATGCCTTAGGGACTGCTGCCTCCTTACTCTCCGGCTCTTACACTGCGCATGTGTTCCTTCAGCTCGTATATCTTATCTCTGCACTGGGCCGCTCTCTCGAAATCAAGCTGCGCAGCCGCGTCGCCCATCTGTTTCGTCAGCTTGCGCACCAGGACCTGCATTTCCTTATAGCTCATGGACTCCGGATCCTTGCCGATGCCCTCGTCCACGCTCTCAATACTCTGAGAGATACTGATCAGATCCCGGACCGCTTTCTTAATCGTTTTAGGCGTTATGCCGTGTTCCTTATTGTAGGCATCCTGGATAGACCGCCTTCTCCGGGTCTCCTCAATGGCCTTCTTCATGGAATCTGTCATGACGTCCGCGTACATGATGACATGGCCGTCCACATTTCTGGCGGCCCTGCCCACGGTCTGGATCAGTGAGGTCTCCGACCGGAGAAATCCTTCCTTATCGGCGTCCAGTATGGCCACAAGGGTGATCTCCGGGATATCCAGGCCCTCTCTGAGCAGATTGATGCCCACGAGCACGTCAAATTTGTTGAGTCGCAGGTCGCGCACGATCTTTGTCCTCTCCAGGGTATCGATATCCGAGTGCAGATAGCGGACTCGGATGCCCATCTCCTTCATATAAGATGTCAGATCCTCCGCCATCCTCTTTGTCAGAGTGGTCACAAGGACTTTATTGCCCTTTTCGGTCTCCCTGTTTATGGCATAGATCAGGTGGTCGATCTGCCCCTCAACCGGGTGGACCTCTATCTCAGGATCCAGAAGGCCGGTGGGCCGGATGACCTGCTCCGTCCGCAGAAGCTCATGCTCTGCCTCGTAAGGACCGGGTGTGGCGGATACGAACATCATCTGATTGATATGGGATTCGAATTCCTCAAAATTCAGCGGCCTGTTGTCCTTAGCCGAGGGAAGACGGAAGCCGTAGTCTACCAGGGTCTGCTTCCTGGACTGGTCTCCGTGGTACATGGCCCTGACCTGGGGAATGGTCATGTGGGACTCATCCACAATGATCAGGAAATCGTCCGGAAAATAGTCAAGCAGAGTGTAGGGGGGCTGGCCGGGCGCCAGTCCGGTCAGGTGCCGGGAATAATTTTCTATGCCGGAACAAAAGCCTGTCTCCCGCATCATCTCTATGTCGAAGTTTGTCCTCTCCTCTATCCTCTGGGCCTCCAGGAGCTTATCTTCCTTCTTGAACCAGGCGATCCTCTCCTTCAGTTCCTCCTCTATGCCGGCGATCGCCTTCTCCATCTTGTCGGGCTCTACAACATAGTGGGAAGCCGGGAAAATGGCTATGTGCTCCAGCCGGCTCTTTACCAGGCCTGTCAGCACGTCAAATTCCGTGATCCTGTCCACTTCATCCCCGAAAAATTCTACCCGAACCGCCAGATCCGTGGATCCGGCTGGAAAGACTTCCAGCACGTCCCCGCGAACGCGGAATGTGCCCCGCTTAAAGTCTATATCATTTCTGTCATACTGCATATCGATCAGGCGGCGGATCACATCGTCCCTGTCCTTCTCCATGCCGGGGCGCAGGGATACGACCATGTTCTTGTAGTCGACCGGGCTGCCCAGGCCGTATATGCAGGAAACAGAAGAGACAATGACCACATCTCTCCTCTCTGAGAGGGCAGCGGTGGCTGAATGCCTCAGCTTGTCTATGTTGTCATTTATGGCCGAGTCCTTTTCTATATAAGTATCCGTGGAGGGAACATAGGCCTCCGGCTGATAATAATCATAATAGGAGACAAAGTATTCGACGGAATTCTCCGGAAAATATTCCTTCATCTCGCTGTAAAGCTGAGCCGCCAGGGTCTTGTTGTGGGCAAGGATCAGGGTCGGCTTGTTCAATGCCTGTATGACATTGGCCATGGTAAATGTCTTGCCCGACCCGGTAACGCCCAGCAGGGTCTCGAACTGGTTCCCCTCGCGAAAGCCCTGGACCAGGTCTTCAATAGCCTGGGGCTGATCGCCCGTCGGACTGTATTCCGAATGTAATACAAAATGATCCACTTGTGCATCCCCTCTGTATTCTTACTGATCGATCTGATCCTTCAGGACATCTAACCCCTTCTGCAGCTGGCTGTCCGAAGAGGGATCCGTGATAGTCTGACCACCGTAGCGGTCTCCTGAACTTGAAGCGGAGGACTCGCTCTCATCGGTGACACTGCCGGAAGCTGCCGATGAAGCCTTGCTGCCGGTGCTGATCCTGGCCTCCGCCTTTACATCCGGCTCTATCCCTGTCCCATGGATATTTCTTCCCTTGGGAGTGTAGTACTTGGCACCTGTCACCTTGACTGCGGACCCGTCACCCAGGGGCAGGACATACTGCACGATTCCCTTGCCGTACGTCGTCGTGCCGACAAGTTTTGCCTTGCCGTAGTCCTGCAGGCAGCCGCTGACGATCTCGGAGGCAGAAGCGCTGTTGCCGTTCACAAGCACTGTGATGGGAACATCCACCTTCTCGTCATCCTGGGAATCAAGCTCTTCCTTCTTGCCTGCCTTGTCCACAGTGTATACAAGCAGCTTATCCTTGGGCAGGATACGGTCCAGCACGGCCTGGGCAGAATCTATGAGGCCGCCCGGATTATCCCGCAGGTCAATGACCAGGCCCTTCATGCCCTGGGCCGTCAGGTCATCCACTGCCTTGTCGAACTGGTCCGCTGTCGTCGACTCGAACTCATAGAGAGCCACATAGCCGATCTTATCATCCAGCATCTGGTGATCTACCATAGGAACGTCTATCTGCCTGCGCTTTACCTTGAGCGTATGATACTGATTGTCCGAGCTCCTGTATACCTCGATTTCTACCGTTGTCCCTTCCTTGCCCTTTATCCAGGACACGACCTCATTCAGGTCTGCTCCCGTCGCTTCCTTGCCGTCGACCTTGTAGATGATATCATCCTTGAGGATGCCAGCCTCTGCGCCCGGGGAGCCTTCAAAGGGCCTTACGACCGTGACGGCCCCCGTCGTCGTATTCTGGGAAACGATAACTCCTATGCCGGAATACTGGCCGGAAGTGGACTCCATGAGCTGATCGTACTCTTTCTTTGTGTAATAGACCGTATAGGGCTCGCCCAGGGACTCGACATATCCCTTGTATATGCCCTCCTCCAGATCTTCCTTGGAAACATCCTCGCCATTCCCTATATAATACTTATCCAGAACGCTCTGTATCTTCTTGATCTTTCCGTTGATCTCTTCGGAGTCACCGGTTATATCCACCCCGTCTATGGTGGAAGTGGATGTGCCTGAACTCTCAGACTCTCCGGCCTGACTGACAGAGGCTGCGCTCTCCCCGGAAGAAGATGCTGCATTTCCCTTGCCGCCAAGGCAGCCTGTCATGGCCAGACCGCCTGCTGTCAGGGTGCAGACCAGGGCCCCGGCGAGAAATCCTTTTGTAAAATTTTTATCTTTTAAGTGCATATTTTCCCTTCTTTCCCGAACATCCATAAAAAAGATGCTCTGTTCAAAGATAACATAAATGCATGTTTTTGAACAGAGCAAATTCTACAGGCCGCCGCATGCGGGCAGGCCCCATATTCTCTTTATTATTATCACACCCTGACTCTGCGGATCAGAGTAAACCAGCTTCCCAGGAATCCCATGCCAAGACCGATGAGCAGGGTAATGGGAACGAGCAGGCGAAATACCTCTCCCACCGGTGTAAAGCTGATCAGGGCGCTGAGCAGGCTGAACTGACTGGTTACAAATGTCACGACCCTTGCGTAAAGGTATCGGAGAACACAGAGAGGAATGACAGAACCGATCAGTCCTATGAGCATACCCTCAACAAGGAAGGGAGCCCTGACGAAGAAATCTGTAGCGCCCAGATACTTCATGATTGCTATCTCTTCGTGCCTTACCGCTATGCCGATCCGCACCGTGTTGCTGATAAGGAATATAGCCACCCCCAACAGGATGATAATGATCCCCGCGGAGGCATACCCCAGCAGCTTTCCTATACTGGAAAGGTTCTTGGCCGCGCTCTCCGAGGCATTCACGCTCCTGACTCCGTCTATGGACTTTATATAATCTATGACCTGATCCTGCGAAGAGGCGTCCTTTAAGTAGACCTCCAGGCTGGCGGAATCCGCCAGGGGATTATCCGAGTCAAGATTCGTCAGGATGTTGTCCTTATTGTTGGGGAAGACCTTCTCCTTATACTGAGCCCAGGCTTCCTCCGCCGATGTATAATTGACCTTGTCCACATCGTCCCGGGCCTGGATCTGAGCTTTTATCTGATTGATCTGATCCTCCTTGACGCCGGAATCGAAGAAGACCGTCACTCCTACTGTTGTCTCGACTTCCGAGTAAATACCCTGAAAATTGACCACAATGCAGTAGAACATGCCCAGGAGGAAGAGACAGGCTGTGATGGTGCCGATAGAAGCGAGTGTAAAAAGACGATTCCTGAACAGGTTCTTGAAACCCTGCTTTAATCCGTTGGCCCAGCTATACATAGATATACCCGCCTTTTCTGTGATCCGCAACGATCTGACCCTCGCTCAGGGTAACGACCCGCTTCTGCATGCGTTCCACGATATTCCTGTTGTGGGTTACGACAAGTACTGTCGTACCGCGCTTGTTGACTGCCTCCAGCAGCCTCATGATCTCCCAGGCATTCTTGGGATCCAGGTTGCCGGTGGGCTCATCTGCCAGAAGAAGGGGCGGGTTATTGACAAGCGCCCTGGCCATGGCTACCCTCTGCTGCTCGCCGCCGGAGAGCTGTGACGGGTATGACCTGTACTTTTCTCTAAGACCGACAAGCTCCAGGATCGTCATGACATTCTTCCTGATGCGGTGAGCCGGAACTCCGACGATCCTCTGGGCAAATGCTATATTCTCATAGACATTCCTGTCCTTTAAAAGCCTGAAGTCCTGAAATACGACTCCGACGCCTCTTCTAAACCTGGGAACCTGGCTGTGCCTGAGCTGCTCCAGATTCTTGTTGTTAATGTAGATATTGCCTGAAGTAGGCTCCAGCTCTTTCAGGAGAAGCTTAAAAAGGGTCGTCTTGCCCGATCCGCTCTGCCCTACGACAAAAACGAACTCCCCCTTATCCACCTTGAGATCTACATCCTTCAATGCCTGAACATTGCCCGGATAAATTTTACTTACCTGATCTAAGACGATCAAGAGCATTCCCTCCTTCTCGGGATCTTATAGCGATTCCATATAATCCATATACTTTACTACCATCAGAGCGATCTTGAACGTTATGGCGTCCTCAAACACTCTGAGATCGAGCCCTGTGCTCTTCTGCAGCTTGTCCAGCCGGTAGACCAGCGTATTCCTGTGTATGTACAGCTGTCTCGACGTCTCTGATACATTCAGGTTGTTCTCAAAGAACTTGTTTATCGTTGTAAGAGTCTCCTCATCAAAGTCCTCGGGGGACTTATTGTCAAAGATCTCCTTTATAAACATCTTGCACAGGGGAATGGGCAGCTGATAGATCAGTCTTCCGATGCCCAGATTGCTGTAGGCGACAACGCTTCTGTTCTCATAGAATATCTTGCCCACATCCAGAGCCATCCTTGCTTCCTTGTAGGATCTGGATACCTCCTTTATCTCATGGACGATCGTGCCAAGGGCAATCTTGACTCTGCCGCTCTTGTCGGTATCCAGATGCTCAAAGAGCATCTGAGCGGCCTTCATGAGATCCTCATAGGTTTCGCCTTCCCTGACCTCCCTGACAATGATGATATTCTTCTCATCGACAGCGGTGATAAAGTCCTTGGGGCGTCCCGTATAGATAGTCCTTACGACCTCAAGACCGTTCAGTTCCTTCTCATTGTTCATCTCAAGGAGAAATACGATACGGCGAACGTCTGTGTCGATGTGGAGCTTCTTTGATCTGTTGTAAATATCGACCAGGAGAAGATTGTCGAGGAGGAGATTCTTTATAAAATTATCCTTGTCAAATCTTTCCTTGTAGGCAACAAGAAGATTCTGGATCTGAAATGCCGCAACCTTCCCAATCATGAAGGCGACATCGTTGTCACCCTTGGCAAGGATCACGAACTCGAGCTGTCTCTCATCAAAGACTTTGAAGAACTGGCAGCCATGAATCACCTGACTGTCAGCGGGAGAATTCACAAAGTCCAGCACAAATCCCTCAATCTCGTCCTTAAGCTCAAATGTCGAGGCAAGCACCTTGCCTTCCGTATCCAGAACACAGAGCTCTATCTTGGTTATTGCTGTCAGACCCTCTATCGTATTCTGCAAAATCTGATTCGAAATCATACCATATTCTCCTTCTCTCTTGACGAAACATGTTATATAAATATGTCAAGTCCTACTCAAATACATCTATCATTTTAAAGCATTACAGACAAAAAGGAAAGAACTTTTTATATATTTTTAATAGTTTCCCGCAAAAGAATCGAAGTTTTTTTTGATTATGTGCATAATTCCGTTTGACCAACTAATGATTTCGCCGAAAATCAGAAAATCTTTTTGTCTAAATTTACAAACATTTCTGCAGTTTCAGGCTCCTGTCAACTATAACAGATTTTCAAAAATATTTCAATATTATTTCTGATATATTACAGAACTATTGCCTCCACCCTTCTCTTATGGTAAATTGTAAGGACAGACCGGAATATTTTTTTATCCATGGGAGCGTGAAGAAAGACATGATGAATAAAACAGCAGTCATAACAGGGGCCGCGGGAGGCATAGGGAAAGCAGCCGCCCTGCACTTTGCCCAGGCAGGCTGGCAGACCGCTCTTTGCTGCAGGCAGCGGACGCAGGAACTTGAGGCGCTTGCCGCCCGCATCCGCTGTCAGTACGGAACGGCCTGTCTGACATTTACCGGAGATATGGGCTCCTGGGAAGATTCCCGGGCTTTCTGCGATATGGCTCTTAAGGCTTTCGGCCACGCAGACGTCCTTATAAACAATGCCGGCATCTCCTACATCGGCCTCCTCACAGACATGCAGCCGGAGGACTGGCGGGCCCTGATGAGCAGCAACCTGGATTCTGTCTTTAACTGCTGCCGCCATATCATTCCCTCCATGGTAAGCCGCAAGGAAGGCCGTATCATAAATGTCTCTTCCGTCTGGGGCTGCTGCGGGGCTTCCTGTGAGGCGGCTTACTCCGCTTCCAAGGGCGGGGTCAACGCTCTGACCATGGCTCTGGCTCGCGAGCTTGCCCCCAGCAATATAGCAGTCAATGCCATAGCCTTCGGCGTCATCGATACCCGTATGAACGGGCAGCTTTCCGAAGAAGAAAGGGCAGAGCTTGCCCAGGAGATCCCCGCGGGCCGATTCGCGTCCCCGGAAGAGGCAGGGAGGCAGATATTTGCGCTTGCCCAGGCTGACCCCTATCTGACAGGACAGATCATAAAATATGACGGCGCCTGGACCTGACAGGTGGCTCTTTAGCTCATCACTTTCATAAAAGAAGGCATCCTCCAGATCCGGAGAATGCCTTTTCTTTTTATTTCTTTCAACTACCCTTAGTTGGGACTTACATAGGAGAGCGGGTTTACATAGGAACCGCCGACCGTCACGCCGAAGTGAAGATGCGCGCCTGTTGCCACACCTGTCGAACCGACAGATGCTATGCTCTGACCGCCTGAGATCTTCTGGCCTGCGCTGACATTAATAGAGCTGCAGTGCTCATAGATCGTGGACACATTGTTGCCGTGATCTACGACTACATAATTGCCCATTGCGCTGTTGTAAGCTGTCTTTGTAACGGTACCGCCGGCTGCCGCATAGATGGAAGAGCCTGCTGAAGCTGAGATATCAAGTCCCTGATGATTGGAGGTAGCACCCGCTGTCGGGGCTGACCTGGAACCATAATAGGATGTGATATTAGTGCTTCCGACCGGCCATCTGAAGCTGCCTGATGAAGAACCGCTGTATGAAGATGACGAGGATGTCGAAGCGGAAGCCGTTGATGCTGCACTTGAGGAAGACTGGCTGCTGCCGGATGACCTGGCATATGTCTGTCTGGTCTCCGGTGCTGTATAGGAAGTTGTGCTCTGGCTGCTGCCTGTATCAGCGGATGCATAGGATGTATCTGTCTGTGTCTGAGTCTCTTTCTGAGCAGCTTCCTCCTCCTGAGCTCTCCTGAGGGCTTCCTGCCTCTCCTGAGCTGCGATCTCCTCGAGAACGCCGTTCTCTGCCTTGAGTTCCTCTGCCGTGGAAGAGAGATCTGTGCTGACAAGCTGTATATCGGAGCTGATAGAAGCAAGCTCTGTCTGCTTCTGGCCTACCAGGCTCTCTACATCCTTCTTGGCGCTTTCAAACTTCTTCTGCTGGGTCTGCTGAAGCTTCTTCTGCTCCTTGAGTTTCTTCTCATACTTGGCTATCTTCTTCTCAGTTGCCTGAAGATTCGCCAGAAGACTTTGGTCGTACTCGTTAATCTTGGACGCGTACTCTGAGTTGTTGAGGAGAGACTTGAGGTCGTCTGAGCTGAGGATCATCTCTATAAAGTCCTCATCTCCTGCCTCATACATGGTCTTTATACGGGCCTTGAGAGCGCTGTACTGGGTCTTCTCGTCCTCTTTCGCCTTCTTGAGATTCTCATTCGTCAATGTGATCTTCGCCTCTGTATCCGTAAGTTCAGAGGCAACCTTCTCAAGCTTTGCTGTATATGTCTTCAGTTTGCTGTTCAGCTCCGCAAGAGCAGATTCCGTGTTCGTCTTGTTCTGCTGAAGACCGCTGAGCCTGGACTCCAGCTGTGTCTGCTGTCCCTGGAGGCTGTCGATATTGCTCTGTACCTCTTCCTTTGTCTGAGCAAATGCAGGTACAGACGCGGTTATCGCAAGTGAGAGGCCAAGACAAGCTGTCATGATCCTTCTCGCAGCTCTCCTCTGTGAACTATTCATGAACCTATACACCCCAATCCGTTAAGATATATTTAGAAATATTTTAAGCAAAAGTCAACTAATAACTTCGTTTATTATACCACAGGTTGTTGATATTTCAAGTGTATTTCTAAATTACTCAAACTTCCCACTTGGTCCGACCCTCGAAAAACGTTGAAAATACGCCCAAAATTGAACTTTTTACTATGAGTTTTTCGGC
>OMWV01000042.1 GCA_900314845.1 uncultured Eubacteriales bacterium
AAAAACTCATAGTAAAAAGTTCAATTTTGGGCGTATTTTCAACGTTTTTCGAGGGTCGGACCAAGTGGGAAGTTTGAGTAATTATATTTTGGGAAATTTCCAAAAACTATTTCCCGGCTTTAGGGTTTGTAACATTTTTGACACAAAAAAGCACCCATCTCTGGATGCTTTTTGTTATCCCCGCTTGTGATCATTTGAAAAGTTTCGAATATTTTCTTGGTACTTTATCGATGCTTGTCCAGCCCGTTACAGCCTTCTTATTCTTGCCGCTGAGGGTGCACCGGTAAACCCTACCTTTCTCTGTTCTTGGATTGATATGGCTATAATATATTTTCTTCTTGCTATAAGCAGCGACACCATCTGCTATCTTCTTCCTGCCCGAACCGTTTCTCCTGCAGATATAGTTTTACCATACTCCTTTTTTGTCTTCTTGTACAGTTCCTAACCGCTCGGTGCATTTCTCAGTCAAATATTTCCTGAATCTATTGCCTGAATCAGCCTTGGGCTGTAAAATAAGATGAGTCGGCCCCATTCAGGCCCAAAACAGATGGACTTGTCTGTCCCGGCGCAAAGATATAAAACGTATTGGAGAGATTTCATGGAAAAGAAGAGAGAAAAATTCAGCTCACGGATCGGTTTTATCCTCGTGTCTGCCGGATGCGCCATTGGAATAGGAAATGTATGGAAGTTTCCTTATCTCTGCGGCCAGTACGGCGGGGCGGCTTTTATTCTGATCTATTTCGTCTTTCTGCTCATCATGGGCATTCCCGTGATGACAGCTGAATTTGCCATCGGACGCGCCTCCGGCGAGAGCGCCGCGCGGGCATTTGAGAAGCTTGCGCCGGAGGGTACCCGCTGGCACCGGCTCAAGTGGATCAGCATCATTGGCTGCTATATGCTGATGATGTACTACACTACTGTCTGCGGATGGATGGTGAATTACTGCGCAAAGCACATCCGCGGCGAGTTCAACGGCCTGTCCTCCGATGAGATAGGCGGCCGCTTCACTGACATGCTCTCAGACACACCGGGCATGCTCTTCTGGACCATCCTCGTGTGCGCGATCGGTTTCCTCATCTGTTTCTTCGGCATCCAGAATGGTGTGGAAAGAGTGACGAAATATATGATGGCCATCCTTCTTGTCCTCATGGTCGTGCTTGCCGTCCACTCCTGCTTCCTTGAAGGAGCTGACGCCGGCATCCGCTTCTATCTGGTGCCGAATTTTGCGGAGATGCGCAGGATGGGCATCGGAAACGTCGTCTTTGCCGCGATGAGCCAGGCATTTTTCACCCTGTCGATCGGCATAGGCGCCATGCTGATCTTCGGCTCCTACATAGAAAAGGAAAGGAGCCTTGCCGGCGAGGCCGTAACGATCACGGCACTGGACACATTTGTGGCACTGATGGCAGGCTTTATCATCATTCCTGCCTGCTTCGCCTACGGCATAGAGCCGAATGCGGGCCCGAAGCTTATATTCATCACGATTCCCAACCTCTTTTCCTCCATGCCGGGCGGCAGGATCTGGGGAGCCTTATTCTTTGTATTTCTGACATTTGCCGCACTCTCTACGGTCGTCGCGGTCTTTGAAAATATCATCGCATTTGACATGGACGGCTTCGGCTGGTCCAGAAAAAAAAGCACCGCCATCAGCGCGGTCCTTGTGACGATTCTCAGCATTCCCTGCGTTCTGGGCTACAACGTGTGGTCCGGTTTCCAGCCTCTGGGTGCCGGGAAGGCGGTTCTCGATCTGGAAGACTTTATCGTCTCCAACAATCTCCTGCCCCTGGGAAGCCTTGCCTTCGTCCTCTTCTGCACGCGCAAAAACGGCTGGGGCTGGGATGCCTTCATCCGGGAGGCGGACACCGGGCGCGGACTCCGTTTCCCGAAGAACCTGCGCTGGTACTGCTCCTATATCCTTCCGCTCATCATCATCGTCATCTACCTGAAAGGCTACTGGGATATGTTCTCCCCGATGGGGCTTGTGAAGACGCTGCTGTGGTTCTGCTTCGCTATCGCGCTCCTGCTCTTTATTCTCTTCTGTACAAGGAGTAAAAAAAGTGCCGAGAATAATCCCGGCAAATGATAATATCTGCAACAGCCGGCCCTCTGCTGACAGCGGGCCGGCTTGTTTCATATGAACCCTATTATCTATTTCAAGTCAACGAAAGCAGCCAGCAGTTCCAGTTCCTCTTTTAGCTCTCTTATCGCCGACTCGGTAAATCCGCTGCCTGCCGGAATGTGACCGGCGCTTGAAATATCGTAGCAGCCAGGGAAGAAATCCTTGTTGTCGCTTCTCTTTTGAAGCAGGACCTGCAGAGTCTCCCCTTTCTTTCGAAAGATCCAGACATGAGATGTCCTGTGCAGGATCCCCTGTTCATGAGCATAAGACCGTTCAACGATCTGCCCGGTCGGCTCTCCATACTCATCGACAATATCAAGATATTCCATATCTGCCTCATGCTTTCTTTCTGAAATACAGGTTATTTTCTACTCTATAACGACCGCTGTCCCGCTGGCTGTCACCATCAGCATGTCATTGCCGGAGCCAAGAACCTCATAATCGATATCGACTCCGATAACTGCATTTGCCCCAAGTTCCATAGCTCTTTGTTCCATTTCGGCTATGGCTTCTTCTCTGGCTTTGATCAGCTCCTCCTCATATCCGGCAGAGCGCCCGCCAAAGATGTTGTGCAGGCCTGCACCAAAATCTTTTATAAAATTCACACCGCTGATCACTTCACCGAATACAATGGACTTATATTCCACGATCCTTTTTCCTTCAATTGACGGGGTAGTCGTAGAAATCATAAAAACCTCCTTAACAAATACGATTTATTCTCAGGTGAAAATGTTGTCTGTGCCCTTATTATATAGCTTTCTGTCCCTCTTTACAAACCCGGCCGCCGCGCAGATCTCTTCTATATCAGTGCGTAAACCCTGTTTGCAATTGATAAGATTTCTCAAAGCTATTGACATAAGCCTCCTGCGGGAGTTAGATTTAACTTACCATAGTTAGTTATGGCTAGTTTTATATGCAGTTCCCTATCGAGGAAACGGAAAGGAAAAACATGAAAAAAAATAAGATCATCTCAGCCCTCCTGGTTGGCGCCCTGCTTGCGACCTCCGTTCCGGCGCTCGGTTCTGTAAGCGCATTTGCTGCCGAGACACAGGAAAATACCGCTGAACAGACTTCCGAGAAGGATAAAGCGGCAAAAGAGCAGTCCACGAAAACATTTGCGACAAAGGAAGAGGCGGAAGCCGCAAAGGCACAACTGCCGGAAGGATCATCGGATATTTCCATTAATAAGATCAAGAAGGGAGATCCTTCTGTAACAAAGTCAGAGGAATATGACAGCTATGATGCCGCAAATGATGCTGCAAAGGCACTTGCTTCTCAGTCAACTGACACGAAAGAGATCACATGCACAGATCCTGAAATGACACCGGGATTGACCAAGAGCGGAACGATTGACTATTATCCCTTGAACGATGATGGTTCCCCACAGTATTTAAATGACATCCAGGCTAGCAAAGCAGCCTCAGCCAAGACAAAGGAGCTGAAAGAAACATACGGCAGCGACACGGTTGTCAAAGATGTATCGAAGGATCATTTTGTCGGATATGTAACCTATGAAGATCCGGATACGAAAAAGACCACTAAGGCTTACACAGCGCTTACAACTGATATGGAAGCGGCATGGGAAGACGCAGGAACAAAAAGAGATGAATTAAAAGCAGCCGGCGTCACTGTCTACAACCGCGGACGCTCCACTGTATTTGGTTATTCTCTGGAATACACCTATGAAATACCAGCCACATATACATTTACGTCCACAACTCAGAAGTATGAATATCAGCTCAGCTGGACAGCACCGACTGAGCCGACTAAACCGATCGAGCCGTCCAAGCCGTCTGATCCTACTAAGCCGGCTGATCCGTCCAAGCCGTCTACTACAAAAGTGATCACTGAAGGTAATATTACGGTAAGAACAGTGACAAAAACAGACGGGACTGTAACATCCAGCGCTGAGATTAAACTGACCGCAGGCAAAAATGGCAAAGCTGTCATCAGTGCATCTGACATCGCAAAAATCAAAAAATTAGCAAATGGCAGCTCCTTGCTGACCATCCGGACCGATAAGGGAACCGCGCTTGTAAAGGTCAGCGATCTCAAGACAGGCAAGACCTTAACCTCATTCATTCTGCCAAAGAAAGGCGTGAAAGCCGCGCAGAAATACCGTGTGATGACCGGGAAAAAAGTCAAGGTCACATCGAACGGCTCAGTGACTATCGTATTAAAAGACGTGAAAGGAAAGTCACTCATCCTCGAAAACGCCAAAGATGCAAAAGTCACTAACAATGCCATCAAAAAGACACTGAAGCTCAGCACCAAGAAGAAAACCTTAAAGAGGGGCAAAAAGTACAAAGTAAAATTCTCCAGCAAGTTTAATAAAAATAACCTGAAGAAGGTTACATACAAGTCTTCTTCCAGGAAAATCGCAAAAGTAACAAAGACCGGAAAGATCACTGCGAAGAAGAAAGGTACAGTAAAGATCAAGGCATACGCAACACTGAAGAGCGGACAGAAAAAGACTCTGACACTGAAAGTGAAAGTGAGATAGGCCTATAACTCGGGCGGGGTGCATCCGCCAGGATCCTGCTGACGGGGCTGTCGCACTAATGAAATTATCCATGATGCGACGGCCCCCTTATTTTACTTGATTTTTCATAATATATCAGGGAGAATAATCTCAAGAGTGATGCCGTTTTTGAAGTGCTCCCGGAGCAGAGTAAGTAATAAAAAATTGAGGGATGTATGCAGAAAAAGGAATTTATATATCGAAGCCGGCCTTTTATATTGGTGTGGATGTTAATCTTTGCAGGTCCATACATCCTGTTTGTTCCGGACTTTCTGGGGAAAATAGAAGGGCCTCTGTACTATATAGTAAATACGCTATTAACGATATTCATCGTCTTCTTATTATGGAAAGTCATGAATAACCTTCCGGGAATAAAAAGGAAGGGATACTATTGGAAAGAAAATGGTACTACCGTGATCGAGTACAAGGGGAGAATGAAAAAACTTGATTCTGTGACAGAACTGTATCTGACGGAAAAAGGTACCTTTTCACGGGGCATAAGTCTTCTCATACGGAATAATGAGGAGAAAATAGAGTTCTTATCGGAGAAGCTGAATAAGAATACAATAATCGAGGATACATCATATTACAACATGTTTGCGCAAATACACGCAGAGAACCTGCACCTTAAGCAGGAAAAAGATATCTGGGGTGAATCGATAGACTATTGGTACAAGGCCTGATGCGGGTAACGTCCGGTCATGTAATCATAGGTTTCCCAATATCAAATACTTGTGTCCTTTCAATCTGCGCAGATACACTGCCGGACTTTCCTGCGTTCTATAGCAGAAATCCCCAATGATCCAGACATCGTCGTCTGGCGATACCCGATAATTCCAATTCCTGATCAGAATCTCATCCACATCGTCCACATCCAGAAATGGACGGTGATCAAAATTTATCGCATTCGCATGTCCAAAATGAAGATCTGCCGTGTATAGATTCATGCATTACCACCTCGTAACTTGTACATAATCGATGATAATCGTTACCTTCCCAGATGATCTAACAACAGCAGCAAAGGAAAAACTTTCATCTGAATCCTCTTGAAAGCTGGATCAGCTACTTTTCTCTCACAATCAGAACGATACTGACGACAATAACCACTCCAATGACTGCCAGGATCAGATAAAATATCAATACGGGAAGCTGCACGATGCTGGCAGTTCCGGAATAGATCATCAAAAATACAACAAGCGGCATAAGGATATCCATCATCCGGTTTGCGATCGCATACAGTCGTTCTCTGTTCCCTTCTGTTACTTTTACAGGGAAATTCCAGGCATGCGGAAATCTGCGGACGATCACAAACAGACCCCACAGAAGCAGAGCCAGGGTCAGTTCTCTCAGCAGGACTGCTTTCCCGCCATAGGAATCCGGCCGCCCAAGAGCATCAAAGTGACTGGGAACGATTGCCGGGATCTTCTGCCAGAAGACAGCCAGATAAACAGAATATGCCGCTATCATAACTGCACAGAAGATATTCGGGACAATAGCTGTTTTTCTCATAGCTTTTACACAGGGGTGATGATCACTTTTCCATCACTTCCAAGAAGCGGTGTAATACTTCCGGAATAAATTCCGGCATGCCATAGATAATTAACTCCCGTTTCGGTATCGATCCAAATCTCATTGCTGCCACTGTCATCTGAATAGATCTTCTTGAATCTTTTCGGTTGTTTTTCTTTCTTCTCTCCGAACATAGGAATCATCCTCCTTCGGAAAAAGTATATCAGATGAGCATAAACCTTTGGGTAAAAATCTTGTAAATTCGAAAAAGACTATTTATGACGTCCCAGAGCGTATGATGCCTTCCCCCCGCCGGATAATCAGGAGCTTTTCACCTTCGCCTCCAGCTGCGGTTCTAACTCCCGAAATGAAATTTCACACATCCCATCGGATATAAAAACCGGGATCGGATCCTGAAACGTGAACGTATCGATATCATCCTCCGGCTGGAACAGGCAGACGATCACCTTTCGTCTGGCCGGGTCTATCATCCAGTACTCGCGGACACCTGCTTCTTTATATTTCTTATACTTCAGATAGCGGTCACGCAGAGCTGTAGACGGTGACAATACTTCAGCCACAAAATCCGGAGCGCCGAATATCCGCTGTCCGCTGTCCTGCTTCTCATCACAGCAGACGATCACATCCGGCTGAACCATCGTCTTATTATCCTGGTTCAGCTGCACATCCAGCGGGGAGATATAAGGGCGGCAGTGCATCTGGTGTGCTCTGGCACATAACTGAAGCTGAAAATACAATTCCCCGGCGATCATCTGATGATCCCTGGACGGCGAACCCATATCATAGAGCGCGCCATCGATCAGTTCATACCTCTGCTCATCCGGAAGGGCAAGGTAGTCATCAACTGTGTATTCCCCCTGCTTTCTATTGTAAGAAAGCGCCATTCCCCCATATGAGATACCTGCCTCTCTGACAAATCCGCTCTCTTCGGCTCTCCGATCAAAATGCCTTTCCAGCACAGCGGTTAATTTCTCGATCGTATCACGCCTCGGACTTTTTGTATGACCGCTGAAAATCTTCTTCAATGTGCTGACAGGGATACCCGAAAGCTCAGAAAGCTGTTCCAGAGAATAACCCAGCTCCCGCTTTCTATCTTTCATTTCTTCTAATGTCATATGGTACCTCCTGCTCTTATTATTCTTTATTTGTACCACATTAGTTCCATTATGTCAATATAGCCTCAATGAGGCAGAATTTCATAATGATCTGGATAATATTAAGTCGAGCCAGGTGTTTTTACTTCCCTGGTATCATGTTGTTTGTAATGGTTAATATAATACCTGAAGATGAACGATAGTGTAAAATATTATGTGTAAACGACACTTGAGGTTTCCGTTCCAGGAGGGCTAAAAAAGAACCACCACTCTGCCGGGTGATGGTTCCGTTTTACAATACTCCCTTTTCTTCCGCCTGTACTACACGATCAAATATTTCGTCCAATCATCTCCGCTCGTTTCAGCATTCATCAGAATCATCCCCGCCGCAGATCATAAGTACAGATTCTCGTATTGTGACCGGTCTGGCTCCGCGAGTAAAGGCCTCTGCCATTTTTTAAAATCTACTTATTCACTTTAATCTGATATACTCCGTTTGCATATTTATTGGCATTTGTTACTTTCAGATAATAAGTGCCTTTTCTTGCTTTACCCTTCTTTGCGCGATAGGTAACGGTAAATGTACTTTTATATCCTTTATTTAGAGTCTGTGTTTTCCCGACTTTCTTCGATCCACAATAAACCTGTACTTTCAGCCCTTTTGATTTCCCAGAAGAAGCGTTGCCGCCGTCCATCATACCGCCTGCATTAATCGTAAACTTCAGTTTTCCGGTCTTTTTCTGTTTCACCTTAAACCAGTGACTTTTTACCGAGCCGGCTGCAAAAAGCTTCATCTTATATTTGCCGCCCTTTTTCAGGACAGTGGCTTTGCTCTTTTTCGTGTTTTTCGGCATGGATACCGGTGTATAGTCGATGCCCAGTGCAAGCAGGTTTCCTTTCGGTTTGAAACCGAGGTAATATGTTCCTCTCTTCACTCCATACATCTGCGGATACTCCGTTCCATCTTTATATCCGGAATTATTTATCAGTACTCCATCTTTTGAATCGGCAATCGATACCTTCGAACTGTTGTACAATTTCATGCGGGTGGGCAATTTCGTCCCGTCTGCAGCACTCGCTGAGATAGGGCTGACCGATAACACGCCGCTTTCCGGAACCTTGATCGCATACAATGTATATTTGCTGTTATCCATCTTTTCAGTAGTATACCATCCGACTGCTTCCTTCGTGACAGGTATTGTGCCCTTAATCGGCTTGATATCAGCTGCATCGGCCGTCAAAGCCGGCATACTGCAGCAGACTGACAAAGCTCCTGCCAATGTAACTGCACTGATTTTCCTGGAAAGTTTCCTTGATTGTTTTTCATTTTCTGCCATATCCGCACCTCCGACATATTTTCGAAACCAACTTTATATATATTATTATATCAGACCAACGGCTTCCTATGTAAAATGTTCCTATGATATAGGAAAATTCCAGGCAAAAAAACAGAAAGCCGCGTGGCTGCATGAAAAAAGCACCCATCGCTGGATGCTTTTTATGATATATTACTGTTTTCTCACGGCTTTAACCTTATCTGCGGGCCTTCTTCCAAAATGCCATTGCGCCGGCTGCTGCAGCTGCCAGACCCATGATCGTACTCCAAAGAGAGAGATTAGTTTCGTCTCCCGTCTGTGGTGTTTTGATCTGATCCTGATCACTGTCAGCGTCATCGGAACCATTCTGATCATCTGTTGGATCTGTAGTCTCATCCTGACCGCTGCCATTGTTGTCGGACGGGGTCTTGTCATCATTGTCGTTATCGGCTGGGGTAACCGGATCAGCCGGAGGAGTATTCGGTTCTGTCACGGTAACCCATCCGGTCTTTGAAACGATATGATCGTCGTCGATCGCATAATAATAGGTGCCCGGAGTCGCAACATCTACACTTGAGGCATTTACCGTAATCTTTTCTTTCGAAATCTTATCCGAGAAATAGGTCAGGTTTGAAAAGCTATTCCATGCCTTAGCCTCATCACTGCCAACTTCAAACGACAGATCCTGCGTATCCAGAATCTTAAGGACAGAAGCGTAATAATATTTACTCTGATCCGAATTCCTCTCATACGGTTTCCCGGACTGGTCGGTCAGCGTTTTCTTTCTCCACTCATCATATGTATAATATTTCCAGAAACCATTCGTATCATCAAAACGGGTGGAATAGCCCTGATCCTTTATTGCGTTGAAGATTGGCTCCGTCAGAATACGATAGCAGCTGGTGGAATAGATCTTATCATCGCCCTGCGAGGGATCCGTCATCTTATTCAGCCCGTTCTGACCGGCACGGGAGAAATAGATCCAGTCGAGAGATGCTGCCGGCATGAGATCCTGTATGAACGGTACAGCCGGAGAATTCATCGAATCTGTAAGCGGATCATTGGGGATCGTGGCGATGACTTTCTTCTTGCCGTCCTCCCAGGTTGCAGCAACGTCGCCGATATAGTTGGATTCTGTCAGAGCATTGAAGATCACACTCAGTTCATACTTGCTGTTATGATAGATTCCTACGCCGCCCCTGGCGTGATCCTTCGGATCCACTGCGTTATTCGGCGTCTCACTGCCATCTGATGCCCGATAGGTCATTGTGACTTCGATGCCGTCATACTTATATGTGTCAGTCGTCCCCTGCGGCGTGATGTCCTTCTCTTCTTCGCCTGCTCTTCCGTCTTGCTTTTCTCAGTCTGTTCAGTGGTTGTCGGTTGTTCCTGAGTCTCCTGCATTGCTGAAACATCCGTACTGTCTGTCACTTTGGCACTATCCTGCGCCGTGGATCATACATCTTCGACTTTTGTCTCATCTGCCGTGTCAGTGATATGGCTGCAAGTCTGAGTATTCTTTTCTTCATTTGTCACACCTCGCTCTTATCAATTACAAATATCCCAAGATAATTAATGTTCCTTATAGTTTTACAATACTCCCTTTTCTCCCTCTTGTACAGCGGCTGTGACGGCCACTGCTTTACGACAAATCGTTATAGAAGTTATTCAACAATAAATCTTGGCAGGACTTCTTTCGTAGCCTTGTACCATCTCGAGATGGCATTTATCTTGAGAAGGTCTGTGTCCTGATCGACAATGCAAATGAAATCCTTAGAAAGTCCGTCCCATTCAGCAACATTTCCGGCAGGATGCAGATGCCAATGAAGCTGTTCCAGTGTGAAGTTCCGCTTTGCCAGATTTCCCTTCATGGAAGTTGTCGCCCAGTTTGATGGATCATTGCTGCCTCCCTGTGCAATGGGAACGATGTGGTCGATAGTCGGTTGATAGTCCCAGTAGGCCATGTGACACTCGTCTGTCTTCCAGTGAGCCTGGTAGGGAAAAGCATCTGGATACAATTCTGAGAAGACCCGCAGCATTCCTGGATTGATGAGTCGTGTGCCAAAGTAGCGATCAACGAATCCGTCTCGGAAGAATTGCTCCATCTGCTGCAGATCAGAGTAGCTGCGCTTTTCTTTTGCGATGGGTTTGAATGGATATCCCTTCGTAATGATGCTTTTTGCCTCTGCAGCATTTCCCTCACAGATCTTCAGCGCTGCATCTGATAGGGCACGTAAATATTGGTCCATGACATTCCTCTCCTTAAATGTTTCTGATTCCATTTTATCGTAGCAAACGGGTTCTCACAACAAAAATTCAGAGAAACACTTCATATTTCTTCATGGAAGTTCATTCATTTCTTATGATAGTATTAGGCTGACGAAAATGGATAACGACAGAGCCCTCCCGGGAACAAACCCGCGAGGGCTTTTTACGTGGGAAGGAGAAAAGCCATGCCAAGGAAGCCAAAGGTACCGTGCCGCCATCCAGGATGTAGCGAGCTGGTGGAGCCTGGCCAGATGTACTGCGAGAAGCATAAGGGAATGCACCCGGAGCATACGAGGTCTGCAAGCGGCCGTGGCTACGGCAGCAGATGGCGTAAAGCCAGTAAAGCATTCCTGCACATCCATCCGTTGTGTGAGGAGTGCCTGAGGCAAGGACGATACACAAAGGCGACGTTTGTGGATCACATCGTTCCGCATCGGGGCAACCCGAAGCTGTTCTGGGACCAGGGTAACTGGCAGGCCCTTTAGTTTTACAATACTCCCTTTTCTCCCTCTTGTACAGCCTCTAGACGATAGGCGCCATAATGTATTCATTGACATGTCATTTTCGATTTGGTATATTATAGATGACAGGAGATGGTCCCCTGACCCCTTCGTTCGTTGGGGATTGGCCATCTCTTATTTTATTATTTTAAATATTTCATCACCATCCTTTACAATAATAGTAATGGGTCTACCTTTTCGTTTTACAATACTCCCTTTTCTCCCTCTTGTACAGCGGATATGGTTTAATTAAAAAGCCGTCATCTGGCCCTGCATGTCAAGTAACTTACAAGGGCTGGTATAATGATTACGTACTCAAAAGAGAGATGCTTGACAGCCTGATCACTAACATCTTCTTTCCTGCCATAGTGTCATTCATCACCACGCTGATCACCCTGCTGATA
>OMWV01000026.1 GCA_900314845.1 uncultured Eubacteriales bacterium
CTGATTATAATCAGAAGCCACTTTGCCAGTCAGCTGGAAAGGTACATCATCGCCGATATCATAATCAGCGCCGTCCTGCCAGCCTGTTTTTGATTTACACTTAAAACTGACCCAGGATTTACGCGTAAAACTGACCCACCCTGGTGACCTGGCATTGATGCCGGTGACTGGATTTACATCTGGAAATTTACGTTGAATATTGACCCACCTGACAAGGATTTAATACACTCTTCCTGTTGCAAATAATCTAAACGACAGGAGGATGAAAGGAAGTGTATCACTTGCAGCAATGGGCCGCAGTTCAGGAACTGCACAGAAAAGGAATTTCAATTCGTGGTATTGCAAGGCAGCTGGAAATGTCGCGCAATACGGTCAGAAAACTACTGAAAGCAAAGGAGGAACCGCATTATCGAAGATCCTGCTACTCATCTCGTCTGGATCCCTACAAGGATCAGATCCGGGAATGGAGATGCAGGCCGTATGAATTCAATGGAACAAGGATTTTCCGGGAACTGAAAGCCAGAGGATATGACGGAAGCATCGGCCCCGTGTATCGTTATCTGCGGAGGATTGATGAAGACACAAACGGGCTGATCTCTTCCAAGGCAACTGTCCGGGTAGAGACTCCGCCGGGTGATCAGGCCCAGTTCGACTGGTCTCCGTATCAAATGGAAATTGGAGGAAGAATTCAAAAGGTATACTGCTTTTCCATGATTCTTGCCTGCAGCAGAAAAAAAGCTATTCTGTTTTCCCTGAAGGATGACGCAGATGCGATCTATGAGGCCATCCAGGAACTTTTCGAAGATCTTGGAGGTGTCACACTGGAACTTCTGATCGATAATCCCAAGGCGCTTGTTCTGGAGAATAATCCGAAGAGCCAGGATGAAGTCCGTTACAATCCACACGCTCTGCTTCTCGCAAAGCATCTCAGCACCGAGCTGAATGCCTGCCCCTGCTACTGGCCGAGGAAAAAGGGCAAGGTCGAACGGCCATTCCAATACATAGAAGAGCAATTTGTCAAAGGCCGGGCATTTGCGACGATGGAAGAACTCAATGCGTCGGCGAAGCGGTTCATTGACGAATGGAATGGACAGAAGCATACGACGACAGGCCGTATTCCGAACGAATACTATCTGCAGGAAGAAAAAGCAGCGCTGCTCCCACTGCCGGAAAACCGGTATCACCTGAAGGAAACACAAAAACGGATCGTAAGTCCGGACAGCTATGTCAGTATCGGTGCCAGTAAATACAGTGTTCCGGTGCAGTACGTAGGCAAGAGTGTGCGATTTCGGATCATTTACGGATTTCGCATCATGATCTATGACCGAAAGGAACGATTCATTCTTTCTGTGGAGCAGGCAGATGAAAAGGGAACTGTTGTCATGGATCCGGAGCACTACCGTGATATTGCTTCGAAAGTCAGCACATCCATCCCACAGATCCGCAGGGACTTTACGCAGTTTTTCGAAAACGGAAAGCGATATCTGGACGCGGCAGATCGGAAATTTGATCAGCCGACACATCATGCAAGAAAGATTATGGAATTAACGGATCTGTATGATTCAGACGTGCTGGATTACTTTATCGGCAGAGCGGTCGATGAGCAATGCATGGATATACGTTCGTTCCGTTCAATGCTTAAAACGGAGAGCCAGAACGCACTTCGCAAACTGCAGTGTGATCAGAATCAGAACAGTCATACTACAGAGAAACCACTGAAAGACGAAGATCAGATGATGATTCGTGATCTCGGCTATTATGAGGCAGTTACAGGGGGAAATATGACGCATGGAGACTGATACATACATTACCGAGACAATGAAACGCTTTAAGCTTGTTGATATGCGTGAACAATACCCTGCGCTGATACGTGAGGCCGAAGAAAAGAATCTGAGTTACAGAGAATTTCTGATCAACCTCCTGAAAACAGAGGCTGAAGGAAAGTCGGAACGGAAGCAGCAGCGGCTGATGGATGAAGCCGGTTTTGAATATCAGAAGTCCCTGGATCAGATTAATTATACATTCAATCCCTCACTGGATCCGGAAAAAATCCGAGAACTGCGTACACTGCGGTTTATGGACGCCGGAGAGAATATCCTGATTATCGGTCCTCCCGGTGTCGGCAAGACAATGATCGCAACGGGAATTGGCATGGAAGCATGTCACGCCGGAAAGAAAGTGTTGTTTACGAATGCAAACGACCTGATGGATCGACTGACAGAATCCATGCAGAACGGGACATTGAAAATGACTTTTCAGGAGCTGCAGAAAATTCCGCTGCTGATCATCGACGAGCTGTCCTACCTGAAAATGGACAAAGAAAAAGAGAGCCTTTTCTTTCAGGTTGTCCGCCAGAGATATGAAAAGAGCTCCCTCATAATCACCACCAATCTGCCGTTAGGCAGGTGGGATGAAATTTTTACCGGAAAAATAGCAGCTGCCGCGATTCTGGACCGTCTGGTGCATCACTGCCACGTTCTTAGTATATCGGGTGACAGCTACCGTGTCAAAGGAGAAAATTAGATATGGCTGTTGTAAAAGAGAAGGATTTTCCAGAACTTGTAGAACTCTACAATACCAAAGGCCGAACGGCCATGTATGATCATATCCGCAGTCAATACGGGCTGAAACAGCCCTACTATGTACTGCGCCGCATTATGAAATCAAGCCGCTATGATTACGATAAAGAACAGGACCTGTTTCGTGACCCCGCACAGTCAGACGCAGAACAGGCAGATTTGTTTTTCAGCCTGGATCAGCTTTGCAGAACAGAACCCGTTCCAGTCACCGTATCTGAGCAGGAAAGGCAAAAGGAAAGATCAAAGGCAATGGAGGCACTGGTACAGACACTGATAGGAGATCGGTTACTGGAACTGAGCCGATATGTCATATTGGATCCGGTCTCGCGCCGGGTGCGTGTGGATAAAGGGTCCCTGGAACAGAATGGCTATTACTTGGAAATCCTCTAATCAGACGGGTCAAAATTCAACGTAAAAAACAGAATTTACAACAAAATTGACCCACCCGAATACAGATAGAAAAAGATATCAGGATGGGTCAGAATTCAACGTAAAAGTGGGTCAGTTTTACTTGACAATCTACACCTGTCTCTTCGCCGGTAGAGTCGTTCTTTTCCTTTACCTTTTTCTGAGACTCAGTTGTTGTACTCTTAGGGGTAATTGTCACAGGGCCGACAACGTTGAGCATATATTTAGATACGGTATCCGTTGTAAGATTCGTTGATGTATCTTTAATGAGATAATAACCGGCAGGAAG
>OMWV01000037.1 GCA_900314845.1 uncultured Eubacteriales bacterium
AAACAGGGGGTATTGCTCATTTTTTTCGCAAATCCCCAGAAATCAAGGGTTATACATGGTTTATTCATGCTTATGCATGACACTACGGAATATAGGGGGGGGTTATTGTTATGAAAAAAATAATAGTTTTTTTGATTACTATATTAACAGTTACTCTTTGTGCATGTACCAGCGAAAAGGAGAGCAAAACATCAGATGTTAAAGATGTCGCAGTGCTTTCAGACTATATAGAGTATGAGTACGCACCACTCAAGAAGGCATCCGATCTTATCGTTAAAGCTGAAATTCAAGACGATCTTTCTGAAAAGAACAGCGTAATTGAAAGGGATAGTGATGACCCGGGATCAATTGCTAATTTCTACGCAGTCAGAAAAATAAAAATACTTGATGTGTATGCCGGCAAAGAAAAAGTAAAGGCAGGAGATACGATAAAGATTATTGAGGATGCAGCAAAAGATGAAGAGTGCTATTATCATGGTGAAAATTACAAGAGCCTTAAGAAAGGCGAAGAGTATATTTTGTTCTTAAATAATGACAATGCTGCCGGAGAATATTCTATAATAAGCGCTGATAATGGAAAAGTATGTACTTCAGATTTTCAAGACATGCAAGATCTTAATGATAATAATTTTGACATTGCTGTCAAGACTCTTGCAGAATTTGACAGTGATCTCGATGAACAAGAAAAGGCAAAAATAATCAATGGTAAAGTATATAGAAGTATGAATAATGCGGCGTCAGGACATGAAATTGATTTGACATCAGGAGTCATGGAATACGACTTCACAGATAAAGGAATTGCAGTTTCTTTGAAAGAATGATTAATATCTGAAAATAATTGACATGTAAAATATTATTGATATCAAAAGTCAGCCCTGCAGGGAAATGATCCCGGGGCTGACTTTTTGTAAGATTTAGTTTTGCAGGCTTAGACATCAGCCATTAATATGGGCGTGATATTCTTGGAGAGACCGTACCGGCGACCCCTTTCCTGATCTTTCACGGGCGATGCCGATCGCCGTGGCGCGGGCGCCGGCCATGGTCGTGATGTATGGAATGTGGTGCTTTATCGCGTTCTTGCGGATATAACTGTCGTCCACGGCGCTTTCCTTGCCGGCGGGGGTGTTCACGATGAGATCGATCTCCCCGTTTGTGACGGCATCTATGATATTGGGCCTGCCTTCGAAGATCTTGAGGATCTTGCCGGCAGGGATCCCCGCGTCTCGTATCATCTCAAATGTCCTGCCGGTCGCCAGAATGTGGAAATCGTTGTCGGCAAAGAGCCTTGCTATCTCAAGCAGCTGAGGCTTGTCGCGGTCGCTGACGCTGATCAGGACAGTTCCGGACAGGGGCAGCTCTGTGCGGGTCGCCTCCTGTGCCTTGAAATAAGCGCGTCCCCAGTTTGTGGAAAGGCCCAGGACCTCGCCCGTCGACCGCATCTCCGGCCCGAGAAGGGGATCGACTTCCGGGAACATATTGAAAGGAAAAACAGCTTCCTTGACGCCGTAGTAAGGGATCCGGTGGTTCTTCAGATCCGGTACAGGCGACTTGCGCCCGGTCAGGGGCATGGTCATGATGTCCGTCGCGATGCGGACCATGTTGATATCGCATACCTTTGATACCAGGGGAACGGTCCTGGACGCGCGGGGATTTGCCTCAAGCACGTAGACAACTCCATCCTCTATGGCGTACTGCATATTCATCAGCCCGACAACGTTCATCTCCCGGGCAATGCGGCGGGTATAATCCTTTATCGTATCGACCTGGTCTGCTGTCAGGTGGCGGGAAGGCAGGATGCAGGCAGAGTCTCCGGAGTGGACCCCGGCAAGCTCAATGTGTTCCATGACAGCGGGGACAAATACGTTCTCGCCGTCGCTGATGGCGTCTGCTTCACACTCTGTGGCATTGTGAAGGAAGCGGTCTATGAGGATGGGTCTGTCCGGTGTGACGCCGACGGCCTCCCTCATGTAGACTTCCATCTGCTCCTCATCGCGGACAATCTCCATGCCGCGTCCGCCCAGGACGTAGGAAGGGCGGACCATGACAGGATATCCGATGGTGGAGGCGATAGACTTTGCCTCATCCACCGTGACGGCCATGCCGCTTTCTGGCATGGGAATGCCCAGCTTATCCATCATGCCGCGGAAAAGATCGCGGTCCTCCGCCATGTCGATGGTCTCCGGGCTGGTGCCCAGGATATTGACGCCGTATTTTTTCAGGTCAGCTGCCAGATTGAGGGGAGTCTGTCCGCCGAACTGGGCGATGACGCCGGCCGGCTTTTCCTCATGGTAGATAGCGAGGACGTCTTCCAGGGTCAGAGGCTCAAAATAGAGCTTGTCCGAGGTGTCATAGTCTGTGGAGACGGTCTCCGGGTTGCAGTTGACGATTACAGTCTCAAAGCCCAGCTTTTTCAGGGCAAATGCAGCGTGGACGCAGCAGTAGTCGAATTCTATGCCCTGGCCGATCCTGTTGGGGCCGCCCCCCAGGATCATGACCTTTGGCCTGTCAGACCTTACGGGGTTGCTGCTCTTGTCAAGATTGTAGCTGCTGTAGTAGTAGGCGGAATCCTTTGTCCCGGAGACATGGATCCCCTCCCAGTGCTCGACCATGCCGGCCTCTTCCCGGGCCTTGCGGACTTCTTCTTCGCTGGTCCCGGTTATCTGGCTGATATAGCGGTCGGAGAAGCCATCCCTCTTTGCCTGGAGGAGTTTATCCAGGGCAGGCAGGTGGCCAGGTCTGCAGGCGGGATCCCTCTCCGGATCCTCAAGCTCCGCCTTCTTTACATCTTCAAGGGAAGTATCGTGTGATTCCGCGATCAGGACCTGTTCTTCTTCTACGAGCTCCCTCATCTGCTCTATAAAATATTTCTTGATCTTTGTCATCTCATAGAGCTGGTCAGTGGACGCCCCCTTGCGCAGGGCCTCGTACATGATGAACTGGCGCTCGCTCGTAGGAAACCGGAGCATATCAAGGAGCTGGTCCAGCCTTTTCTCATGCAGATCCGCGGCGAATCCCAGGCCGTATCTGCCGCGCTCCAGAGACCGGATGGCTTTCTGGAAGGCTTCCTTGTAGGTCTTGCCTATGCTCATGACCTCGCCCACAGCCTTCATCTGGGTTCCCAGGTGGTCGTGAACGCCCTTGAACTTCTCAAAGGCCCAGCGGGCAAATTTTATGACAACGTAGTCTCCGTCCGGAACGTACTTGTCCAGGGTGCCGTACTTGCCGCACTCAATGTCTTCGAGATTGAGACCGCAGGCAAGAAGGGCTGACACGAAGGCGATGGGGAAACCGGTCGCCTTGGAAGCCAGGGCAGAGGAGCGGGATGTTCTGGGATTGATCTCTATGATGATGATCCTCCCGCTCACCGGGTCGTGGGCAAACTGGCAGTTGCAGCCGCCGATGACCTGAATCTTGTCAACGACTTTATATGCCTGTTCCTGCAGTCTGTCCTGGACATCCTGGGAAATGGTCAGCATGGGGGCAGAACAGAAGGAGTCCCCTGTATGCACGCCCATGGGGTCTATATTCTCTATAAAGCAGACAGTCACCATATGGCCCTCAGAGTCGCGGACAACCTCCAGCTCCAGCTCTTCCCATCCTAGGATGGACTCCTCGACAAGGACCTGATGGACAAGAGAGGCCTGCAGACCTCTGGCGCAGACCGTGCGCAGCTCATCTACGTTATAGACAAGGCCGCCGCCGGCTCCGCCCATGGTGTAGGCAGGGCGCAGAACGACAGGGTAGCCCAGCCTGGACGCTATGTCAACTGCCTCATCAACGGAGTAGGCAACCTGGCTTCTGGCCATCTCTATCCCCAGTTCCTTCATGGTATTCTTGAATTCAATCCGGTCTTCGCCCCGCTCGATGGCATCGACCTGGACGCCGATAACCTTTACGCCGTATTTGTCAAGAACGCCCGCTTTGGAAAGCTCGGAGCACAGATTCAGTCCGGACTGACCTCCAAGGTTGGGAAGAAGTGCATCCGGGCGCTCCTTCTCAATGATTTGAGTCAGCCTCTTCACGTTCAGTGGTTCAATGTAAGTCACATCTGCTGTTTCCGGATCGGTCATGATCGTGGCAGGGTTAGAGTTGACAAGGATGATCTCATACCCCAGCTTTCTCAAAGCCTTGCAGGCCTGGGTGCCTGAGTAGTCAAATTCACATGCCTGGCCGATGATGATGGGACCGGATCCAATGATCAGGATACGATGGATATCAGTTCGTTTCATAAATTGCCTCCGTTTTTTTGCCGCTGCATATCATGCTTTTCATTTATTTTATATTCTATCTTACATAACTGCAACAGTAATTTCTCCCAAATCATTGGAAATTCCTGCAGCCCCGGGTCAAGGATTTGCATTTTTATACAAATAATGCTATGCTAAATCGAATGCTCACATGAAGAATAAAGGCGGTATTTTCATGATAAAACTAAACGATTATTTATACGGCGGTCATACGGTGCTCAGCATCCTCCATGCCTATGCCAGAGATCTGGGGATAAGCTCAGTAAAAAGCGGCAATGAGATAGACAGGATGCACAGCGAATTCTTAAGCCATTATACGGGACTTCTGGAGCACAATGAATTCCTGACGTCCCAGTCCCAGAGGATTCTGGAATTTTATAAATTTATGACGGAAAAATATCCACTTCTTTCCTTTATATTTAAAGGCAGGATAAAGTCCCTGATCCGGACAGAAGAAAAGTATAATGGCTATATAGCAGGAGAAATCTACCGGACATATAAGAGTACAGGGAAATTTCCGGATGTAGAAGAACTGAAGAACAGGCTGGGCCATTTCCGCGACCTGATCGCCTACCGGATCGTCATATCCGTGCCCGCCTGCCATCTGGCTCCCGGCCAGGATAAGCAGAAGGTGGAGGAACAGTACCTCTATGAGATCGCCAATGACCTTCCTCAGTTTCTGGAGGAGAGGGGTTTCCGCCCGGAACTGTCCCAGTGGACGGAGGGCTATTATGGACCTGCCCTGAAAAGAAACTTAAGGCCCTACTACCGGGACTATATCTGCAATCCCAAGGAGTCCGGCTACCGGTCTCTGCATATCACGGTCTATGACCGGGAGGCGGAAACATTTATTGAAATCCAGATTAGGACGAAGACCATGGACGACCTGGCTGAAATAGGAGCTGCCAACCATACGGATTATGAGCAGAGTCAGGAGGAAAGCCGGGCAAGGCATTCCCTGATACCGGAGGGTGAGAATATCTATTTTGACGAGGCCTTCGAGAGGGTAACTGCTCTGCAGGATCTTGATCTGTCCTCCATTGATGTTGATATGTTCACAGCCCTGTCCAATACCCTGATGAATGATTCCTGCGGCCTTTACCGGGGCCGGCTGATCCTTCCCTACGAACACCTGTCCAGTTATCAGAACGATCTGATAGAGACTCCGGAACTTAAGGGCTGAGCTTTGATATAAGAAGTATTTCTGGTATAATTTGACTATAGACAAATTGGCAAAATTTACCAGAGAGGATGCTTATGTTAGAGAGAATCTTTCATCTGAAAGAGCATGACACGACTGTCAGGCGGGAGGTCATCGGCGGCCTGACCTCATTCCTGACCATGGCCTATATTCTGGCTGTCAATCCCAATATCCTCGGTACAGTCATGGACCGCAGCGGTGTTTTTGCGGCGACAGCGCCGGCCCTTATTTACGTCGGCATGCTGATGATCTCATCGGCCAAAAAGATAGATTTTGAGGGAGATATCGCGGATGTGGCGGGAGCCTACATGGCAATGCTCCTGATGCCTCTTGCCTATTCCATCGCGACCGGGATCATGTTTGCTATCCTCATCTGGGTCATCCTCAAGGTCGTTGAGAAGAAGGCCAGGGACGTATCCCCTGGTCATGTGGGTCGTTTTTGTCCTTTTCGCCCTCAGGATCGTCACTCTGGTGACCAATTTCCAATAGCACAATGCCCTGATACACGCAAAAGCCGGTACATAAAGAAGTTCCGGCTTTTCCAATATTTAAATGTATTTTATTGCGTACAACTATTGGTTAACCAGTGAAATGCTGTTATAATATTAACGTAATCATGGCGTGTGTGCTGAAGAACGAATATTTAGCACGCGAACTCTTCTTAAGTGAATATATTTTTCAGTATCAGCTGAGGTTTCTTGTTTCTATGCTCCTATCTGCATTTCTCAGTGGTATACCAATCTTGACTTTGCTCAGTACGACAGAGCAGCTGAAAAATATTGAGCTTGAAGAAGAGAGAAATTTCAACAATTTTGACACTTTCGTTAACATTTTCACTGTATGATCGGGAACATCAGGATTTTTAAGTTCCGAAAAAAGGCCGTGGTCGGACATTTCCCGGATCTAACGTGAGATCCTGATGGATCGGGGAGGTTAGGTGTAATGGAAAGACTGAAGTTTGAAAAACCGCGAGAGGGGCAGAAGGTCCTGGAAGGAATGTACAAGGACATGAGCATTCGAATCCTGTCCAGCCCCCTGGGAACATGTCCTGTCGACATGACACTGAATTTTGTCAGAGTCTGTCATGCGCAGAGCTGTGGAAAGTGCGTGCCCTGTCACGTCGGACTGGGACAGCTGGTCAAGATGCTGCAGGAGGTCATGCACGGAGCAAAGAACCCCAATATTCTCACAAGAATCAGGAAGACAGCTACGGTAATCCGTGATACGGCTGACTGTGCCATCGGATATCAGGCGGCAGATATGGTTCTCAGAGGCCTGGAGGGTTTCCGGGACGATTTCGAAGAGCATTTCCGTCATGGCGGATGTCTCTACCGCAGCAGGCAGGGAATCCCCTGCAAGGAATCCTGTCCGGCTCATGTTGACGTACCGGGTTATATCGCTCTGATCGGAGCCGGCCGCTACGAAGACGCGGTAAAGCTGATCCGCAAGGATAATCCTTTCCCTTCTGTCTGCGGCTATGTCTGTGAGCATCCCTGCGAGACACACTGCAGAAGAGCCATGGTGGATGCTCCCATAAATATCTGCGGACTCAAGAGGTACGCAGTTGACCATTCCGGCGATATTCCGGTGCCTGACAAGGAAGAGCCTACAGGCAAGAGGGTCGCTGTTGTAGGCGGCGGACCCGGCGGTCTGACGGCTGCCTACTATCTGTCTCTTATGGGCCACAGCGTAAAGGTATTCGAGCAGATGGACAAGCTGGGCGGCATGCTTCGCTATGGTATTCCTGATTACCGTCTGCCGCAGGACGTTCTGGACAATGATATCAATTACATCCTGGCAACCGGAGTAGAGGCACAGTGTAATGTCAATGTCGGCAGGGATATCCTGGTCGATGACCTGAAAGAGGAATACGATGCGGTCTACGTATCGATCGGAGCTCACGATCACAGAGACCTGGGCATTCCGGGCGAGAAGGGAAACCGGGTCATCAGTGCTGTTAAGATGCTCAGAGAAGCAGGAGAGGGCAGCGGGCCCGATTTCACTGGCAAGAGGGTTGTCGTAATAGGCGGCGGCAATGTTGCCATGGACGCGACAAGGACGAGCCTGAGGCTGGGAGCTGATAACGTAACAGCGGTATACAGAAGAAGAATAGAAGACATGACAGCCCGCGCGGAGGAGATAGAGGCAGCTCAGGCAGAGGGAGCCAATATCATGACTCTCATGGCGCCGGATCATATTGAACTGGGCGAGGACGGAGGAGTTTCCGCTCTCTGGGTTCAGCCGCAGATCATATCCAATGTCGTATCCGGAGGCAGGACAAATGTCCGCAAGGCAAAGGCTGATCTTGAGAGGATATCCTGTGATTATGTCATTATCGCCATCGGCCAGTCTATCAATTCCAAGCCCTTTGAGGAAAGCGGCATCCGGACGGAGAGGGGCGTTATCCAGACAGAGCTCAGCTCCTTCGTTCCCGGAAGCGGCAATGTATTTGCCGGCGGAGATGCCGTATCCGGACCGGCGACCGTTATCCTGGCAGTAGCTGCCGGCAAGGTTGCCGCGGATAATATCGATAACTTCTTTGGTTATGACCATAAGATCAGCTGTACGATAGATATGCCGAATCCGCCGATGAGCAATGGCTCTCCCTGCGGACGTGTTACACTGCGTCAGCGTGAGATCCCTGAGATCAAGGGTGATTTTTCACTTGTAACACAGGGCATGAGTCCTGAGGAAGCCGGTCAGGAGTGCGGCAGATGTCTCTGCTGCGGTCGTTTCGGCTATGGTCTGTTCAGCGGAGGGAGGACAATGGAATGGTAAATCTTACAATAAACCGCAAACCGATTTCAGTGCCTGAAGGGACTACGATCCTCGAAGCAGCGGAGCAAAATGGCATAAAGATCCCTCACCTGTGCTGGCTGAAGGAACTGAACGAGATCGGAGCCTGCAGACTCTGCAGCGTAGAGGTAGAGGGAGAAGAAAAGCTGATCCCTTCCTGCGTAACTCCGGTCCGCGAGGGAATGGTAGTAACAGCCGACAACGGAAGAGTCCGTATGGCGGCTAGAAATAACCTAGCATTTATCATGAGCAGGCACGACGGACGCTGTTCCTCCTGTTCGAGAAGCACGAACTGCCGTCTCCAGGATCTGTGCAACACGCTCAGCCTGGATCTGACAGAGTACTATCCCAATATTCCTTCCGGAAGAATGATCGAGTGGCCGCAGGATTTCCCTCTGATCAGAGATAATACAAGATGTATCCAGTGCATGCGCTGCATCCAGATCTGCAAGAAGGTCCAGGGTATGGATGTCTGGGGCCTGATCGGTTCCGGCAGCTGGACAAGCGTCGGCGTTGAGGGAATGCGCAAGATAGAGCAGGCAGACTGTACCCTTTGCGGTCAGTGCATCACCCATTGTCCGACAGCAGCTCTTCACGAGAGAAATGATATTGCCAAGGTTAAAGATGTTGTCGAGGATCCGGATATCGTTACGGTAGCTCAGATCGCTCCTGCCATCCGCACAGCCTGGGGAGAACGTTTCGGACTGGGTCCCGAGGAGGCAACCATCAATAAACTTGCCGGCTGTCTGCACACATTGGGCTTTGATTATATCATAGACACGAGTTTCGGCGCGGATCTTACCATCATGGAAGAGGCGACGGAGTTCCTGGAGAGGAAGAAGAGAGGAGACCTGGATCAGTATCCTATGTTTACATCCTGCTGCCCCGGCTGGGTACGTTTCGTCAAGAGCCGTTATCCTCAGCTTGTAGGCCAGCTCTCCACGGCAAAGAGTCCTCACATCATGCTGGGAGCTGTTATTAAGAGCTATTTCGCGGAGAAGAAGGGAATAGATCCCGCAAAGGTCCGCGTTGTATCCATCATGCCCTGCGTTGCTAAGAAGGCTGAGGCCGATCTGCCCACGCAGAGAAATGAAAACGGTCTCAAGGATGTCGATTATGTGCTCACCACAAGAGAGACGGCAAGGATGCTGGGGGAGAACAATATAGACCCCAGGAATATTGAGGATTATCCTTTTGACAGCCTGCTGGGTGATTATACAGGCGCGGCTGTGATATTTGGCACAACGGGCGGTGTTATGGAAGCGGCTCTCAGAAGCGCTGCATATTTCATAACAGGAGAGAATCCGGATCTTGATATGTTCCAGGAGATCCGCAGTGACAAGTCGGAAGGAAAGGCATGGCGTGAGCTGACAGCAACGATCGGTGATACGACGGTGTCCATAGCTGTCACAAGCGGCCTTGTGAATACGAATACCCTTTGCCGTGCGATCCTGCGAGGGGAAGTAAAGTATGACTTTGTAGAGATCATGGCCTGTCCGGGCGGCTGCTCAGGCGGCGGCGGCCAGCCTCTCCACACAGATGATGTGGAAAGATCCCTCACAAGAGGAAGCGTCCTTCTCAAGATGGACGAGAATATGCCTCTCAGATACAGCCATGAGAATCCTGACATTATGAAGCTTTATTCCGAGTATCTGGATAAGCCTCTGTCAGAGAGAGCCCATAAACTCCTTCACACTGATCACTTTGGCTGGTCTATGGATGATTAATCGTTTATAATTATACCTGTTTTTCTTTGAAGTTCTCACCCGGCTGGATTTCATTCCCGCCCGGGTGAGAATTTTTTTCTGCTTGCCGAAATGAGCTTTCAAACAGGCGGCTTACTGTTGCCTGAGTCCCCAATATAGTGTAGTATTGATATTGTAATACTTTGTTTAAACAGACAGAAACTTGTCAGCCCGGAAGGCTGGCTTTTATAGCGTTTAGAAAGGAATATGACCTGACGGCAGGGACAGCCAGGAAGGATGAAGAACTGAATATGGCGAAGAAAAAAAGAACGATTTATGTCACCGGACCAAATCGGCAGGATCTGTCGGCAGTCTGCTGCTGCCTTGCTCTTGCGGACCTTGAGCGGCAGATTAATGACAGGATGCATAGGGATGATGACTGCGGATACGATTATCAGGCGGTATATCCGCTAAAGGCGGATGACAGGATTCTGAAACTTCTTTCGCTCTGCGGGGCCGAGGCTCCCAGACTCATGACGGATGCCAGAACACAGACCATAGATGTAGACTACAGCGAGGGGATCTCTGTGAATGAAGATATTTCCCTGCTCTCTGCCTGGAAGCTGATGAGGAAGGAGTGCCGGTCCACGCTTGCTGTGACAAGGGAGGACGGGACTCTGGAAGGAGTTATCACGACTGGCGATATAGCCAGATCCTATATGGAAGTATTTGACAATCAGATCCTGGGCCAGGCGGGAACGCCCTTTAAGAATATCGTCCAGACGCTGGATGGCAGCCTTCTGACGGGAGATCCCGACGGCCGCCTTACCCGGGGAACGACGATCGTCGGCGCTGGCAATATTGATACCATCAGGCAGAAGATCCAGCCGGGCGACGCCCTCCTTCTAGGCAATCGTTATGAGACTCAGCTGTGCGCGATAGAGCAGCAGGCAGCTGTGATGATCGTGTGTGCCGGGACAGAGGTTTCCAGGACGATCCTCAAGATCGCCTCTGAAAAGGGCTGCGTTGTGATCACGACCCCCTATGATACCTACACGGCAGCCAGGATGATCAATCAGAGTATTCCGGTCAGTCAGTTCATGACAAGGCAGCCGATCCATTTTCAGGAAGATGATTATATCGATGATATCAGGCCGGTCATGATGAATACAAGGATCCGGGATTTTCCGATCCTGTCCGCAGACGGCCTTTTCATCGGCATGATATCCCGCAGACACCTGATCGATATGACCCGCAAGCAGTTCATCCTTGTCGGCCACAATGATGAAGCTTCCTCTATTCCGGGCATAAAGGAGGCTGAGGTGGTCGGTATCGTGGATAACCATCCGCTCAAGACGGTCGAGACCATGCGGCCTGTCCCGGTTAAGACTTATCCTGCGGCATCCTGCGCGGTCATCATCAGCAGACTGTTTGAGGAGAATCAGATCGGGCTGGATGAGAAGAATGCGGGCCTCCTCTACGCGGCCCTGCTCTCTGATACAGACGGCTTGGCAAGCCCGAATACAAGCCGGGAGGACCGGGAGCTGGCATCTTCCCTGGCGTGGATCTGCGGGGAGAGCGCTGCTGGGATAGAGAATATTATGGGCATGGCCGGAAGGGAGGACCAGGGCGATGAATAATGAAACCATCTATATCACAGGACATAAAAACCCGGACACGGATTCCATCTGCAGCGCGATCTCCTATGCCTGGTACAAGAATCAGATCACGGGATCAGACTGCTATAGGCCGGCAAGGGCAGGAGAGATAAATCTGGAGACAGATCATGTCTTAAAGAAGTTCGGGGCAAAGGCACCCAGGCTTTTGACAGATCTCAGGACTCAGGTGAAGGATCTGAGCCTGGAAGAGGGCGAGAGGGTCGACAGCTGCCTGTCTATCCGCAAGGCCTGGGAGACTCTCCGGTCTGTGCAGAAATCGACCCTTGTCGTTGTAAATGATCAGGAGGAGCTTGAAGGGATCATCACCATCGGTGATATCGCCCGTTCCATTATGGAGGTTCACAGCAATACCGTGCTGGCTGAGGCCGGAACTCCCTATAAGAATATCGTAGAGACACTTGAGGCTAAGGTAGCCGCGGGTGACATTGAGGGCAGGACGGCTAGCGGCAAGGTCCTGATGGGCGCTGTCAATCCCGATCTTCTGGAAAAATATATAGAACCGGGAGATATGGTGATCGTGGCGGACCGCTATGAATCACAGCTCTGTGCCCTCGAGATGCACGCCTCCTGTCTTATTATCTGCCTTGATGAGCATATAAACGACAATATCATCCGCACAGCTCAGGAAAACGGCTGCATTATCATAGATTCTCCCTACGATTCTTATATAACTGCCAGATTGCTCAATGAGAGCATTCCCATCAACTATTTTATGATAAAGGACAATATCCTCAGCTTCCATATGGATGACTATCTGGACGATATAAAAGGGACGGTAGTAAAGGTGCGCCACAGAACCTTCCCCGTCCTGGATGAGAAGGAAAGGCTCACAGGCATTATCACAAGGCACGGCCTCCTGGAGAGCGCGGGCAAGAAAGTGATCCTTGTGGATCACAATGAACTGAGTCAGGCCGTCGACGGCATGGAGGAGGCAGATATCCAGGAAATCGTGGATCACCATAAGCTGGGCTCTGTAAAGAGCAAAAGGCCTGTGATGCTGGAGTGTCAGCCGCTGGGCTGCACGGCGACGATCATTTACCAGATGTGTAAGAGGAGAGGCCTGGATATTCCTGCGGATATCGCGGGGCTTATGTGCAGCGCCATCATATCGGATACCCTCCTTTACCGGTCTCCGACCTGCACCCAGGCTGATATCAAGGCCTGCTCCGACCTGGCAAGGATCGCAGGCATAGATCCCAAGGACCTGGCCATGAGCATGTTCCGGGCAGGAAGCAATTTCGACGGCCGCAGTGATGAAGATATCTTTTATCAGGATTTCAAGCGCTTCCAGGCAGGAGATGTCCGTTTTGGTGTCGGCCAGGTAACGTCCATGGACGGGGAGGAGCTGGAACAGCTCTCTGACAGGATGCTCAAATATATGAACGAATCACTTCCCGGAAGCGGACTGGATATGACTTTCCTTATGATGACGGATATCTTAAACGAGTCGACCCTTCTGCTCTGTGCGGGTTCTCATGCGCGCCAGAAACTGGAAGACTATCGTTCCTATCCGGAGAAGGGCAGCCAGGGACTTGTCATGGAAGGGGTCGTCTCTCGAAAGAAGCAGGTCATTCCTGCCCTGATGGCCGCGCTCAGTCAGTAGTGATCATGCCGAATAAGTTTTTTGATATTTGTAAAATATATCCAAATATTATTTCTCTTATTGCATAAGCTGCGCCCGTTCGGTAAAATAAAGTTTATGTAAAACATCAGGGAGGAATTTATTTTGAAATTTGCAGCATTTTGTAAGAAGGCTGTAAAAAAGTACAGCAGCAGCAGCCTGATCCTTCGGATCTTATGCGGTATCATCATCGGCTTTATTCTGGCTATGATTGTCAGGGGTCTTGTCCCCGATATAGAGAAGGCCGGCATCCCGACAAACATGAACTGGCTGGTCTTATTTGGCGATCTCTTTGTAGGAGCTCTCAAGGCAATAGCGCCTGTCCTGGTCTTCACTCTGGTCAGCAGCGCTCTGGCTCAGGCATCCAGCAAGTTTGACAAGCGCTTTGCCAACGTTATCTTTCTTTATATGTTCACAACATTCATGGCAGCTTTTATTGCCGTTTTCGCCAGCTTTGCCTTCCCACAGACTCTGGTGCTGGAGGATGCTGCCAAGGCAGATACGATTCCCCAGGGCATAGGAGAGGTCATTCACAATGTTCTCATGAACATAGTGGCCAACCCCTTTGACGCTTTTGTCAAGGCAAACTATCTGGGCATTCTTTTCTGGGCTGCCCTCTTCGGGCTGGCTATGAAGAGCTTTGCCTCCGATTCGGGCAAGCAGTTTATGGCAAGTGTTGCCCAGGCTGTATCCCAGATTGTCCGCTGGATCATAAATCTTGCCCCCTTCGGTATAGCCGGCCTGGTTTTTAAAACGGTATGTACGAACGGACCTGCTATATTTAAGAACTACGGCAAACTGATCCTTCTGCTGGTGGGCTGCATGGCTTTTGAATCTTTCATCGTGAATGGAGTCATAGCCTGGATCCACTTGAGAAGGAATCCCTATCCGCTGATATTCCGCTGTCTTCGCGAAAGCGGACTCACGGCATTTTTCACCAGGAGTTCTGCCGCCAATATCCCGATCAATATGGAACTTTGCAAGAAGCTGGGCCTTGACCCTGATCTTTACTCGGTTTCCATACCGCTGGGATCGACCATCAACATGGACGGAGCGGCTATCACGATCTCGGTCATGACTTTGGCCGCTGCCCATACGCTGGGGGTTTCCGTAGATATCCCGACTGCCCTGATCCTGAGCGTGCTCTCGACATTTGCCGCCTGCGGCGCCTCGGGAGTTGCCGGAGGATCTCTCCTTCTCATTCCCATGGCCTGCTCTCTTTTCGGCATATCAAATGATGTTGCCATGCAGGTCGTTGCTGTCGGCTTTATTATCGGTGTTGTCCAGGATTCAGTGGAGACCATGCTGAATTCCTCCGGTGACGTCATATTCGCCGCCATCGCTGAATACCGCGTATGGTTAAAGAAGGGCAGACGCCTTCCGGGTTTCATGTACACCGCGTCTGAGCGCAGAGAAATGGGGATCAGCAAGGAATTCCCGGGTGATACAAAGGAAGCCATGCAGAAACAGGCATAAAATAAGGCTGCCGCAAAATGCGGCAGCCTTATTTTATGCCTGTACATCAGGCTCTGTCATTTACTTCCACAAGCTCTATCTTGAAGTTAAGCTCCTTGCCTGCCAGCTCGTGGTTGGCATCAAGGGTAATATTCTCATCGTCCTTCTCGGTTACGGTCACCGGGAACTGCTGGCCCCTTGCGTCCATCAGTCCGACTCTCTGGCCTACGGAAAGATTCTCGGAACCGGGCAGATCAGAGATCTTTGTTCTCAGGACCTGTCTTTCGTCATATTGGCCGTAGGCTTCCTCCGGCATCAGGTGGACGTTAACCACGTCACCAACGTTCATCTCAAGAACAGCCAGGTCAAATCCTTTTATCATCATGCCTGTGCCGCAGATGAATTCCAGCGGCTGGCCCCTGTCATAGGAAGAATCGAACTGGGTGCCGTCGTTGAGGGTCCCGCGGTAGTGAACCTTAACGACCTTGCCGGCATTCTTGCCTTCATAGATAACCTCGTGACGCACGCCGCAGTGGCCGCAGGAACCGCCGCAGCCCTCCTCCTGGTGCTGTTCGTGCTCGTGGTGGCTGCAGTTGGCGCTGCCCTCGGTGAGTTCTCCTCTCAGGTAGGCCTGGACAGCCTGGTCACAGTCTCCGCTGGCGCCGGGAATGATCGTGATCTGCGCTCCGTTAAGGGCTGCCTGAGCGCCGCCTCCGATCCCGCCGCATATGATGACGCTTACGTCCTGCGCCTTCAGCCAATCGGCAAGAGCCTCATGTCCGGTTCCCTGGGTTCCCACTACCTGGCTGGACAGAACCCTTCCGTCTTCTATCTCATAAATTTTGAAGTTCTCTGTACGCCCAAAATGCTGGAAGATATTTCCATTATCGTAGGTTGCTGCAATCTTCATAAAAATCTCGCTTTCCATATGAATTCTGAAGTGTTACATACTGTTTGTACCATATATCGGAAAATAAAGCAATTACTATTGATTTTTTGGCTTTATCGATGTGACGATCAGCATGGTGAATATCAGGGCAAATCCAAGGGCGTCCCAGACAGTGAAACTGCTGCCCATGAGAAAAACCGTGACAAGAGCGGCGGTCACCGGCTCTGAAAAGCCGTACATGATGCCCTTGACCGGACTGATCAGCCCAACTCCGCTCATATAGAGAGTGAAGGCCATGATATTGCCAACAATAACGATAAAGATGACGCCCAGGCAGCCAATAAGGCTGGGGACATAGGGGATCGTCCAGGCGCGGAAGACCAGGAAAAAGAGGATGCCGCCGAAGAAAAATGACCAGCCCTGCAGAAGTTCTACAGGAAAATACTCCAGGAGTTTTTTTCCTGTCATGTTATAGACCATGATGCAGAGGGCGCTTCCCAGGCCTGCGGCGACAGCCGCCCAGGACACGCTCATGCTGCCCGGGTGTCCGTGAGTGACCAGACAGAATACTCCACAAAGGGCCAGAATGATCCCCAGGATCTCACCGGCGCGCGGCAGCCTGTGCACGATAAGGCAGGTGACAAGCAGGATAGGAATGGGAGACAGACTCTGCAGGATCGTAGCCAGACTGGCGCTTCCCAGCTGGATGCAGAGAAAGTAAAGCAGCTGGCAGATGGCAACGCCTGGTATGCCGTAGACCAGGGTTAGAGCTGCGCTTTTTCCCGTGCGAAAGGGAGCCAGGACATCTTTTCCATAGCGCAGGGAACAATATATGAGCAGGATGATCCCTGACAATCCCAGCCGGATGGGAACCAGCCAGCGGCTGTCCATTCCCTGATTCTGGAAAAGATACTGGCCCATGGAACCGGACAGGCCCCAGCAGATCCCGCCTGCCATGGTAAATATAGCGCCTTTGAGTGATTGATTCATATGTGTATATACCTGATTTCTTAGTGAATTCGAACGTAGTTCATTTTACAATCATTGGGAATAACAATCAAGCTTTTTGTGTTCTCTGATAAATCCGTTGCCTAAAAAGTCCCAATAAAGTATAATTTGTTGTAAGGAGTACGAAGTATGGGAGGATGCCTGGATTATGGCGAAGAGAGATAAAAAGGAAGAGAAGAAAGCAGCTGATATCATCTGCAGTGCCTGCGGAGCCCCTATCCCGGTCGGGGAGAATGATATCACGCAGGTGACCTGTCCTTACTGCGGCACGGTGAATGTGCTCAGTCAGGAGGCGGCGGAGCTTGACCGCATCCTTAAGGTAAGGTCAAAAGCCCGGCAGAGAGATCAGGACGCGGATCTTGAATATCTGAGGAAGAAGAGACAGCTGGGAGGAGAGAAGGGCGCCGCCGGCAGGAGAGAGACTGCCGCTGCCAGCGCAGAAAAAGGGGCTTCACGTAAGCTGCAGATCCTTGGCCGGATCGGCATGATCGGTTTTATCCTCTGGTGCCTCCTTCTGGGCGTTGCTTTGCATGATGAATACCCGGCAGCTTCGGCTGTTGCTTATGTGCAGGCCTTTTTTGCCATCTTTGAGCTTGTTATGAAGAAAAGGCTTTACCGTATTGGCAGGAAAAAGCTATATGTGGGTCTCCTGATCATCATGTGGGCCTTGACCATTCCATTCCTTATCAATGTAGACAGCCCTTCTGCAACGCAGGTAGATAGGGAAGAGACCTGGCCGCACGGGACGCTCGCTTCTCTGCTTCCCGGCATAGATTCTTCGCACTGCCATGTATACAGCAATTCATCGGAGCGCTTCAATATTAACGTCTATCAGTATGACAAAGACTCATTTTCCGATTACGTCAAGTCCTGCAAGGAAAAAGGATTTTCCGTTGATCCCCAGGAGAGGGACGGCTATTATGAAGCCTACAACGAGGACGGCTATAAGCTGGAGTTGAATTGTTTTGACGACAGACTGTCCGTGCAGCTGGTCGAGCCGGTCAAGCTGTCTAAAATCTCATGGCCTTCCTATATGTGGGACGGAAAACTTCCCGCACCGGCTTCCGACCAGGGCAACGTCACATATGAAACAGAGACAGGATTTAATATACTGATCGGCAATACAAGCAAGGACGACTTCAACACATATATCGATACCCTGCTTAAAAGCGGCTTTAACAAAGATTACAATCGAAACGGCGACTACTTCTACGGGAAAGACAAGGAAGGCAATCGCATCAATGTAACCTATGAAGGATACAATTCCATGAACGTCACATTTTATAAGGCTGAAGACCAGAAGTAAAAAAGGTTCAATGCAGTCAAAAAGGCTGCCGCGTCAGATGCGGCAGCCTTATTAGTTGCAAATACATCAGCCGGCCAGGCCTGTTTCTTTAAAGAGAGTTCCTGCGTGGCCGTTTGGATAATAAGAATCTTTGCAGCGGATCCAGCCGGTCTTATTACCATTCAGAGTCTTTACCTTTAACCAGAACCGCTTTCCCGCGGATCCGGCAGCGAGGACTTTCACACGGGTACCTTTTGCGACAGTACTGTATCTGGCACCGGTGCTTTTCGACCGATAAAGCTTTACCCGAGCGGCAGTCGTGAGAGTCGGTCTTGTCTGATAGGCAATATTTACCTGCTTTGTATTGGATGAGGTGCGGCGAAGCTTTCCGCCGGAATATCTGTAGGTATAACGGAACTGGGTATATCCGCTGAGAGTGAACATATGGCCGTATGTCACGTAGACGCGGTTGCCCTTGACGAAGATATTATCTATATAGCGGTGATTTGCGCCCTTGGAGACAACAGAGTTCTGACTCAGCATGCGTTTAAACTTGCCGCCGCTGCAGCGGTAGAGGGCGTAGATCCCATCCGCGTTATCGCCGGTCGTTTTCAGAAACATAAAACGCTTTCCATTTGCCAGGCGGAAGAACTGAACCTGGGTATAGCGGTCATAGTAATCAAAATTAACCGTTAACTTGCGTTTGCCATTGACATAGACCTTTATATTCTTTTGATGAAATGCAAACTTTATCTTCTCAGGGGCGCTGCCTCCGGCGATATCATAGCTGATCACCTTTGAGGCGGAGTTTGTGCTGGGATAACCACCTTCTATTGTGTAGAGCTGTGTCTTGGATGCGCCTTTTGACGCAGCTGCCGCGCTTACCGGCGGCATCAGGGAAAGTGCCAGGGCAAGGGTGCCAATGCAGGCACCTGCCTTCAGGAATTTTTTCCTAAAAATGTGCCGGAATAAATATCTGCCTGAATCTTCTTTTTTCATAATGATCAACCTCCCGTAATGCAGTTTATCCAGTTATTTTTCATTATACACGATTTGGAGTCGTTTGGGGAATATGGGCGACATCTTGTAATATTATCTTCACTTTGTTATATTATTTAGTATAAAATGTCGTAAGGAGTACGAAGTATGAGAGGATGCCTTGCGACCTGCGCAGAACGAATCCGAACGAAGTTCAGACTAAGAACGGTCTGCAGCATATCATAATTAGTTCAAATTCAGGCAGGGAGGAATGCTATATATGAAAAAGAAGAGACACATTTACCGCCTGGCGGCTGGCATCATGCTGTCGGCTTTGATCATCACAGGTCTGCCGGCAGGGCAGGCTCAGGCAGCGGATGGTAAGATGACTGTCAAGCTGACAAAAGGCAAGGGCAAGGCCTACACGAAGAAGCTGAAGAAGGGCGTAAAGCTGAAGCTGACAGCAAAGCTTGGCAAGAAAAAACTTTCCAGGAAGTATCTGTCTTTTAAGACATCGAAAAAGTCTGTGGCTTCTGTCAGCAAGACCGGTGTGATAAAGGCAAAAAAAGCCGGCACTGCCTGGATCACGGTTACCTATAAGAAGAAGCAGACAAAAAGGAAGGCCAGGATAAAAGTAAAGATCACATCCCCTGTTCAAAAAAAGGAGACAGGGATCGGGAATTACAAGCCTTATACCGTCAATGGCAAGAAGACGATAAAGACTTATCTTCTCAACGGACTCGTTCCCTGCGGACGCACTCTTTATATTTACGGCGGCGGCTGGGGCAGCTACGGGACCCAGATCGGCTACCAGCAGGCGTGGAAGGATTTCTTTGACAGCCACGCCAAGGAATCTTACGACTACAGCAAGTACAAATTTCAAAGGGATAAAGGCTTTGACTGTTCCGGATTCGCAGGATGGACCCTTTACAATACTCTCTACAAGGAAAGCGACGGCGAAGAGCTGTCTATCAGTGGATCTGACGTTGCAAAAACCTATGCCGACAATGGATGGGCAGTGCTGACGAAGAATTCAAAGGACAAGACATTCAAGCCCGGTGATGTCATCAGCAAGCCCGGCCATGTATGGATCAGCATGGGACAGTGCGAGGATGGAAGCGTCCTGATCCTCCACAGCACGCCTCAGAGCGGAGTGCAGATCAGCGGCAGCAAGGGCAAGGCTGCTGAGCTTGCGGCATATTATATGAAAAAATACTTCCCTGCATGGCCTTTCACGGCTAAACATATGGGCGAGGCCTATATCACAAAAGGTGATAAGGCAAGGTGGAAAGTTTCCGGCAAGGGCGCTATCATGTCGGATCCGGAAGGCTTCCAGGAGATGACAGGAGAGCAGGTGCTTCAGAAATTGCTCGGTGACTGATTTTTTTGTTCTGATATTGCTGAACAGCTCGTTATCCCGGCGGTCGAGCTGTTCAGTATATCATCGAAGAGCTGCAGAGCATCCTTCTGTCTCTGTTCCTCCGGGATATTTTTCTGCTTCCCATAGGTGGCAAATCCCCAGAAGCCCAGGATCACGAAGGCGGAGAGCTGATCCGGGTCGTATCTGTTTTTTATATTCTTATCATACTGCAGGCGGAAATCTGAAAAATGTTTTACCGTGAAGTCATAGATGCTGCTCATGATCTCCGGACTGGAAAGCGGGTTCATGTGCCGGAAGAAATGCGTGCTGCGGCTGTACATGTGTATGACAGAGACGGCCATGTTATGGTAAGCCTGGCGGACATCATTCTTCTTATTATTCTCTTCCTGCAGATGCTGGAATTCTTCCTCCATCACACTTTGTATATCATCGTATATCTCATAAAGCAGATCATATTTATCCTGATAATAATTATAGAAAGTAATACGGCTTGTGGCAGCTTCCTTGCATAGCTGGGTGACGCCGATCTTCTCAAAAGGTTTCGTGTCCATCATCTGCAGCAGGGTCTGCTTCAGATTCTTTTTTTGTCTTATAGATTCTCTTATCTGTGGAGTTTGTCTTCTTCACAACAGTCACCCCTTCCTTTACTGTCTGTAAGCCGGCATAACGGCCCATAATTGTTTATACAATTTTATATTTCTGTACTAATATCTGTACAATCTATCAAAGTCATCATTGCTTATCCTTTTTTGTCAATACCATAATAAAAGCGAGGATAGTTTACAACAATATAATTAATTATACAAAATAGAAATTAATTATACAAGAGTAAACCAAATTGCTTTGGTAAAGGAAGGATAGCTGCAATGAAATGGGGACAAAAGAAGAGGTTTGCAAAGGGTAAAAGACACAGAAGAGGCAGAAGGCCGCTCAATATTGTTTTTATCACGCCTACGACCGGTCTGCGCCGTTTTCCTCCCTACCGTTGGGGCGGCAGGGTATATGGCCAGTCCAATTCCATAACCGGGCCCCTGATCCTTGGAGGTATCCTGAAGAGGGCCGGACATCATGTGGAGGTATACGAGGAGCTGAATGCCGGCGTAAATTATCGTCCTCTGCTGAAAAAGGCGGATGTTCTCTGCCTGTCCTGCATGACATCTACGGCTCCCAGGGGTTATGAGCTGGCAGATCTTTTTCACAGAAAAGGCCATGCCCATGTGATCATGGGAGGAATGCACCCGACCATCCTGCCGGAAGAAGCCCTGAGGCATGCCGACCAGGTCATTGTCGGTGAAGGGGAGAAGGTCATACTTGATGTCGTGGAAGGACGGCGGACGGAAGCAATCGTGGAAGGAGAGCCTGTCTGCAATCTGGATGAAGTTCCATTTCCGGACTACTCAATCCTGAAGACGCCGGCCCAGGCGGCAAATGTTCTTTCAACCAGAGGCTGTCCTTTCCGCTGTACATTCTGCACGACATCAAGGATGTTTGCGCCTTACCGGCAGAGGAGCGTGGATAACGTGATAGCAGAGATCCGTATGTACAAAGATCTGGGTTTCCAGTATCTGAATTTTGAGGACGACAACTTTACCGCGGACAAGGAGAGGGCCAAGGAGATCTGCCGGAGGATGATTGCCGAAGACCTGACATTTAAAGAGACTTTCTTTTTCGGCAGGACGGACCTCGCCCAGGATGAAGAGCTCTTGAACCTTTTGCACGATGCCCACCTGACCCGGGTACTGATCGGCATAGAATCTCTGAACCAGAAGGCGCTCAATTCCATCCATAAGGCTCAGAGCATCGCCAATATCCGGGCCGCCGCTAAAGCCTGCGAAAAGCATAAGATCCGCCTGATCGCCAGCATCGTCCTGGGGCTGGATGATAACCCATGACTGGGGAAAATTTGACATGATGAATGTTACATACCGCCCTGCCCACATGATTCCCTGGGAACTGCAGGAACTCTTTTACGAGATGGACAAATACTTCTATGATTATGATTCCGCCAGAGTGATCGGCAGACTGTTCGGGAAAGAATACGGCAGGAGAAGATGGGGACTTGCCCTCTATGCCAGACTGGGAGTGTGGGGCGCTCATTTCTGCGCCGACCATATCAAGGGATCTGTCTATTATGATCTGAAACATTTTGACGAAAGCAGGAGAGATATGGACGGAACCGTTACTTCTGTAATCCGCGTGAAAACTGACAGGGATACGGAGAGGCGGTCTGATATGGAAAGAAAGCTCATGAAGGATGAACTGAAACATAAAGATACACAGATTGCGTAAATAAAAAAATAACTTCCCGGGCAGCTGATATTTCAGCATTTACCCGGGAAGAGAAACCAGTCTTTTCAGCTTTCTGTATTGTTGAGTTTAACGGCCATGTCATATACCCCCTTCAGGTGGCGGGTATCTGTTATGCGCCGCGGCATGAATGAGCCTCCGCAGCCTGTGGCGTAATATCTGCCGCAGTCTTCCCAGCCCATGTATCTGATCAGGCGGTTAAAATATGCATCCACCAGCTCGTAGGTATAGAAGTGGCTGCTGATATCTGCGCATGTCGCCAGCAATACAATCTTTTTATGAGGATATTTAAAATAAAATCCTTTTTCGTCCTTTTCCCCCAGACAATATAAGCGTTCGATAAAGGCCTTAAGCCGTGCGCTGATACCCCAAAAATATAAGGGGGTAGCCAGCACGATCAGGTCGCTCTCAAGGAAATCATGCACAAGGGAGGGAAAATCATCCTTCTGCACGCATGTCTTGCTTCCGGCGCGGCAGGCGTTGCAGCCTGTACAGGGCTGAACATTTTCCTTTCCCAGATGGTGCTTGGCAATCTGGTTTTCCGGTCCTTTCATGCCTTCTATGAAACTATCGCATAATAAGTCTGTATTGCCGCCTGTCTTTCCTGATCCAACGATTACCATTATTTTCATTTTCTTTTTCCTCAAGATTTTGTAGGAAGAGGTGCTCCTGCCTTCGTTTTTCTGCGGGTCAGCGCGAAACCGATCGTAAGGATCAGAGAAAGAGCCGTGCAGACCCCGGCAAATACAAATGAAAGCAAGTAACTGCCCGTTGACTGCCGGAACATTGTTACAGCCATAGGTCCTACGATTGCAGCGATCCCGTATGCGGTAAATATGATGCCGTAATTGAGACCAAGATTGGAAGCACCAAATGTTTCCGATATCAGGGAAGGATATACAGCCATGATCCCGCCGAAGGCAATGCCGGTCACTACGATAGCAGCGGTGAACAAAAGGAATCCGTTTGCCTGCGAGAGAAGGAGCATATCCGTGATGTTAATAATAAGACAGATCAGCAAGGACCGGATACTGCCGATTTTGTCTGAAAGGGCGCCGATGATCAGACGGCCTGAAAAATTTGCAACAGCAAGTATGCCTACGAGCATAGCCGCCTGCCCTGCGGTGATCCCCGCGATCTCCTGACCGATCGCTGAAGCATGGCCGATCATCATGAGGCCGGATATACAAGATCCAAGAAATACCACCCACAGTACATAGAAACGGCCTGTCTTCATCATCCTGTTCCACGTATAGTCATTCTCTGAGAAAACATCTTCGAGGGAAGCGCTTTCTTTGTCCGCACCGGCCATTTCCGGCCCCTTTGTAAGCAGGGCTGCGAGCAGAGAGGCGGCAAAGAAGAAAAATCCTGTGATCCTGAAAGCACTCAGGACATTGAATCTGGCAAGAAGCATGTTAGACACAGGAGCCAGTATCAAAGGCGCTATGCCCATACAGCCCAGCACAAGTCCGGATGCGAAACCGGGCTTGTCCGGGAACCAGTAAACGGCAGTCGTGATAGCCGGATTATACCTGAGGCCTGCCCCTGCCCCGCAGCAAAGGCCCATGCAGATAAAGAGCAGAGGAATATTCCCCGCAAATCCTGTTGCCAGCCAGCCCAGTCCAAACATAAAGCTGGAACATATCATGATCTTTTTGACAGGAACATGTTTTATCATCCATCCGCTTGGAATAGCCATAAGAGAATTGATCAGCAGATACATGGAATAGGCCAGTGTGACAAGGCCATAATCCCAGTTCCTTATCTCTGAAAGCGGTACTGCAAAAACACTCCAGGCATAGATACCGCCTATACAAAAAGCCTGAACACAAAGAGCCGCAAGTACTACATAACGTTTCCTATTATTCATATCTGATCAATTTTTAAATGAGCTGTAGCCGTCGTCGGCCATTACCGTGCAGCCATTTACCGCGGATGCCTCATCCTGGGAGAGCAGATAGACAGTGCCTGCGATCTGTTCCGGTGTGAGGACACGCTCTGACATATGAAGTTTTGCGCCGTATGCTTCGATATCTTCGAGCATCATTCCTGTCTTTACCCAGCCGGGAGCGACGGAGAGAACGCGGATACCATATTTGGCCAGTTCATAGGCAGCTCTCTGTGTAGCCATACGGATAGCTCCCTTTGATGAATGGTAGGCGATGGATTCGAGATTGGCGATCGTACCGCAGATCGATCCGATATTGACAATAACGCCCTTGCCCTGTTCTTTCATGATGATTCCACAGTACTTCATGTTCTGGATGGTACCGATCACATTGATATCCAGAGTCTTGCGGATATCTTCAACATCCAGTTCAAAGAAATCTTTGCGGGCGCCTACTACGCCGGCGTCATTTACCAGGACATCGATGCGGCCAAACTTCTCCTTTGCTGTCTTTGCTAAATTCTTGCAGTCTTCTTCTGAAGCTACATCACATTTTACCCAAAGAGCATCGGAAACTTTCTGAAGCTCTGCTTCTGCCTCGCGTCCCTGCTCCTCTCTGCGGCTGGCGATAACAACAGCATACCCTGCCTGGGCAAAACGCATGGCACAAGCTTTTCCGATCCCCTCAGATCCACCGGTAACAACGGCAACTTTCTTTTCCATTTATTTATTCTCCTTTTCTTGTTGAATTGTTAACATTTGCTTTAAGACTGATACAATTATATAGTCGGAAAATATTGTTTCATATATCATTTCTGGACAAATCAGGGCTTTTTTATTCTCATTTTCCCACAACACAAAATTTTGCCTGCCTATTAGTCCACTTTGGATAAAGACATGACATTATCAAACTGATATTTTATTTACAGAGCATTTGAATCCGCTCTGTAAACAATAATCACTAGATCGTGGGAGGATTTTTCTATGAATGAACAAACAACTGTTTTAACAAAAGCTCCCGGCTTTCGCTGGGCCATGCTTTTTCTCAACATTCTGGCCTATGGTCAGTTTTTCCTGACTGTTCAGCTGCCTACAGTATTTAGTTCCTATATTCAGGAAGGCCTGAACGTATCTCCAACGCTTGTTTCTCTCTGCGGAACGATCATTCTTGGTGTATTTGCCGTCACAGGAAGCTTAGGCGCCAGTGTTACATCTAAGATCGGTCTGAAAAAGAGTCTCTGCGTCGCGATTCTTGTAAATATTGCAGGAGCTCTTTTGGTCATGGTACTTGGCCATTCATTTCCAGGATATGTTGTCTGCTGTGCGATCCAGGGCCTGTCCGGCGGTCTGATCTGTTCCGCTGTTACTACCATTAATGTATACTGGTTCCCTGTCCGCGAACGTGGTTTCGCATCCGGCCTTCTGCTTGGTATCCTGGGAGTTGCCTTTTCAATCGATACATTTTTTGCCCCGATATTAATGGCATCCGGCATCAGCTGGCAGATGGGAGCAAGCCTCCTTTCAGCTATTCCCAGTGCCATTATCCTTATTGTATATTTCCTGTTTGCCCGCGAAGTAGAACAGGTTTATCCCGGACATTTGACTGTCGCGGAGATGCTTCCTTCTGAAGAGGCTTCATCCCCTAAATTTGATGTCGAGAAGCTTCCTAAGAGTATGCCGGAACTCAGGAAACACAGCTACTTCTGGTTTGCCTGCATCTGCGGATTTATCACAGGTGCCAATGTCTATGGATTCCCCTCATTTGTCGGCGGCCTTCTTGTGGAGAAAGGTCTCGACAGTACACTGGCCAACGCTGTCACAGGTATCACATTCTTTACTTCTATCCTGGGTTCACCGCTTGGCGGCTGGATCTCAGATAAGATATTCAAGGGCAGCAGATGGCAGATCGTTTGCATCGGAAACCTTATTATCGTTGCCTGCCTTGCAATCGTCGGCATATCAAACGGAACGCTGCTTGCAGTGGCTATGGTAGTTGCCTATGCTGCAGTATCCACAGTAATGGGCCCCTTCTGGGCTATTCCCGCCGAGCTTGGTCATCCCAGCATAGCAGCTCCTGCATCTGGTTTCGTCCTTGTTTGGGGCAACCTCGGCGGCACGATCATCGGTTTTATACTCACGGCTCTTGCAACCTCTACCGGAACATATTACGTACCCATGGCTGTGTGCCTTGTTATGGCCCTGGTAAGCGGTCTGCTCATCACACGGGTTAAGAGATAAGCGGGATTTAAATCCTTTTTAGCATTGTTTTCCATTATTTTATACCACTCTGATAATATTTGACGGGGCACCCTCCATTATCTCCCAGGCGAGAAATGGAGGGTGTTTCATTATGGAATGCTTTCTCTTGAAAACCATGGTCATATAAATCCACAAAATAATGAAATTACCCCTTGACTTAGAGTTAACTGCAGGGAATATAATACTCTAGAACCGAGAACGATAGATCACTGCGATATCTGTTTATGTGAGGAAGGAAGTCTATGTGGATCCTATTTGCTTTTGGATCAGCCCTGTTCGCCGGTGTGACGTCAATCCTGGCGAAATGCGGCATAAAGGATACAGATTCGACGCTGGCGACGGCAATCCGTACGATCGTAGTGCTCGCATTTTCCTGGCTCATGGTCTTTATCACAGGGGCACAGAGCCAGATTACTTCGATTGAACCGCGGACACTGCTCTTTCTGATCCTGTCCGGACTTGCAACGGGGGCGTCATGGCTGTGTTATTTCCATGCGCTGCAGATAGGCAGCATCAATAAGGTTGTTCCCATAGACAAGTCCAGTACGGTACTCACGATCATTCTGGCATTCATTTTCCTGCACGAACCGGTATCTCCCTTAAAGGCCCTCTGTGTTGTGCTGATCGGTGCCGGCACCTTCCTGATGATCGAGAAGAAGGAAACAGATCCCGGGCAGACAGAGGGGAGAGGGTGGTTTCTGTATGCACTGGGATCAGCTGTTTTTGCCAGTCTGACCGCGATCCTCGGCAAAGTTGGAATCGTGGGCGTTGAGTCGAACCTCGGAACGGCGATCAGAACCTGCGTCGTGCTTATCATGGCCTGGCTCATGGTCTTCGTTAAGGGCAGGCAGAAGGAAGTCTTCCACGTCAATGGCAGGGAGCTTGCCTTCATCTGCCTGTCCGGCGCGGCAACCGGCGCATCCTGGCTTTGTTATTACAAGGCTCTGCACGACGGCCCCGCGAGTCTAGTCGTGCCGATCGACAAGCTGAGCATTCTCGTCACGATCGCGTTTTCCTACATCGTGTTTCAGGAGAAGCTCACAAAGCGCTCTTCCATCGGACTCATTGCCATTACCGCCGGTACTCTGGGAATGCTGGCAGCATAGCAGACGTGACAAGGAAATCCGCAGAGAAGTTTAATCACTGGAAAATATTAGGAGGAGAAAGTGAAAATGGTAGGAGAAGCATTAAACAGTTTTGTATTCGACAACCCGACAAAGCTCTTGTTCGGGGCTGGAAAGCTTGGAGAGCTGCATCAGGAAAAGTTCCCGGGCAGGAAAGCTCTGCTGCTCACATCTAAGGGGCAGTCTATTTACAAAAACGGATCTTTTGACAAGACGGTCGAAGAACTGAAGCTTGCCGGCATAGAGTATGTCCATCTGGCAATTGTCCAGGAAAATCCGCGCAAGGAGGACTGTGAGGAAGCCGGACGGTTCGCCAGAGAAAACAAGTGCGATTTTATTGTCGCCCTCGGCGGCGGAGCTGTTCTCGACTCATCGGTTGCAGTTGCTATCATGGCGGCAAATGGCGGGGATCTTTGGGATTATGTATTCGGAGGAACAGGAAAGGGAAAAATCGCGGAACATGATCCGCTTCCGATCGTGACGATCGCGACATCCTCCGGAACTGGTTCCGAGATGAACGAGTGGGGCGTAATCAGCAAAGAGGATACCCATGAGAAGATCGGGCTGGGAGACGTGCGCTGCAAGCCGCGCATTGCTGTAGTGGACCCTGTATATATGACTACGGTGCCGCCGAAATATACAGCATTCCAGGGATTCGACGCGCTTTTCCACAACACAGAAGTCATGATGAGCACCAGCCTCAATATCATGTCCGAGGCGATCGCCCTCTCCGCCATTGAAAATATCTGGAAGTATCTGCCGAAAGCAGTAAGGGACGGAAAGGATCTGGAAGCAAGAGAGCATGTGGCTTACGCTTCCACGATGGCAGGCATCACCATGCAGCTGACCAGCACGACTACGCAGCATTCCATGGAACATGCGATGAGCGCTTATCACAGGAATCTGCAGCACGGAGCAGGTCTCATCATGATCTCCCGCGAGTTTGCACAGTTCTTTATCGATAAGCATGCCGCGGACGGTCGTTTCATCAAGATGGCAAGGGTCATGGGATATCCGGAATCCAATGATCCGCAGGATTTCATCAGAGAGCTGGTCAAACTGCAGGAGGACTGCGGCGTCGCGGATCTGAAGATGAGCGATTATGGCTTCAGCAAAGATGAGTGTATGACGCTGGCCATCTGTGCTCGTGAGACGATGGGCGGTCTGTACCCGGCAAATCCCTGCGAAGTGACAGATGAAGATGTCGCCGGCATTTTTGAAAGAAGCTTCCGCTGATCCTGCTTTTTCTTTATATCTTCTTATTCCTGATCAAGAGGCTCCCTCCCGCAGCTTTTTTCTATGATCAGTAGTGTCCCCGCCATCAGGGCAAATGCTATGATCATATTGACGAGGGGGTTCCGGATAAATCCCGCCAGAATGTAGGAGACGCAGGAGACTGCCGCGCAGGTGAGGGCGTAGGGCAGCTGGGTCGATACGTGGTTGATGTGATAGCATTCGGCGCCGGCGGAGGCCATGATCGTTGTGTCCGAGATCGGTGAGCAGTGATCGCCGCATACGGCTCCCGCCAGGCAGGAGGCTATGGATATGATCATCATCTCGCCGCTGGGGAATACGCTCAGGACGATGGGGATGAGTATGCTGAATGTTCCCCAGCTTGTTCCTGTCGCGAAGGCAAGGCCCAGGGCGATGAGAAAGATAACGGCTGGCAGCAGGGACTGCAGACTTTTGGCGGATCCCTGAACAAGGGCGGCGACAAAGGCATCTGCTCCCAGGAGATTTGTCATGCCGGATAAGGTCCAGGCCATGACAAGGATCAGTATGGGGGAGATCATAGAGATGAATCCCTCCGGGATGCAGCCCATGAAGTCCTTGAAGCTGATGATATCGCGCAGCAGGTACCAGAAAAATGTGAAAAGCAGAGCGATAAAGCCTCCCATGACAAGGGCAGTGGAGGCAGATGCATTTGCAAATGCCTCTACAAAGCTTGTCCCGTTGAAGAAGCCGCCGGTATAGACCATTCCCATGATGCAGGCGAATATGAGGACAAGGACGGGAAGTACCAGGTCAAGGACAGTTCCTTTTGAACTGACCGGGCCGGCATTTTTCCCGGCTGTCATATCGCCTGTCGTAAAGAGATCTCCCCGGAAGGCGTTCATCTCATGTGCTTTCATAGGGCCGAAGTCCAGGCGGCGGATCGTGATGAAGAGCATCATGAATATGGTCAGCAGGGCATAGTAATTATAGGGGATCGTCTTGATAAATGTCTGAAAGCCATTGATCCCGGAGTCAGCGGGTACAGATGATGTAACAGCCGCAGCCCAGGATGAGATCGGGGCAATGATGCAGACCGGCGCTGCCGTCGCGTCTATGATGTAGGCAAGCTTTGCGCGGGATACTTTGTGGCGGTCCGTTACGGGTCGCATGACAGATCCGACAGTGAGACAGTTAAAATAGTCATCCACGAATATCAGGACTCCCAGAGCGATAGTCGCAAGCTGGGCGCCTATCCTGGTCTTGATCCGCTTTGATGCCCACCGCCCGAAGGCAGCCGAGCCGCCTGCTTTGTTCATGAGGGCGACCAGAATGCCCAGCAGAACCAGGAAAACAAGGATTCCTGTATTCGATGGGTTGGCAATTTTAGATATCATGCCTCCACTTTTCTGGAAGAATATACTGTTGAGGGTAAGTTCCAGATTAAAGTTCGAATAGAGGAGGGCTCCTGTGATAATTCCAAGCAGGAGGGAAGAATACACCTCTTTTGTGATCAGGGCAAGAGCGATAGCAATCACAGGGGGCAGCAGGGAAAACGGGGAAGAGTAAAAACGGCTCTGATAATCCTTAAGACTGCCCATGTCGACAGGATTTTTTAAAGTAAAGACTAAAAGTCCTATCAGAAAAAGAAGCGCAAGCCACAATACGATCTTTATGGCGGGTGATTTCTTTTCCATAATTGCTCCCTTCAAAATGACAAAAATTTACAGCTAACATCAAGTTTACACTGGAAATTACTGTTTAGCAAGCTAAAAGAGCAAAGAAAAAGAATCCTTTTCTAAGGACTTCTGATTGACATTTCGGCCAGATACCATATAATTGACCGGGTAGATAAAAATATTTTTCTTATCATAGAGACAGAAAAGGGGATTATTTATGGATCAGTTTGCAAGAACCCAGCTCCTCCTTGGCAGAGATGGTATGGAAAAGCTGAAGAAGGCCAGGGTTGCCGTCTTTGGGATCGGCGGAGTGGGCGGCTATGTGTGCGAGGCACTTGTCAGAAGCGGGGTCATGTCCTTTGACCTGATAGATGATGACAGGGTCTGCCTCACAAACCTTAACAGACAGATCATTGCGACCAGAAAGACGGTCGGCATGTACAAGACAGACGTGATGAAGGAAAGGATGCTGGACATAAACCCGGATGCGGATATCAGGATTCATAAATGTTTTGTCCTGCCGGAGAATTCTTCCCGGTTTCCCTTTGATGAGTACGATTATGTTGTGGACGCGGTCGATACGGTTACCGCCAAGATAGAGCTTGTCATGAAGTGTCAGGAGCATCATGTCCCCATCATCAGCTGTATGGGTGCCGGCAATAAACTGGACGGGAGCCAGTTCCGCGTTGCCGATATCTATAAGACAAAAATGTGCCCTCTTGCCAAGGTCATGCGCCGCGAGCTGAAAAAGAGAGGAGTAAAGAAGCTGAAGGTTGTTTACTCTGAAGAGAAGCCGACCCGTCCGCTTGAGGATATGTCTATCAGCTGCCGTAATCACTGTATCTGTCCCCCCGGGACCCAGCACAAGTGTACAGAGCGCCGGGATATTCCGGGCAGCGTGGCTTTTGTCCCTTCTATTGCAGGTTTGCTGATCGCCGGAGAAGTAGTAAAAGATCTGATCGCCATGTAGATAAAAAGAGGCTTGATATAAAAACCTCCATACCCTCGCAAGATAATCTTGCCGGTATGGAGGTTTTTGTGTGGAGATTGGAATCGCTCCTTTAGAGGAGGTCCTGGGCCGGCTGCGCCGGAATGTGTTCAGAATTTTTTATCTGCTATCGCGATGATTGCTTCTACAGTCTCATCTACTCCCAGAAGACTGCTGTCTATCATGAAGTCGTGTCCCTTTCTGGAACCCCATTCTTCGTCCGTATAGTAGTTGAAATATTCTTTGCGCTGTTTATCAATCTTCAGCATCTGTTTCCTTGCTTCCTCGTTTGTCAGCAAGTGGAAATATTCTTTCACGCGGGGAAGGCGGAAATCCTCCTCTGCATAGACGAAGATGCGAAGAGTATTCGGATCGTCCTTGAGGATGGCCTCAGCAGCTCTGCCGACGATGACAAAGGATTCTTTTCTGGCAAGTTCTTCTATCAGATCTTTCTCCATCAGGAAGAGCTGGTCGGACTTGCTCATGCTGTCTGCCAGATCTCTGTTCTCCGCGGAGAAGCTGCCGCTGTGATGATGGAAAAATTTACCGGTGACTTTTTCTTCGGTCTTTGAAAAATCGTTGGGATCAAAGCTGCCCCTCTTAGCCAGCTCCCCGAGGATGTTTTCATCGTAATAATTTATCCCGTAATGCTGGGCCAGCTTCTTGCCAATCTCGTGACCGCCGCTTCCACATTCTCTTCCGATTGAAATAATCATTCTTTCTGCCTTCATAGTATTACTCCTTCATAAAACACAGGGCCGGATGGTTCATATCAAGTACCTTGATATCTATCAGATGGAAGCGCTTCCCTTTTTGTGATTCTATAGTAACACCAGACTTAATAAATGTAAAATATATAATTAAAATATGATATATACACAAAACATATAAATAATAGAAGCAAGGTACAGACGCGGCAAGACCCGGGAGCAGTCATAAATCTGGCTGCTCCCGGGTCTTGTCATGTACTGGTTCTATATAGTCCGGAGGTAATCAGATACTTGCGTTAAATGTGTTACGAAACTTTCTGCATTGCGAACTTTCTGTCAGCCAGCTTTGTGATAATATCAACAGTCTGGTCAATGCCGAAGAGACTGCTGTCTATCATAAAATCGTGAACGTCGCTGGATCCCCAGGTCTGGCCGGTATAGTAATTGAAATACTCGCGGCGCGCCTTGTCGATCTTCAGCATCTCCTTCTTTGCATCAGCGTCAGTCTTTATATGGTAATACTCCTTAACCCGGGGGATCTTAAATCCTTCACGGGCATAAACGTAGAGCCGAAGAGTATCTTCATTATCCTTAAGGATGGCATTTGCCGCGCGGCCGACGATGACAAATGATTCTTCTTTTGCCATCTTTTCTATCAGCCCCTTCTCCATAAGGTAAAGTCTGTCAGACTTGCTCATTTTATCCATCAGGACTTTCTTATCCTGGGGGAAGCCGCCCTTATGTGCCGGCAGGATGTTGCCGGTAACTTTTTCCTCTATAGAATGCAGCTTGTCAGCATCGAGCCCTTCTCCCTTTACCAGCTCGTCGATTAAATTTGCGTCATAAAACTTTATGCCGTAGTGCCGGGCCAGTTTTTCTCCGATCTCGTGTCCGCCGCTTCCGCATTCTCTTCCTATAGAAATAATGATCCTTCCTGTCGTCATGGTAGTCACCGTCTCCTTTCAAAAAGGTAAATATTGTTCGACCAATTATGTGCTAATATTTCTGGAAAGATATCTTTCATTGCCTTGATTATGTTATAGCACTTGGAGACATACTTGTCAATAACTGGTTGACCATTTTTGTAAAAAAGGTGAGAAAAACCAATTCAGCGGCAATAGGTCAACCAATTATATATCCTTTTACCAACCAATTATTGACGATTTTGACCTTGAAATCTGTTTAATTCTTCAGCAGGGTCGAGAGAATGCCTCTTGCCAGGCTTGCCCCGACATTTCCGCCAAGGGTCCTGCCAAAACGGCCGAAGTTCTTGCCTACGGTTTTTCCCGCTTCCCGGCCGATCGTTCCTGCCAGGGTGCTGGCCACTGTTTTTGCCGCTCTTTGCTTCTGCCGTGCCTGTTTTTCTTCCTGGCGGGCCTTCTCCTTAGCCTGGGCAGCTTCTGCCTTAGCCTGGGCAGCCTCCTCTTTTTCTTTCTGCCTGGCATCGGCAGCGGCCTTTTCCTCCTCGGCGCCTCTTCTCTGCAGAACTTCGTAGGCGGAATCGGGATCGACTGCCTGGGCGTATTTACTGTAGAGCAGGCTTGACCTTACCGCTGTTTCCCTGTCGGCATCGTCTATCGTTCCCATTCGGGACTGAGGCGGCAGGATATAGATCCTTTCGCTGATGCCGGGCGTTCCCTTCTCATCCAGAAATGAGACGAGGGCCTGAGCATTTTCCAGGTTCAGGATAGCGTCATAGGTGTCAAAGGCGGGGTTTTCGCGGAAGGAGAGGGCGGCTGCCTTTACCTTCTTCTGTTCGGAAGGGGTGTAAGCCCTCAGAGCATGCTGAATCTTATTGCCGAGCTGGCCCAGGATCTGGTCTGGGATATCGGACGGATTCTGGCTGATGAACCAGATACCGATCCCCTTGGAGCGGATGAGGCGGACAACCTGTTCTATCTTGTCCAGCAGTTCTTTTGAGGCATTGTCAAAGAGCAGATGAGCCTCATCAAAGAAAAATACCATCTTGGGCTTGTCGGCGTCACCGACCTCGGGCAGATTCTCAAAAAGCTCGGACATGAGCCATAAGAGGAAGGTCGAATATAGAAGCGGATTGTTGATAAGACTTTCCGAGTCAAGAATATTTATGACGCCCTTCCCCTCGGAATTTACACTAAAAAGATCCTGGACGGCCAGATCAGGCTCCCCGAAAAATATATCGCCCCCGGCTGTCTCCAGAGTATTGACGGCGCGGACGATCGCCGCGACGGAGGCTGTGGATATATTTCCATAATCCTGTTTGAACTGGGAGCGGTGGTCATCCACCCAGCTGAGCATAGACTTGAGGTCCTTTGTATCGATCAGGAGCAGGGAATTGTCGTCGGCAATCTTAAAGACCATGGCCAGGATCTGTGACTGGACCTGATTGAGGCCAAGGATCCGGGACAAAAGGATGGGACCCATCTGGGAAATGGTCGTTCGGAGCTGAATGCCCTTCTTTCCGTACAGGTCCCAGAATACGGCAGGGTAGGAGTGAAGGGAAAAGCCGGTCCCCTCCAGTTCAAATCTCTTGATCCTCTCCTTCATATCATCGGATTCTGTTCCCGGCGCTATCATTCCTGCCAGATCGCCTTTTACATCGGCAAGAAATACAGGAACACCAAGATCGGAAAATGATTCAGCCAGTACTTTCAGGGTCACAGTTTTGCCGGTTCCGGTCGCTCCGGCGATGAGTCCGTGTCGGTTTGCCATCTTCGGAAGGATAGAGACCTGCCTTCCATCATCGGTACGTCCTGCATAAATATTTCCATCTTTAAGCATAGATCATCTTCTCCATTTCTGCCTGGTCAGCATGTTTTCCTGCGGCAGGAGATCTGCCGAGGCTATTGACTTTGTCCCTATCATATCATTTATTTGGGCTGAGTGGGGGTGATAGAAAAATAACTTTACATTTGATTTGTTTATAACATATAATATGTTTACGTAATATCGCTATCATGAATCCAGATATGCTCATGAACAGTCTAATGGAGAGAAAAAACGGAGGAATCTTCGCATGAAAATCGGCATTTTATCCTGTAATGCCCATACAAGAGTTTTAAATTTCGCATCGCCCCTGCATTCTTATGTGTTTCAGAAGTTTCTGGAGGATCATGGGATCGACGCCTTGATCATAGATTATGTACCGAAATATTTTGGGGAATTTGACGTTCGCCATCCCCTCTTATATTACCTTGATCATCCCGATCCCAAGGAAGAAAAGCAGAAGGATATGATCTACCGGTGGAGCAAGTTCTTTTATGAGCGTGAGTCCCGCTATGAGCGGATCGAACATTTTATCCGGACTCACTACAGAACGACGGATGAAGTCTGGACACCGGAGCGGATGGAGGAGGAAGACCCCGGTTTTGACTGCTATATGGCAGTAACCGATGTTGTATGGACGCTCCACAAGAAGACCGGATTTGAGCCGGTTTATATGCTCAGTGCCAAATGCATGGAGGGCAAGAAAAAAGTCGCCATATCCTGCAGCCGCGGAGCATCAAAGTACAGGAATCCAAGAGATATTGAATTTTTCGGCTATCTTTCTGACATGGATGTCGTATCGGTCAGGGAGAAAAGCTTTGCGGATTATATAAACGGGTACACAGACCTGAATGTGCCGGTCCTTTTAGATCCTGTCTTCCTTCAGCCGGCTTCCTTCTATGATGACCTGATGAAGGAGCCGGAAAAAACATATCCCGAGGGCTTTGTCCTTCTGTATTTTGCCATGAACAAGTCGGATGATCTGTTGAATATGGCCCAGGGCTATGCTCAGAAAAAGGGCCTGACGCTCGTGGAATTGAGTGATTTCCCTCAGGACAGGGATCTGCCGGAGGGGACCCGCCATGATGTTCTCTATGATCTGGGCATTGAGGAATGGCTCTGGTATATGAAGCATGCCAGCTTTACATTCACGAATTCTTTTCATTGTGTCTGTTTTTCTTCTATTTTTCATACTCAGTTTGTCGCCGGCGCAAGGCCGGGCGACAAGGTGCCGAATATTCTGGAAAGGCTTGGCCTTATGGAGCGCCGGCTTCTTGGATCGGATCCTCAGGATGCGCTGGCGCTTGAGGACATAGACTATGACCTTGTCGATGAGCGTATGAAGGGCCAGATAAAGGAGACAGAGGATTTTGTCCTGGATACGATCCACCGTCTGGAAAATGAGCCCCACAGGCCCTGCATGAGCCAGGAAGACCTGAAAAAGACATATGAGAAGCTGGATGAGCAGCATAGGATCGAGCAGGAGATCGCTGCGAAGAAGGCGGCAGAAAAAGAGGCGGAAAGGCGCCGCAGGGAGGAAGAGAAGGCGGCAAAGGAGGCAGCCAGAAAGGCAGCCGAAGAGGCAAGACAGCGGGAGTATATGCGGTTTAAGAACCGGTCCCGCCGGGCAGTTATAAAGGGCGTGAAATATCTTCTTCATTACAAGGATCCTATCTGAACGGGAGTTTTCTCCGGGCTGCTGCACAAAGAGATGGTGCGGCAGTCCTTTTTCTATTTTCTGCTCATTTGTGCAATATATTGACACTGCAGCCGAAAATGTGCTATATTCTGTATAAATCTTTATCACATAAAAGCGTTGCGCTTTAAACAAATAAAGTGGCAGAGTGATTCAACGCGACACATGAGGAGGAAGAGAAATGAAAAGAATGAAAAAAATCTGTGCGCTGGCTGTATCAGCCCTGATGGCAGGCGCCCTTTTTACAGGCTGCGGCACAACAAAGGCTTCCAGCGCGGCATCCGAGACCCAGGCAGCGGCAGAGAGCACAGCAGGTGCTCAGGCAGCAGGTGAGACTGCTTCTGCAGGTTCTGCGGAAACAGTTAAGCTTGACCACCAGGTACTTGTCGGCATAGACCAGCTGGTACAGCATCCTGCCCTTGACGCGGCGACAAAGGGTTTTGAGGATGAACTGAAAGCCAAACTGGGCGACCAGGTAAAGTTCGATGAGCAGAATGCAGCCGGAGACTCCAGCACAGCGGCAACGATCGCCAACAACCTTGTCCAGGAAAAGTGCGATCTGATCCTTGCAAACGCGACAGCTGCCCTGCAGGCTGTTCACTCTGCAACATCCGATATCCCGGTCCTTGGCACAGCCATTACTGATTACGGCACGGCTCTTGATATTTCCGATTTCAACGGCACAGTAGGAGGCAACATTTCCGGTACTTCCGATCTGGCTCCCCTGGATCAGCAGGCAGCGCTCTTTGATGAGGTTCTTCCGGATGCAAAGACGATCGGCATCCTCTACTGCTCAGCAGAGCCCAACTCCAAGTACCAGGCAGATGAGGTTCAGAAATATCTTGAAGAAGCAGGCAAGACTGTTAAGATATATACATTTTCCGATTCAAATGATGTTCAGTCTGTAACAAAATCTGCTGTCGGAGAGTGTGATGCCCTTTACATCCCTACGGACAACACAGCAGCTTCCTGTGCTGAGACCATCAATAATGTAGCTCAGCCGGCTAAGATCCCTATCATCGCCGGTGAAGAGGGAATCATGAGCGGCTGCGGTATCGCTACACTTTCTATCGATTACTATGAACTGGGCAAGGTTACAGGTGATATGGCTGTTAAGATCCTTACCGGTGAATCAGACGTATCCGAGATGCCGATAGAGTATTATAAGAATCCTGTCAAGGAATATGATAAGGACCGCTGCGAAGCGCTCGGTATAGAGATCCCTGATGGATTTACAGAATACAAGGCAGACGAGGAGTAAGTTAAATGGCAGAATATTTCGCCTCACTCAGCGCGGTTGACCTCGTGGGAAGACTCCCCGCGGCAGCCGCGCAGGGTCTTGTCTGGGGCATTATGGCTTTAGGTGTATACATCACATTCCGCCTGCTCGATATAGCCGATCTTTCGGTCGACGGTACATTTTCCACCGGCGCGGCCGTTACGGTCATGCTGATCGTAGCAGGCTGGAATCCCTGGCCGGCTATGCTGGTCGCTTTTATCGCCGGTCTCGCGGCAGGCTGCGTGACCGGTCTTCTCCACACGAGGCTGGGCATTCCTGCTATCCTGGCAGGTATCCTGACTCAGTACGGCCTTTATTCTATAAACCTGGTCATCATGAAGATGAAGGCGAATCAGGCTGTCAATGTGGATAAGTACGGTCTCGCGATCACAGGCAGGAATGTTCCGGTGTCTATCGTAGTCAGCCTTCTCATCGTGATCGCGGTCCTCATCATCATGTACTGGTTTTTTGGTACAGAGATGGGATCTGCCCTTCGCGCGACGGGCTGCAACCAGGAAATGAGCAAGGCCCAGGGGATCAATGTGAGCGCTATGAAGGTGCTGGGACTTGCTGTATCAAACGGTATGGTCTCCCTGTCCGGCGGCTTATTCGCCCAGTATTCCGGCTTTGCCGACGTCAATTCCGGACGCGGTTCCATCGTAATCGGTCTTGCTGCGGTCATCATCGGCGAGGTCCTGGGAGAAGCGATCCTGGGGAAGAAACTGAATTTCTTCGGAAGACTTGCTTTTGTCGTCGTCGGCGCTATCATTTATTATTTCGTATACACGATCGTGCTCTGGCTGAAACTGGATTCCAATCTGATGAAACTCTTCACAGCCATCATAGTAGCCATATTCCTGGCTGTTCCCTATCTGCGCGGACAGAGCAAGAATTCCTTCTTGAGAGCAGGAAAGAATTCTCTTGGCTCCAGGGAGGTGAAATAGATGCTGGATATTAAGGATGTGCATAAGACGTTCAATCTTGGCACGGTCAATCAGAAGACTGCTCTTTGCGGGGTCAGCCTGGTCCTTGAGGAAGGTGACTTTGTCACTGTCATCGGCGGAAACGGAGCGGGCAAGTCAACTCTGCTCAACGCGATAGCCGGAGTCTGGCCTGTTGACAGCGGCACTATCACGATAGACGGCATAAATGTGACCGGTCTTCCCGACTTCAAGAGAGCTCCCCTTGTCGGCCGCGTTTTCCAGGATCCCATGACCGGCACGGCGGCCACCATGCAGATCGATGAGAATCTGGCTCTTGCCAGAAGACGGGGAAAGAAGCGGGGACTGCGCTGGGGCGTCACAAAGGCAGAGAGAGACGAGTACCGGGAGAAACTGAAGATCCTCAATCTCGGCCTGGAAAATCGTCTGACTCAGAAGGTAGGACTTCTCTCAGGCGGCCAGAGACAGGCTCTGACCCTTCTCATGGCGACCATGCAAAAGCCCAAGATCCTTCTTCTGGATGAGCATACGGCTGCCCTGGATCCCAAGACAGCGGAGAAAGTTCTTGCCGCAACGGAGCGTGTTGTAAATGAAGGCCATCTGACCACTCTGATGATCACCCACAACATGCGGGATGCCATCACCCATGGCAACCGGCTGATCATGATGCATGAGGGCAATATCATCTACGACGTAAAAGGCGAAGAGAAAAAGAAGCTTCAGGTCAGCGACCTGCTGCAAAAGTTCAATGAAGTTGCCAAGGAAGAATTTTCCAACGACAGAATGATGCTGAGTTGATTTTATATTATGGCAAAGAAGCCGCCGCAATTATTTGCGGCGGTATTTTTTTAGGAGGATAAAAATGAGCAGGAATGTACTGATCAGCGGTTACGAAGTTTTTGGGAACAATACGATGAATCCATCTCTGGAACTGATCCATTGTCTTGACGGGGAAGTGATAGATGGCAGGAGGATCTGTACAGTGGAAGTGCCGGTCAACAGGCATACCTGTTTTGAAACGATGGAAAAGGCAATAAAGGCATATCAGCCGGAACTGATTATCTGTACAGGGCTTGCTGATGGGAGGACAGGTATCTCTATCGAGCGGACAGCTGTTAATGTCGCGGATTTCCCTGTCCCTGATAATGCCGGATATCTTGCACTGAATGAAACTCTGGAGGAAGGCGGGCCGGCTGCTTATTTTGCGACTATCCCGATCAGGAACATCATGACAGCCATTCGGGAGGAGGGCATACCGGCCTATATTTCAAATACTGCCGGGACATACTGCTGCAATCTTCTGATGTACAGAACTTTGCATTATATCAGCAAGAATAATCTGGGTATTCCTGCGGGAATGATCCATCTTCCCTTCCTTCCCCAGATGGCGGCAGACATGAATATGGTCCCCGCTTCTATGGATCTGACGCACATGGTCGATGCCATAAAGACAGCTGTTCATACCGCCCTTGCGGATCCCCTTGATCGTGCGGTAATCTGCGGAGCGTGTCAGTAATGTCTGCTGCTGATTTATTTGACGAAGGTGATCTAAATTGACGATAGATTCCAAGACTGCCCAGTACATTGTAGATTATACGAAAAGGATTACAGATTATGTTGTGAATATTATGAATGTCGATGGCATTATCATAGCATCAACAGACCCTAACCGCATAGGTGAAAATCATTATGGGGCGCAGAGGGTCTTGAAGACAAAACATTCTTTTATCATGGATGAGGAGATGGCCTCTCAATATGAAAATGTGATCGCCGGGATCTCATTGCCCATATTTTTCAGGGGTCAGGTCATAGGTGTTGTAGGAATCGGTGCCGGAGACATTGCTGAGATCATTGGGAAGATGGTAGAGAGCACGGCAGAATTGCTTGTCGAACAGGAATATCTCAGAGAAAGGCAGAGCGCGCAGAAACATGAATACAGAAATTTCCTTGCCCGGCTTCTTATGGAACCCTGGGGCGAGAATGAAGAATATCTTCGAAACCTTGCCCGCCTGCACGATCTTGACCTAGACCAGTCTTTTCGATTGATCCTTTTCGATATCAGTCTGAATCAGGACGAAAAATCTGCCCCGGAAGATTATTCCATGACCATTGAAAATAGAATAAATGAAATGGAAAAGAGGTATGAGCATCTGCATCTGAAAGCCCTTTATATACCGGTAAATCTGATCATCCTGCTGCCGGAGAGTAAAAATAAGAGAGATGAGACAGATTATGCCAGACTGGCGGATGAGATACGGGAAAGGCTTGGAGGAGACTACAGGGCCTGCATCAGCGGCAGGGCTGAAAGTGCAGACCATCTGCACGATGTATACCAGAAGGCGAAAGAGGCCCTAAACATATCCAGTCAATCCCCTTTTCAGGAGAAGACACTTTTTGCCGATCTTTTTCTGGCAGCCGGTGTGGTATTAAAGGCCCCTGCAAGGGAAAGGCAAAGTCTCTGGGAAAGGGTCTTGAACCCTCTGCTGGCGGAGGATGAGAAAAATCCTATCTGGTTGTCAACTCTCACGACATATTTTCATAATGACTGTAAAATAAACGAAACCGCTGATGACCTTTTTGTTCACAGGAACACATTGAAGTACAGGCTGGGGCATATTGCAAAGATTACAGGCTATGACCCTAGAAATATAAGGGATTCCTATATTCTTATCACAGCTTTGATCTGTTACGGAAACCGGTGATTTGTGCATGTGAACAAAGAAAAGGCGAAGAATAAAAGGAAACGGACAAGATCTGCCCCTGCAAAGGGGCAGATCTTTTGGCCTTTTGGACAATTTACAGGCCGGCATTTATCGGATAGGATATGTGCAAAAGTTCATAAACAATATTTTATATACAAAGGCGTATGGATCCGGGAAGCGGACCCAGCGCCTTTTTTCCGTTAGAGGGAGGAACGTCTTATGGCATATCTGAAGATTGACGTCAAGGACATCCATAAGCATTATGAGGATCCGTCCAGAGGGCGCAGCAAGAAGGACGCGGCAGAAACCAGATATGTGCTGAATGATTTGAATCTGGAAATCTACAACCATGAATTTATCTGTCTTCTGGGCCATTCCGGGTGTGGGAAATCAACGCTGCTTAACCTTATTGCAGGCTATATAAAGCCGGATAAGGGAAGCATACTCCTTGATGGCGGGACAAAGACAGTTACAGGACCTGCGGCTGACAGGGCGGTCGTTTTTCAGGAACACGCTCTCTTCCCCTGGTATACGGTAGAAGAGAATATAGCATTCGGGCCAAAGGTCATGAAAAAAAGGAAAGAAGAGATAGAACAGATCGTGGACAAATATATCTCCATGATAGGGCTCGAGGAATACAGGAAAGCATATCCCAGTCAGCTGTCAGGAGGCATGAAGCAGAGAGTCGGTATTGCAAGAGCATTTGCCAATAATGCAGGCATCCTCCTCATGGACGAACCCTTCTCGGCTCTGGATGAGTTCACAAGATCCACCATGCAGCAGGAGCTGCTGAAAATATGGGGCGCAGATAAAAATGTCACCATCGTATTTATCACCCACAGCATAGAAGAAGCGGTTCTTCTGGCGGACAGAGTCATTGTTATGGCAGAGGGAAAGATCGTCTCAGACGAGCATATCACGATGGACAGACAGGAGAGAAATTCTTCCAATCCGGAATATCTTGCTGAAGTTGAGAAATTTCGTGTCATGCTGCAGGAGACAAATATTTGAGGTGTTTGTATGAATAAGAAAATAGCATATAATTCAGCGGTCGTGAAAATAATATCCATTATCTGTTTTGTTGTGGTCTGGCAGCTGCTTGTAATGTTCAACAATAAGGCCCAGTTTATGAATCCTACATTCCTGCCGGGGCCGATACAGGTCGTAAAGACTATAGTCAGCTATCTTCAGAACGGGACATTTTTCCCTAATATTGCAGCCAGCCTGGTTAGAGTACTCAAAGGATATGCCGCAGGTATCGTCATAGCCATTATTCTTGGATATTTTATGGCGAAATCAAAGCTGCTCAACGATATTCTGGATCCTATCCTTGGATTTTTCGGCAGTATTCCTCCCTATGCCTTCTGTCCTCTTTTCATCATCTGGTTCGGTATAGGGGAGAATTCAAAAATTTTTCTCATCGGCTACACAACGCTTCTTCCCATGATCGGCTATGTCGTTCAGGGCGTCAGAAGCGTTGACCCCCTCCTGATCCGTTCGGCAAAAAGTCTGGGAGCATCGGAGATGCAGGTCTTTACCAGGGTTCTTGTCCCTTCTGCTCTGCCTTATATCCTCAACGGCATGAAGGTCTGTCTGGGACTTACATTCTCAGCTCTGATCGTTGCTGAGATGATGGGAGCAAACGAAGGTCTGGGTTATATCATTGTAAATGCGAGAAACTGGTTCCTTGTTTCTGATATGTTCATGTCTCTTGTTCTGATCGCTGCCCTTTATACTGCAATGAAACAGCTGATCGTATTTGCTGAGAGCAAACTTACAAGCTGGCAGAAATCCGGAATGGATGCGATTGAAAAATGACAAAAGAAGAAAAACTGACGATATTAAGCGGCGGATTTGTTGTGACAATGAATGAAAGGCGCCAGATCCTGAAAAATGGTTCCCTTGTCATCTCAAACGACAAGATCCGGGAGATCGGGCCGACAGAAGATATTCTTGGCAAATACTGGGATAAGAAGGCAAAAAGGATCAGCTGCAGAGGTCATATGATCCTGCCCGGATGTGTAAATACCCATATTCACTGTGCCCAGTCCCTTGTCCGTGGAATAGCTGAGGATATGGGGAGAGCTCCCTCTTACACATCATCTGTTCCCCAGGGAGATGATCTTTCTCCTGACCAAAGTTATCTGTTCGGCATGCTTGGTGCTGCGACGGCTTTGCGGTATGGGTCTACAACGATCAGCGATAATTATGCTTGTGAGGCGGAGGAAGCGAAAGCCTTCCAGAAACTTGGTATCCGGGCAGTCGTCAGTGAGAGAGTCCATGATATGGATTTTCATTATCTGAGCCAGGAGAAATATGTAAAAGATCCTGGGCTGGGAGAGGAGCTCCTGCAGAAAAATATTGATCTGCTGGAAAAATATAGTAACCCGGCAGGCAGGATCACGGCAGCTGTTGGGATTCATGCCGCAGATACCTGCAGCAGAGAATTCTTAAAGAAAGTCAGGCGTGAGACAGAAAAATATCAGGTTCCGACAACTCTTCATCTCTCTCAGAGCCTGATGGAGAACAGGCAGATTAGGGAAAAATACAACATGACTCCGACTCAGCTTTTAGAGGACTGCGGTTTCTTAAATGAGAATCTTATGGCCGCTCATTGTATGAATGTCTCTGAAGATGATATCCGACAGCTTGCCCATGCCGGAGCACAGATCGTTCATATTCCGGAAGGAAATGCAAAGTCAGGGCGGATCGCTCCTGTATCGGAGATGAGAGATGCCGGCCTGAATATAGCAATCGGGACGGACAATGGCGGAGGGAACATGCTGGAGAATATGAGGATGGCTCTGATATCTGAGAGGATTCGAAAAGCTTCTATTCCGGTATCCTGGCCCATGAAAGTCCTGGAAATGGCAACGATCGGCGGGGCCAGAGCTCTACATATGGATGATAAGATAGGGAGTCTGGAGGAAGGCAAAAAAGCAGATATTATAACAGTTCGGTTTGACAGTCTTCACATGACCCCTGCGGCAAACGCCGTTGGAACACTGGTTCATATGGGCTGCGGGACAGAGATAGATCTTGTCATGGTTAATGGGAAGATACTTGTAGAGGACGGGCATCTGACAAGTATAAATGAAGAGGAGCTCATCCGTCAGTGCTCCCGACAGGCATCCGAAATGTGGAGGCGCGCGGATCCGGAATTTGATGACAACCTTGAGTTCCTTTATTAACAAACATCACAGGGGGGGTACAGTTGTGGAAAAAGTGATTTATGATCCAAATGAACAGAAGAAGATAGGGATGCTTACACCTTCATCAAATACAGTGCTTGAGCCTATCTGCTCTAACATGCTGGCAGGACTTGAAAAGACCGTGACCGTCCACTATGGACGGTTCCGGGTAACGAAAATTTCTCTTGAAGATGACGCTTTGAGTCAGTTTGATGATGAACCTATGCTTGAAGCATCCAGACTTCTGGCAGATGCCGATGTAGACGTCATCGCCTGGAATGGAACGTCCGGCGGCTGGCTGGGCTTTGATACAGATGTCCGGCTCTGTGACAGGATAAAGCAGGAGACAGGCATCTGTGCAACGACGAGTATGCTGTCACAGATGAAGCTTTTCAGGAAAGACCATGTGAAGAGGATCCATCTCATCACTCCGTATACAAAGGATATTCAGGAAAAACTGATCCGGGAATATGCAAAATACGGGATAGAGGTAGTAAATAACACCTGCCTGGAACAATATGTAAACCGTTCCTTTTCTCTTATCCCTCATGAAAGAATAGAGGAAATGTTTGCACAGGTCTGCACGGAGCCTGCGGATGGAATATCTGTCGTATGTACAAATTTCCCCGCTATGTGGGATGTAAAGGCAATGGAAGAAAAGTATGGGATCACAGTATACGATACCATAAATACGGTCGTATGGGACTGCCTGGATATGGCGGGGCTAGACCCGGCCCTTGTTCAAAACTGGGGCAGGCTATTTGAAAAATGATAGATCGGCGGAACCAGCCGCATGATTTATAAAGTCATCACTACATGCATAAGATGAAAGGAGAAACAATATGATAAAGACAAAACTCAGGAAAATGTTGACAGCTTTTGCAGCAGCTTCTATGCTTGCATTTTCTCTTACAGGATGCGGGGGCAGCTCTTCTTCCTCGTCTGCAGAAACTCAGGCTCCTGCAGCTTCTTCAGCTGAAACTGCAGCTTCCCAGTCATCTGCTGCCGGCAGTTCATCTGCTTCTTCAGAGATTGGAGCCCCCGAGACAAAGAAATTCACACTTTACGGTGTAAACGATCTGCAGATTTCTGCTGCCATGATGGTAGCAGAAAAGGAAGGATATTTCAAAGACGAGGGTCTTGATGTAGACACTGTCTATATGAACAATGTCCCTGAGATTGCAGCAATAATGGCAAATGGGGAGGCGAAAATCGCCTGTGCCAATAATTATTCGACCCCTTCCTGGGTAACGAACGGAGCACCGACAACAATCATTTCTCCTACCGTAAATATGGGCGGTACTCAGTGCCTGCTCCTCAGAAAGGGAATCGAGATAAAGTCCCCCAAGGATCTGGAAGGATTGACCATGGGTATGGTATCCGGTTCAACCCAGTACGTATGTTTTATCAATATGTGCCAGGCGACAGGCATTGACCCATCCAAGATCAAGGTATCTACCCTTCAGTTTGCTGATCAGCTCTCAGCCCTGTCATCCGGTGATATCGATATCATGGCAGTTCCGGAACCCTGGGTAACAAAGGCACAGGAACAGGAAGGCGCAACCCTTCTTTGCAGCGGTACAAAATCTTATATCCCGGGATATGAGGGCGATGTAACATGGTGCAATCTCTACTCCACATTGAATGCAAATACAGACTGGGCAAAGGAAAACCCGAACACAGTAGAACATGTTCTTCGTGCATTTGCCAAGGCTACAGATTTTATAAATGATAACAGGGATGAAGCCGTAAAGATCTGTGCAGAGCATATCGGAATGTCCGAGGACGATACAAAAAAGATTATGAGTGAGAATGTATACAAATTTGGAGCAGATGATACCTATGTAGAGACAACAAAGGAGCTTGAAAAGTTCATGGAGGAAAACAATATCCTTCCTTCTGGCAGCTCTGTACCTTTTGAGAAATATCATGATTTTACTTATCTGAAGGCAGCCGTCCCTGAAGCTTATACAGCAGCGGAGTGATGGCTATGAAAGAACTTGACCTTCTCATAAAAAATGCAAAGATCGTTACAGCAGATACTACTTTTTCAGGTCAGATCGGCAGCAGAGACGGCAAGATCGTTTATATCGGCGCAGCGGGTGAAGAGGCACCCGCTGCCGCAAAAACAGTGGATATCTCGGGCAAGTACCTGCTGCCCGGAGCCATAGACCCACATTGCCATTTTCAGGATCCGGGTTTTACCCAGAGAGAAGATTTTGAACATGGAACCATGGCAGCTGCTGCCGGCGGAATGACAACTGTTCTGTCTCATCCGCTTGACAATCCGCCTCAGACAACATTTGAAAATCTAAGGGTAAAAGAAGAAGCATATGAAGGGAATGCCTATGTGGATTATGGTATCCACGTCGGGGCAACAGCTGATAATCTCGACCTGATCCCCAGGCTCTGGAAGGAAACAGGAGCAACAGCCGTTAAAATGTTCATGTGTTTTTCTGTTAAGGAATTTCCCTTTGTCGATGACCTGGCTATGATCACAGCCCTGAAGCAGATCGCATCCGTCGACGGGCTGGCAATCATCCATGCAGAAAGTGACGGAATCCTGAAAGAGGCAGAAGCTCAGGTAAAAAAGACAGGAAAATGTGACGGAATGGCCTACAATCGCACGCATCCAAAGGAAGCGGAGATAGAGGCGATAACCAGGGCCCTTTATTTCCTTGAGATAACCTCATGCAGTGGAGTTATCCTTCATGTGAGCACAGCAGAAGGACTGAGACTGATCCGTGCTGCCAAAGAGAGAGGAGTAAAGGTCTATGCGGAATCTGCTCCTCACCTTTTCCAGTTTGTCGATGAAGATATGAAAGAAAAGGGCCCTTTCCTTAAATTTTCTCCTGTCATGCATGACAGAGAAAATCAGAAGGAAATGTGGGATCTGATCGGCAAAGGATATGTAGATTATATAGGCAGCGACCATAGTCCTTATACCTATGAAGAAAAGATGAAGGGCATAGACGATATATTTTTGGCTCCCAATGGCATACCGGGAATAGAGACAAGCCTTGCTGTATTCTTAAACGGTGTAAATGAGGGCAGGCTGACATTGAATCAGTTGGTGCGGATGACAAGTCTTAATACAGCAAGCATCTATGGACTTGCCCCCGAAAAAGGAAGTCTTGCCCTGGGAACGGATGCCGATTATACCATTGTTGATATGGAGCTGAAAAAGGCCATAAGCGCCGATCAGCTGAAGTCAAAATGCAAGTGGTCCCCTTACTTTGGCGTGGAACTGAAGGGCTGGCCTGTGATGACGGTTGTTCGGGGAAATATTGTCTATCAGGATGGGGAGATCACCGGCCAGAAAGGTTACGGGAAGTATATTAAGAGGAAAAAATAACATGGATGCTAGCAGAATAAAAAGAAGACTGCAGAAAATGCGGGAGTTTACATCAACTCCGGGTCAGGGAGTGACCAGGCTTCCTTTCTCAGCCCATGCCAGGCATGGGGCTTCCTATCTTCTGAATCAGATGAAGGAAGCTGGCCTTCAGGCCTGGATAGATCTGGTGGGAAATGTCAGAGGCATACTCCCTGCCGATAAGCCCGGCGCACAGACCATCATAGCCGCTTCCCACTATGACACCGTAAAGCATGGCGGTGAATTTGACGGCATCGCCGGTGTCATTTGTGCCATAGAGCTTGCACAGCTTTTGCAGGAAAGCGGGATTCCCAGAAAATATAATCTGGAGGTCATCGCTTTCAACGACGAAGAGGGAATGATGTTTGGTTCCGGCTGTCTGGGAAGCAAATCCCTGACAGGCCAGATCGATCAGGAATATATCACCCATCTGACAGATGAAAATGGAATTTCCATCAGGGAATGGATCAATCGCTGGGGTAATGATCCGGATAAGATTGGGGAACAGAAGATAGATCTTGACCGGGTCAGGGCATATTTTGAGGTTCATATAGAGCAGGGCCCGGTCCTGGATTCTGAGAAACTGGATCTGGGAGTCGTAAACTGCATCGTAGGATTGCTCAGATGTTCTGTCAGTATACATGGAAGGGCCGATCACGCGGGTACGACGCCCATGGACATGAGAAGAGACTCCATAAATATCGCAGCAAAGGTCATATCTAAACTGGATGAGTATGCAGCAGACGAGCAGAATGGCTCTGTCGCTACCTGCGGTTTTATCCGTGCTCTGCCAAATGCTATGAATGTTGTGGCAGGGGAATGTGAATTTACGATAGATCTCAGGTCTCAGGACGATAATTCCATTGAAATTATGAAGTATAAGATTACCCAGCTTCTTAATTCCCTGACCCGCAAGTGCGGCGCTTCATGGGATATGGATATCAAACTCCGCCAGCATCCGGTCTATATGAACGATGAACTTGTTCGCAGCCTTGAAAATAACTGCAGGAAAGAGCATTTTTCATATAAGACTATGTTAAGCGGTGCAGCTCATGATGCTATGGTCTTTGCCGATAAAGTGGATACAGCCATGATCTTTGTCCCCAGCAAGGACGGAAGAAGTCACTGCCCTGAGGAACATTCAGAGTATGAGGACTTTGGAAAGGCAGTTCAGGTTCTGTATGATACAGTAAGTTCTTTGATGCAAGAGACAAATCAGGATGAGATAAGCGAGGTGAGTGGGTCATGAATGAGGTACTTCAGGTAATCAGACAGCGCAGGGCTGTACGCTCTTATAAAGAGGATATGATCCCGGATAAAGATCTGGAACAGATCCTTGAGGCAGGCAGATATGCCGCCAGCGCTCACAACGGTCAGCCCTGCATCGCTCTTGTTATTCGCGACCGTCAGGTGATCAGCCGGCTGAATGAGATAAATGCGGCGGTAAAGGGTGTGCCGGGAACAGATCAGTTTTATGGCGCTCCCGTGGTAATCGCTGTTTTGGCAGATAAAAGGGAACCGACCTATATCAAGGATGGCAGTCTTGTGATCGGCAATATGATGCTTGCCGCCAAAAGTCTCGGTATAGCCAGCTGCTGGATAAACCGGGCAGACAAGGAGTTTGAGTCTGATTATGGCAAAAAGCTTCTCTCTTCTCTGGGGATCAGCGATGATTATGCAGGCGTTGGACATTGCATTCTTGGATATGCTAAGGGCGATGAGCCGGCGGCTAAGCCGAGAAAGGAAAAATTCAGCTATTATATCTGAACCTGCATATATTCTGCTTTCATACCAATTATTTTATTCTTCCTCTAAATAAAGTCCGCTTATTACAAATATTCAAGATATCTGTAATGAGAGGACTTTTTTCTCCGTTGTACCTCTGGAGGGATATGACTTTTGTTTAGATAAAAGCGTAAGAAATGATAAATGGCAGTTATCTTTCGTTCCTGTGAAGACAATGGACTGCAGGTATGATAAGATAAAAGAGACTGAAAGCGGAGAGAAAAGGGGAGAAGAGTGTAGTGGCTGATGAAAAGATGAAGATCCTTTATCTGATGAGGATCCTTCTGGAGGAGACGGACAAGGATCACATACTCAATGCTACAGAGCTTTGTGACAGACTGCGGAGCAGATATGATCTGACCTGCAGCCGCAAGACGATCTATTCGGATGTCCTGAAATTGAGAAGTTTTGGCATAGATATCATACAGGTCAGGGGCAATGTATCGGGCTATTATGTGAAGGAGAGGGATTTTTCCCTGCCGGAGCTCAAGCTCCTTGTGGATGCGGTCCAGTCCTCAAAGTTTATCACGACGAAAAAGTCAGAGAGTCTGATAAAAAAGCTGGAGAGAATGACCAGCCGCGCTAATGCCAGCCAGCTGCAGAGGGAAGTTTTTATCATCAACAGGCCCAAGTCCATCAATGAGACGATCTATGAGAATGTGGATCTGATCCATGCCGCGATTTCCGGGAACAGGCAGATCCGCTGCCAGTATTGTGAGTGGACGGTAGAGAAAAAGCTGGTTCCCAGGAGGGACGGGAAGATCTATGAGCTGTCTCCCTGGAGTTTTACCTGGGATGATGAGAACTATTATCTGGTCGGGTACGATGAAAGCTCAGGGAAGATAAAACATTACCGGGTCGACAAGATGAAGAATATGGAACTTTCCGAAAAGGAGAGATCCGGAAGGGAAGAGTTTAAGGATTTTGACCTGGCTGCCTTTGCCAAAAGGACTTTCGGCATGTATGGGGGCGAGGAGAGGAATGTTACGCTTCTGTGCATCAATAAGCTGGCGGGCGTCGTGCTGGACCGCTTTGGGCGTGATATCATGATCGTAAAGGCAGATGAGGAGCACTTTCGGACGCATGTACCTGTTTCAGTCAGCTCTCAGTTCTTTGGCTGGGTCACGGGGATAGGGCCCGGCATGCAGATCCTTGAACCCGAGGATGTGAGGGAGGAGTACAGGCGGTACCTGAGCAATATCCTGGGATCATATCAGGAATGATAAGATGGCATATAGGTGGAAATTTTATCGGTCTTAGTGTAAAATAGAATAAATAGGCTTCGCAGGTTCATGCGGAGAAAGATTTTATTTTACAGGAGGATTTTATCATGGTAAAGCATATTATTCTTTGGCAGCTCAAGGACGAATATTCAGAAGAGCAGAAGGCACAGATCCGCGCGGATATCAAGGAAGGTCTTGAGGGACTCGCGGGAAAAGTTCCCGGACTTGTAGAGATTCATGTCAGGACAGAATATCTTCCTTCTTCTAACGCTGACGTTATGCTGGATACGACTCTTACGGACGAGGCTGCCCTCAAGGGTTATGCGGTTCATCCGGCTCATGTAGCAGTCGCTGACTCAAAGGTAAGGCCTTTTACAAAGGCTAGAGTCTGCATGGACTACGAGATCTGAGCCTGAGAAGATCATATTATGGAGGTTTCAAGGATCAGCGAACTGGAAGCATTCAGGAAAAGTCTGACGGAGGATGAGAGAAACCGGGAATTTACAGAAGCCGGAATCGGTCCTGTCTATCAGATCAGCGAAAAAGCGCGGATCCTGATCATAGGTCAGGCGCCCGGCCGCAAAGTCATGGAGACCGGGATCCCTTTTAACGACAAGTCCGGTGAGAAGCTCATATCCTGGATGGGAATAGACCGGGAAACTTTTTATTCGGATCAGATTGCCATCATGCCTATGGATTTTTATTATCCGGGCAAGGGAAAGACCGGCGATCTGCCGCCGAGGCCTTTTATAGCCAGGGACTATCATAAGCGGTGCCTGGCCATGATGCCGGATATCAGGCTTACTCTTCTGATCGGCAGATATTCCATGCAGTATTATCTGGGCAGAAGGCAGAAGAAAAACCTGACGGAAACAGTGCGTGCTTACAAGGAATATCTTCCGGAGTATTTTCCCCTGGTACATCCCAGCCCTCTTAATTTCAGGTGGCAGAAGAATAATCCCTGGTTTGAGGCGGACGTTGTTCCGGTCCTTCAGGATAAGATCAGGGAGATATTAGACAGCTGAGGGCCCTGAAGTTGTATCTTGCATTTTCTTAGGGCATGTGATAACATATCTGTATACGAGAAAAATGTTCAGAATAAGGTGTTTATTCTGATAGCTGCAGATGAGCGGCAGTCTGGATTGCCCTGGCAGGCGGGTATTCAGTTTGCTCTGCTGCTTATCATATTTTACGAGCGATGGATCATAAGACAGATTTTTTTGTTTTATGTCCAGCGCTCTTTTTATTTTGCCGGGAAGGAGGCAGGTGCTCAATAAGGCTTCATACGGGCCAAAGTAGAGGATATGAATGTGTGACAGGCTATAAGCCAGTGTAAAAATATTTGGAAAGGAGTGTTTACATGATTCACCATTTAAAAAGGGGATCACTTCTCGTTCAGATCCTTGCCATTGCCCTTGCAGCTTTTTCTACTTTGTTTTCCGGGATCCGGCCGGCTTATGCGGCGGTCGATATTTCAGGACTGACAAGTGCATGCAAGACTGATATAAAGAGCAGCAATGCAGCAGGGAAGAAGTATTTTGTGAATGAAGCCTATAACAAGGGTGACCAGACACAGAAGAACGGCTATTCTTCATGGGATAAGGCCAGGAAGGGGGCTTTTGTTGTGCCCGAATCCTATTCATCCGGTCTCTATTCCCATCCAAACTATAAGTCGTCGCCTCCTACGACTGTTACTGCCAAGGGGAACTCGAATAAGTCTGTGACCTTTACATCTTCAAAGGATGTAAAGGCAAGTGCCGATTCCTATAAGATATTCAATCTGGGAACCTCAGGGAAGGCTGTTTCCGGGAAAAGTGTGACATATCACAATCTTTATCACTATGACCCTTCGGATCCCTATGCTCTTAAGACAGGCCGCCCCGGCTATGTGCTAGTGGATCTCAAGGCTGTGATAAAGTCCTATTCCCGCAAGGTATGGGATGGAAAGGCCAGCCAGACAAAGAATTCCTACATCGCTCTCTCGAATTCCGTGCAGGGCTTTCCTCAGATCATGACGTTCAATGTCGGATATGCTTCTATAGAATATTCTTATACCTATTCTAAGGACTGCAAAGCGGACGGGGGAACCTATACGATGAAGGGGAACGCGACATTTGACGATATAGACTGCTCCCAGGCTGTCGGCTTTAAGCGGACGAGCAAGAATAAGGATATGCGCTTTTTCGTCGATGATAAGACAAAACTTCATTATGCCCACAAGAATGGCTATGATTATTTCATGGCAGGCGAGACAAAAGATATAGACGGGGATGACGATCCCCAGGCCTCCATGAGCGCTCTGGGCTTTACCTATAAAGCATCCTCTTTGAACCTTTTGTATGTTTCGCAGCAGAAGCCGAAATCGGGAGGCGGTCATGAGGCACCGGACGGGTCTCTTACCTTCTTCGGACATTCCATGTATTCTATGGTCCGTCCGACTGCGGCAAAGCCTTTCAAATCTGTTTCTGACAAGGATAATGTCACAGTCAGCCAGCCTGTAAGCGGCAGCAAGCCGATCTTTGTGGAAGATAAAGACGGCAGGGATACGAATACAGAGGTAAATGGGATCGGATCCTGGCGGACAAAGACGGGCACTCAGGAGGGAAAGTGGACTTATAAGATCTCCCAGAACATGCCCGGGGGAATGAAGTGGCATTACAGCAGCTTCCGCTTTGATGATGACGTTGACTCTCATCTCAGGATAGACAGCGTGAAGGTGAAGAAAAAGGATACAACAGATGTCACCGATCAGTTTACGATCAGCATGAAGGATAATCACGTATCAGCTGCAGCCAAGGCGGCGAGTCTGAAGAGTGATGACTTTTACCATGTCGGGAATTCGGGAGCAGATTTTAATTATGTTCTTGAGATTACCGTACATATTGATGAGAATGTTACGATCAGGCAGTTGATCCGGGACGGCATGACCCTTGACGGCGGCCGTACAGCCCGTTTCTACAACACCTCTTCCACGACGGTCAGCCCCAGGGGAGAGGAAGGAGACAGCTCTTCTGATACCATGAAGACAAACCAGGTCACAAGCTATGTAAAGCTTCCGGATCCTCCGGTCACACCTGCCCCGGTCAAACGGGTATCGGATACGGACAAGGTAACCGTAAAGATGTCAGCTTCCCAGCCTTCTTTCTCAGAAGGCACGGATAAGGATGCAAAGATAAATGGTGTCGGGGATGTCAGCGGCAGCTGGTATTATGACATTTCGCAGAAGATCCCTGCCGGGATGACTTCTGACTGGTATTACAGTACATTCCGTTTTGACGATGATATTCCGGCGACTCTGGATATAGAGAGTGTGAAAGTACTGGAAGGAAGCAGGGACGCGACGGCAGAGTTTTCTGTCAGCACAAAAGATAATCATGTCAGCGCGCAGGCAAAGAACCTTTCAAAAGAGGATTTTTATGGAAAGAGTGGAGAGACCTATACGCTGAGGATCACGGTGAAACTGAAGGACAAGCTGACGCTTCAGGATATGAGAGGAGCCGGTCTGCTGACTTCTGATGAGAGCGCGATCCACCTGGTCAATAAGGCAGGGACGACGGTTTCGTCCAGAAACGGGGCGGCGGATAAGGTAGAAACGGATGCTGTAGATACTTATATCAGGCTGAAGAAACTGCCGGATCCTGAAAAGTATGTCTCCGAGGCAGGAAAGCATGATAAGGATGCCCTTAAGAAAAAGCATACGGTGACCCTCTTTGACGATGAGACTTTTGATTTTGATGTAAGACAGGCACTGCCAAAGGGGATCCTGCGCCTGGATAGTTTCTCTATAAAGGACAGCGTGGATTCCTGCATCCATGTGCATGAGAATATCAAGGTTTTTGATGAAAAAGGAGCCGATGTATCTGAAAAGTTTGATATCAGCACATCAAAGGCAAAGGATGGCGCTTCAGATATCACAGCCAAGGCAAAGGGGGCTTCTCTTTCGGACAAGGATTTCTATGGACATACCTACAGTCTTCGCTGGTCGAATGACCTGAAGTCAAATGTTAAAAATCAGGGCCTGTCCAAAGCATGGGAGAGCCATAAACATTTTGCATCGGACCGCAAGAGCCTTTCCTATTCGAATACAGCCAGCTCCGTTTTTAATGAAGGCAGCCACACATATCCGCCCTATATCAATAAGGGACAGAAGACAGAACTTACACCGGTCAAAAAGAATTCAGATAAAACGACTGTGGACATACCTCTTCCCACGGATGGAGATAAGGATGAGAATGAGGAGGATGACGAAGGAGACCCGGGGCTGAGTATCGTAAAAAAGGCGGACCGCTATGAATATCAGGCAGAAAGCCCTGTAAAGTATACCGTGGAGATATCCAATCATAATAAGGCAGCAGACGGAAGATCCAAGGCGAATTATGTAAAGGTGACTGATACTGATTTCCCGGAAGAGATAACGTTAGATGAAGATTCTTTTAAGGTAGAAGGTTTTCAGAAGGGATTAAAGGAGCCGGATGGAGGGGAAAGAACGTACAGGATTACTCCTAAAGAACACGGATTCCTGTTTGAGACCAGATATATCCAGTACGGAGAGAAGATAAAGATCAGCTTTACAGCAAAAGCCGGGAAGGGGCTCAATGGCAGTAAGGCAGCGAATATTGCCCTGGCCTCCGGTGAGGCAGTTCCGAATAAGAAGGACGGAGAGATCATTTATATCAATTCTCCCAAGATAGAAGTGGAAAAGACGGCGGACAGCCAGCAGTATCAGGATGGAGATGTCATCCGTTATAAGATAACCGTTAAAAATATCAACAAGGGTACATTTGCCAGAAAGAATGTATTTACAGACCAGATCAGGAATGAAAAGGGGGTTTCTCTCATACCCGGTTCTGTAAAGGTTTATGATCTGGATATGAATCCTTATGAGGAAGGTTCGGCAGCCGATAAGACAGGTTCCGGAAGAGGTGATTATACCGTATCTTACCCGGATGACAAGTCTTTCAAGATTACATTTACAAAGGGAAATCTGGGATATTTTACCGACCCTTCCGTGCCGGCGGCTGCTGCAGATAAGCCTGACAAGGATTCCCTGATCAACGAGTCCTATGATTTTGAGAAAAATTATAAGGATCTTGATCTTATGCGCGGCTATATCGTAACCTGTGATGCCTCCATCCAGGATGGAAGAGCAGCCGGCAAGCTTGCCGAGAATACAGCGGAAGGGATACCGGGCAGCGACACAAATGGCGATCAGGTAAAAGATGATCCGGAAATTCCTTCCGGAAAGGGCAGTGACGAGCTGAAGGTAACTATCGTTAAAGATATAGATCTGAAGATAGAGAAACATTCCGATAAGGACATTTACCAGGAAGGCCAGACCGGACGCTATACACTCAGAGTGACTAATCCAAAAGAAGAGACTGCAGAGAATCTTGTGATCCGGGACGCCTTCGATGACGCGGATGTTCAGATAGATCCTTCTTCTATCCGCGTGGAAAAATATATGGATGGCAGGCGGGCTGATATCACTCAAAAGTGTACGATAGATATGCTGCATACGTCAAAATCAGCTGAGGGAAAGGAAAACGGCTTTCTGATAAGACCGTCTGCAGACTATGCCTCCCTTGACAACAGATCTGAGTTTTTTGTAACTTACCGTGTTGTTTTCACAAAAGAGCACACAGGACGGAATCTGCGAAATGTTGCCAGGGCTTCTTCAGATGACCTTAAGGGTTATACCCTCCCGGATCCAACCCCTTATCCGGCAGGAGAGGGCCTGGCCGCTTTAAAGCTCAGCACTCCGGCAAACGGAAGAAAAGTTAGAGGCGGACAGACGATCACATACACGATCCGGGTCACGAATACTTCAGATAAGGATAAGAAAAATATCCTGGTAAAGGACCAGATACCGAAATTTACGGAATTTATTTCCTCAGAAGACGGAGAAAAAGCACAGATAAAGGGAACAGATTATTTCAAGGCAATCATCCCTCTAATAAAGGCGGGATCAAGCCAGGACGTTTCTTTTAAGGTAAAGGCAGACAGCAAGATAAGTTCAGAGGATATCGTGCATAACGCAGCCGGTGTCTTTGAAGCTGGCAGTCATGAGGATCCGGGATCCTTATTTGATAAGGTCAGCTTCCATCCCACGAATACGATCGATCATCCTGTCAGAGGCTGGGTTATAGCAGAGAACACGGTAAAAGTCATACCGGGAACACCGGGCATTGATCTTCAGAAGGAAGCAGACAGAACAAAGTTCCAGAAGGGGGAGATCGTCAATTATTCTATCACCATCAAGAACAGAGGAAAAGAAGATGTAAGATCACTTGTGGTTGGGGATACGGTCGGGACAAAAGGAGCCCTCATCCTTCCAGATTCCTTCGTTCTTACCATGAATGGAAAAGATATCAGCCGGGATCTTCAGGATAAGGTAAAGGTGAGCGCTGACAAAGGAAGTTTCACAATAGATACAGGCCTGGATCTGTCGGAGACTGACAGCCTGAAGGCCATGTACAAGGTGAATACGAGTGATGTGACGGGATCTGAACTTGCAAATAAAGCATGGGCGCAGGGAAGCAATACAGAAAAAGTATACGATTCCACCAGGATCCCTTCTGTCAGGACGAAGCTGCAGATTAAAAAGACGGCAGATCAGAAGAGTTTTACAAAGGGCAGGAAGGTCAGCTATGAACTTGAAGTCAGGAATACGGGAAAGACGGAAGCTGTAAATCTTGTCATTTCGGATAAGCTCACTTCAAAGGATGCGTCTGTGATAAGAAGAAGCATCAGGGTGTATAAGAACGGAAAAGATATCACAAGAAATGTAAAAGATATTCAGGCAGATAAGACTTCATTTGTCATCACGACCGGTATGAAAGCCGGCACGGAGGATGTTTATACTGTTAATTATCAGGTAAACACAAAGAAAGTAGATGAAGAGTATCTGGACAATACAGCCTGCGCATCAGCTGACAATGCCGGACAGGTAAAGGACAGCCTGCGGCTTCCTCAGAAGAGTGAAGATAGGACAGATGGCGGGGGAGAGAGATCGGATGGAAACGGATCAGATAACGGAGGGGCAGCAGCTTCCTCTCCTGTAAAGACCGGTGACCTATTCTCCACGTCTGTGATCATTCTTTTTATCCTTTCAGCCGGACTTATGGCAGCTGCCTTCCTGCTGAAGAAGAAAGAGAAAGACAGATAAGAGCTGAAGAAGAAAGAGAAAGATAGATAAGATAGGAAACAGAAACAGTCAGAAGAAAGCTGACAGCGGCCTGCTGTCTCTTCTTCTGGCTGTGACTTTACAATTAATTGACAAAGAATTTACATAGATTTGGTAGAATCAATCTGCCGCAATATTATACAATATTATTGGATTATTTTGTGATGAGATAATAGCCCCGGAGCACATTGTTTGGAGAAGAAGGGGCAGAAGGATGAGAAAAAAGAGGTGGCAGGGAATTGAAGTACGCACTGATAGATATGGGCTCCAACACAATACATATGTGCGTGTATGAGGTTATCGGCACCAGATCGACAAAGCTTTTCCAGAAAAAGATAGCAGCGGGGATCGCCAGCTATGTGGAAGACGGCAATCTGAGTGAAAACGGGATAAAAGCTGCGGTTGATGCGCTGAGAGCATTTAACCAGATCCTGAATGTCCTTGAAATCATAGACGTAGATGTCTTTGCGACAGCATCTCTCAGAAACATTGACAATCAGGAAGAAGTCCTGAGAAAGATCACACTCGCTACTGGCCGCAGGGTAGAGATCGTTTCCGGCAGGCAGGAAGGTATATTCGGATATTATGGGCTTGTTCAGGAGATCCACCCGGAAAAGGGGTATCTTGTAGATATCGGCGGCGGAAGTACCGAGATTACTGCTTTTTCGCAGAAGGGTCCCATGAACAGCGTCAGCTATCCGATCGGCTGTCTGAATATTTACAAGCAGAATGTAAATGGTCATGTGATACCGACCCAGAAAGAACGGACAGCCATATCTGCCAGTATCAGCCATGCATTTGAGGATGTATCGTACAGCGAACGTCTGGGAAAGAGGCCGACCTTATACGCGGTCGGGGGCAGTGCGCGTGCTGTCAAGAGATTGTGCAATTATTATTTCGGCAATGATGAAGACAATACAAAACTAAAACGCAAACAGGTAAGAGAACTGAGGAAATATCTTGAGAAGAAAGGTCAGGACAGAATAGACCTCCTGATCAGGTACTGCCCGGATCGTTTTCACACGATCATTCCGGGCATGATGATCCTTGAGGCTCTCTCTGAGAGGATGTGTGCTGATTCGATTGAAGTTGCCTCCTCCGGTGTGCGGGAAGGGTATCTCTACAACAAGATCGTGAATGGACTGGAAGATGATACCTTTGAGACAGAACTAAAGGTTAGCGGCAGGACACTAGCATGGACGGATTGATTACCAGGATAGTTGGTGCTTTTAGAGAAATATTTGACAAATCTAAGGGAGACGAGGATACTATGTCAGCAAAAAAAATAAGTGAGATAAAGGAAGAAACAGACGAAAGCAGAAAATGTTATACAAACCGTGAACTTTCCTGGCTTTCATTTAACGAGCGTGTACTGGATGAAGCAGCGAATCCCAGAGTTCCTCTGGCAGAAAGACTTACGTTCGCTTCCATCTATCAGACAAATCTGGATGAATTTTTCATGGTCCGCGTCGGAACTCTCATGACTCAGATGCATTCAGATGAAGTCATCCGGGAGAATAAAACATGGATGAGCAGTCGGGAACAGGTGAAGGCTGTTCTGAAGAGAACGAAGGAACTGGAGCGAAAAAAGGAAGAAGTCTATGAGCAGCTCATGGGCGAGCTGGAACCTCAGGGAGTCCGCATTATCAATTTCCAGAAGCTTTCCAAAGAGGAGGGAGAACTTCTCGAAGCTTATTTTGATAACCATATCGCGCCATTTTTGTCTCCTATGATCATCAGCAAGCAGCATCCCTTCCCCTTCCTGACAAACAAGCATCTATATGCGACTGTCCTTCTTTCTACAGCGAAGGGAAGGAGCAAGATGGGCATCGTTCCCTGTCAGAGCGCAGTATTCAAGAGACTGATCTCTATTCCGACCAGACCCGGAACATTTATGCTCACAGAGGAACTGATCCTTCATTTTGTCTCCAAACTTTATAAAAAATATACGATCCGGGAGAAGTCTCTTCTCCGTATCACAAGGAATGCGGATATCGATGCCATGGATATCTATGACGAGGATCTCGATTACAGGGATGTTATGGAGAAACTCATAAAGAAAAGAAATAAACTGGAGCCTGTCCGCGTGGAGCTCAGCCGCAAGATCAATGACAAAGCGGTCAAAGAACTTGCCGGCTATCTGAAGATCGATACCCAGCAGTTTATCAATGTCGGAACTCCTCTTGATCTGTCTTTTGTTTCCCAGATCAGAGATTATCTTTCTGACAGGGAGGAGCTTTTCTATGAAAAGCGCAGCCCCAGGAATTCTGTTTACGCTGATCTGAAGAGGAGTATGCTGGACCAGATAGATGAAAAGGATATCCTGCTCTCATATCCCTATGAGTCTATGAAGCCTTTCATTCATATGCTGGAGGAGGCATCTACAGATGAAAACGTTGTCTCCATAAAGATGACTCTCTACCGGGTTGTCTCCAACAACAGCAAGATCATTGACGCCCTTGTGGATGCGGCTGAGAATGGAAAGGAAGTCGTTGTACTCATTGAGCTTCGCGCCCGCTTTGATGAGGGAAATAATATCAATGTCTCCAGGAGACTTCAGAATGCGGGAGTTCAGATCCTCTATGGTCTGGAAAAATATAAGGTACATTCAAAGCTTTGTCTTATCACCAGAGTGACTAAGGATGGCGGCATCACCTATACAACTCAGATCGGGACAGGCAATTATAACGAGAAGACGGCATCCCTCTACACGGATCTCTGCCTGATGACGGCAAATCAGGATATTGGGGCGGAGGCTGCAAAGGTATTTGCGGCTCTCCAGAAGGGTGAAGTCGTAGATGATATGAAACATCTCATGGTAGCTCCTCATTGCCTGCAGAACAGGATCTGCGATATGATAGACGAGCAGATCGCTCTTGCCAGGGAAGGAAAAGAAGCTTATTTTGGAGCGAAGTTTAATTCCCTCACAGACAAGGTCCTGATAGAAAAATTGATAGAAGCCAGCCAGGCCGGCGTAAAGATCGAGCTGATCATCCGCGGCATATGCTGCCTGCGTCCTCAGGTGCCCGGATATACGGATAACATTACAGTTATCAGTATCGTGGGAAGATTTCTGGAGCATTCCAGGATATATATCAGCGGTTTCGGCGAGAACAGGAAGATGTATATCTCTTCCGCCGACTTTATGACAAGGAATACAGTCAGAAGAGTGGAAGTCGCCGCTCCTGTCTATGACCCGGATATCCGCAGAAGGATCAGCGATATGTTTGAACTGATGCTCAGGGATGATGAGAAGGGAAAGATCCAGGATGCCGATGCAGTCTACCACAGGCGCAAGCTGAATGATATCCCTGTAAATTCCCAGGAGATCTTCTATGAACAGGCATATGAAGCTGTAGAGAAAAAGAATAAGGAAATCTGAGAGGAAAATTTTATAATAATTGTCGCCACAGGTCTGTAATCCTGCTAAAATAGTACCATATAAAAAATTGTACTGGGATGAGGGACCTGTGGTTTTTTATATCGAAAATGATCTGTAAAATATATCAAAGTAAATTAGTAGGACTTGTATAATATAGAAAAAGAATGTACAATAACTTTTAATCGTTATCTGAAGTATTGTTCCAAAAGCGAGGTTATAAAATGAAAATCAAAGATATTCTTCGGCAGGACAGGGTAACGCTGTCATTTGAAGTTTTTCCTCCCAAGAAGGAGTCTGCCTTTGACAGCGTGAAAGAAGCCGCGACGAAGATCGCTCTTCTCCATCCGGATTTTATCAGTGTGACCTACAGTGCCGGCGGAAGCGGCAATAAAATGTATACACTGAAACTTGCTCATGAGCTGAACGCCGAGTACGGCGCGCAGGTCATGCCCCATCTGACCTGTGTAACTTCCACAAAGGATTTTGTCAGGCATATGATAGAGAGTTATAAGGACATGGGGATAGAGAATATTATGGCTCTGAGAGGAGATATCCCCGCTGACGGACAGGTAGAGAAAGATTATCAGCATGCCAGCCAGCTGATAGAAGATATAAAGTCACAGGGGGATTTCTGTATCGGCGGAGCCTGTTATCCGGAAGGCCATCCGGAGTGTGAGCATAAGGCGGATGACATAAAACATCTGAAGGAAAAAGTCGACTGCGGCTGTGATTTTCTGACCACTCAGATGTTCTTTGACAATAATATTTTTTATAATTTTCTCTACAGAATAAGAGAGGCTGGGATCAGCGTCCCTGTACTTCCCGGCATCATGCCCATAACAAGAGCAGTGCAGCTGGGTCGAAGCGTTCAGATGTCCGGAACAAATGTGCCGGAACGTTTTAAGGCTATTGTCGATCATTTTGGGACGAATCCTGCAGCAATGAAACAGGCGGGCATTGTCTATGCCAGTGAGCAGATCGTAGATCTGATAGCGAATGATATTAAGCATATCCATGTGTATACAATGAATGCGCCGGATGTCGCCGAAGCGATCATGAATAATGTATCGGCGATGCTCGGCAGATAAAGCATGTCTGCCCGGGGTGAGAGAGAATGAAAATAGAGCCGAACAGGTGTGAGATCATAAGATATATGGGCTGCCGGAAGAAGGACTGCTCTGCGGAATTGCTTTTGGATATAGAAAATGCTGTAAAAGAGCTTGACACTGTCATTTCTCCCAGATCTGTCTATAGAAAATTTGATATTATACATAATAATGACGGGTCTATGGATATCGGGAATATGCATATTCTGAGTAATAATCTGAAAAAGAATCTCAAGACATGCGCTTCCTGTTATCTGATGGGGGCTACCCTGGGAATAGGGCCGGATCATCTCATTCAGCGCAGTGAAATTTCCAGGATCAGCAGGACACTGCTTTATCAGGCAGCTTCGGCAGCTATGATAGAAGCTTATTGCAATGAGATAAACGCAAAGATCATAGATCAGGAGAAAAGGGAGGGCAGATACTGCCGGCCAAGATTTTCACCGGGTTATGGAGATTTTGATATCTCATTTCAGAGAAATATATCAGATATGCTCCAGCTGCCGAAGACGACGGGGATCAATCTGACAGCCAGTCTGATGATGATGCCGTCCAAGTCCGTGACAGCCATCATAGGCGTTTCGGATATTGACAGCAGGTGTATCATGGAAGGCTGCGAGATCTGTTCAAAAAGAAAAGACTGCGCCTTCAGGCGTGACAGTTAATATTCTGGAGGAAAATAAATTGAAGTCATTTAGAGAGAGACTGGGCAGTGAGTGGCTGTTCTGGGACGGCGGGACAGGGACTATGCTGCAGAGTATGGGACTGGAAGCAGGAGAATCTCCTGAATTGTGGAATATAGACTATCCGGATAAGGTAATTTCAGTCCACAGAAGCTATTATGAAGCGGGAAGCGATATTGTTAACGCGAACACATTCGGCGCGAACAGGCTTAAGTATGGGAACAGGCTGAAAGAGATCATAACTGCTGCCATTGAGAATGCAAAAGAGGCAAGAAGACAGGCAGGCAGGGAAGATGACGGCTATATAGCGCTTGATATCGGACCGACTGGCCGCCTTTTGGTACCCATGGGTGATCTTCCATTTGACGAAGCTGTTGATATATTTGGAGAAGTTGTGAGGATCGGGGCTGAGGCCGGGGCTGATCTTATCCTGATAGAAACGATGACGGACAGCTATGAGGCCAAGGCAGCTGTGCTGGCGGCAAAGGAAAACTCTGATCTGCCGGTTTGTGTGACAACGACATACGATGAAAGCGGCAAGATGCTTACAGGAGGAGGCGTCGGCTCCATCTGCGCAATGATGGAGGGGCTCGGAGTCGATGCGATCGGTATGAACTGCGGTCTTGGACCGGTTCAGATGCTCCCCGTAGCCGAGGAGATGGTCAAGACAGCTTCTGTCCCGATCATTGTAAAGCCCAATGCCGGCCTGCCAAGGCAGGAGAATGGCAGAACCGTCTATGACCTGGATGCAGACAGGTTCTGTCAGGCTATGAGCAGGATTGCCGATCTTGGCGTTCATGTTGTCGGCGGTTGCTGCGGAACGACTCCGGAATATATCAGAGGCCTTGTCGGCATATGCAGACAGAAGCCCTTTCAAAAACCCGTGAGGAAAGAAAGAACGGTCATTTCATCCTATTCTCATGCAGTGGAGATAGGAAAGAGACCGCTGATCATCGGTGAGAGGATCAATCCTACAGGCAAGAAGCGTTTCAAGCAGGCTCTCAAGGAGAATGACCTGGATTATATTTTTAAGGAAGCGATAAGGCAGGAAGAGGCAGGAGCTGACGCGCTCGACGTCAACGTCGGACTCCCGGAGATAGACGAACCTTCCATGATGGAGAATGTCGTCCAGTCTCTGCAGGGGATCACGGATCTGCCGCTGCAGATCGATACGACGAACAGGGAAGCTCTCGAGCGCGGACTCAGGATCTATAACGGAAAAGCTATGATAAATTCCGTGAATGGCAGGAAGGAGAGCATGGAGACCGTATTCCCTCTTGCCAAAAAGTATGGGGCGATCGTCGTTGCCCTGTGCCTGGATGAGTCCGGCATTCCGGAGACTGCGGATGGAAGGATAGAGATCGCCAGAAAGATCATCGATACGGCAGCCGGCTATGGGATCCCCAAGTCAGATATTGTCATAGACGGCCTTTGCATGACAGTTTCTTCAGACAGCAATGCCGCACTCGCAACATTGGAAACGGTAAGGCGCTGCCGGGATGAACTGCATGTGAATACTATACTGGGTGTATCGAACATATCATTCGGTCTGCCGAAAAGAAAGATTATAAATTCAAATTTCTATGCCATGACGCTCTTGTCCGGTCTCTCTTGCGCTATCATAAATCCGCTCGATGAGATGATGATGAGAGCCCACTTCGCATCCCTGGCCCTTATAGGGAAAGACCCTCAGTGCATGGGCTATATAGAAGCCTGCACCCATTTTTCAGAGGAAAATATCCCGGCGGGCCCGGGTCCTGCTGCAGGCGCGGGCAGTGCACGGAATGTTCCAGCAAGGCAGACAACAGTGGCAGGCGGACCGGTGACGCTGAGAGATTTCATAGAAAAAGGTCTGAGCGCCCAGGCGGCTTCTGCTGCGCAGGAGGCTTTGAGAGAAAGAAATGCTCTTGACCTGATCAATGACGAACTGATACCTGCTCTGAATGCAGTCGGCAAGGGATTTGAGGAGAAAAAGGTATTTCTTCCCCAGCTCCTCATGAGCGCGGAGGCTGCCAAGGCTGCCTTTGAGGTCATGAAGGGAACAATGGCAGGCGAGAAAAAAGAGTCGAAGGGAAAAGTTATTCTTGCCACAGTGAAAAATGATATCCACGATATCGGCAAAAATATTGTAAAAGTGCTGCTGGAGAGCTATGGTTACGATGTGATAGATCTGGGCAGGGACGTGGCTCCGGAACTGATCGTAGAGAAAGCCGTGGAAGATCATGTCAGATTGGTAGGTCTGAGCGCTTTGATGACAACTACGGTCGTCAGTATGGAGGAGACGATCCGCCAGCTGAGGAAGGCATCCCCCCAGACAAAAGTCGTTGTCGGCGGAGCTGTCATGACACAAGAATACGCCGATTCCATCGGGGCGGATTGTTATGCCAAAGATGCCATGGAAACTGTCAGATACGCGGACAGTATTTTCGGATAGACCTTGAAAAAGGCCAGACGTCTGTTATATAATATCATAGACAAAGATATCATACTGAATTAGTATGATATAAAGCTGCATTTCGCTTGAAAGGGTGAGAGTATGGGATTTCTAAAGAATGTGAAAAAGTCCATCGACGATTACCTTGAAAAAACCGCTAAGTCGAATAAAGAGATGTTCGGAGACGGCGTGCCTGATTGCTGCAAGATGAATAATCAAGTGAGCAGGCAGCAAGGCAAGAGCAAAAACGATTGAAATGTTCAGGGGAAAAGGGGTCAGAAAGCCGGGAATGGTTTTCTGACCCCTTTTCCTATCAGGAAACTGTGAAAAAATATTTCCGATTTTTGACGAAAACCCTTGACAAATCATTCTAAGGAGAATAAGATATAGACAAGATAAATCATATATTTCATACATAGTAAATATGATATAGAAAAGGAGAAATTAATATGTCTAAGATCTATAATGGAACATTGGGACTTATCGGGAATACACCCCTCGTGGAGCTTGGAAACATCGAGAAGAAGCTTGGCCTTAAGGCAAGGATCCTGGTTAAGCTTGAATACTTCAATCCCGCAGGCAGCGTTAAGGATCGTATCGCAAAGGCAATGATAGAGGATGCAGAGGAAAAGGGACTTCTTAAGGAAGGCAGCACGATCATTGAGCCTACATCCGGCAACACCGGCATCGGCCTTGCAGCCATCGCCGCAGCCAAGGGTTACAAGATCATTCTTACCATGCCTGAGACCATGAGTGTAGAGAGAAGAAATATCCTCAAGGCTTACGGCGCAGAGCTTGTTCTTACAGATGGATCTAAGGGTATGAAGGGTGCGATCGCCAAGGCAGAAGAGCTTGCCAAGGAAACACCTGACAGCTTTATCCCCGGACAGTTTGTGAACCCGGCGAATCCCGCAATCCACAGAAAGACAACTGGCCCTGAGATCTGGAATGACACAGACGGCAAGGTAGATGCCTTCATCGCCGGCGTTGGAACAGGCGGTACTCTCACCGGAGTAGGCGAGTATCTCAAGTCACAGAATCCTGATGTTAAGGTTTACGCAGTTGAGCCTGCCTCCTCACCGGTGCTTTCAGAAGGCCACGGCGGTTCTCATAAGATCCAGGGTATCGGAGCCGGATTTGTTCCCGATGTACTGAATACAAAGGTTTATGACGAAGTTATCCCTGTTCCCAATGAAGCAGCATTCGAGTATGGAAAGCTGATCGCGAAGACAGAAGGTGTCCTGGTAGGCATTTCATCCGGTGCGGCTCTCTGGGCAGCAGTCCAGCTCGCACAGCGCCCTGAGTACGAAGGAAAGACGATCGTAGCTCTCTTACCCGATACAGGCGACAGATATTATTCAACACCTCTTTTCATTGAAGAGTGATAAGATTTCGTATACCCCATAAGAAGCCGGCATCAAGGTGTAAAAACCCTGATGCCGGTTTTCTTTCTGTTTTCTCCCTGTTATAATGAAGGAAAACGGCCGAAAAAGGGAAAATTTCCTTTCATGAAAATGGAGAAGAGCAGAATGGAAATGAAAACAGGACGGATCAATTCTTTTGAGACTTTTGGCTCGGTTGACGGCCCGGGAGTCCGCTATGTTATCTTTATGCAGGGCTGCAGGCTCAGATGCAGATATTGTCACAATGTAGATACATGGGCACTGAAGCCGGAGGAGGCAGTGATAGAAAAAACCGCCCGGGAGGTACTCAACCAGGCGCTGCGCTATAAAACTTACTGGGGCTCGGACGGCGGGATTACCGTCAGCGGAGGCGAGCCCCTGCTGCAGATAGATTTTTTGCTGCAGCTTTTTGAACTGGCAAAAGAAAATGGCATCAATACCTGCCTGGACACAGCCCTGGAGCCTTTTACAAGAGAAGAGCCATTTTTCTCAAAATTCAACCGCCTCCTCGGCTCTGCCGATCTGATCATGGCGGATATCAAGCATATAGATCCCCAAAAACATGTGTGGCTCACAGGGCGTAGCAATGAGAATATCCTGGACTGCCTTAGTTATCTATCCCAAAAGGGAGTTCCGGTCTGGATCCGTCATGTGCTTGTGCCGGGCATCACAGACGACGACGCTTATCTTAGGGAGACACGGCATTTTATTGAAACACTTGAAAATGTCAAAAAGACGGAGATCCTTCCCTATCACTCGCTTGGCATAAACAAGTGGGATCAACTGGGCATCCCTTATAGCCTGAGAGAGACAAAAGCTCCTTCTGAGGAGAGGATAAAGAACGCGGAAGATATTTTGCTGGGCAAAAAATAAAAAAATTAGCACTCATCTATTGACAGTGCTAACAAAAGGTGTTATATTACATCTAGAACAAAGAAAAAGATAGTTCCCGAGGCGATAAGCCAGGGACATAAGGAGGAATAATATTATGTTGATGCCCAGTATTTTTGGAGAGAATTTATTTGATGATTTTATGAATGATTTTTCCCTGCCGTCCGCTAAGAGCTTTTATTCCATGCCTTCGCAGAATGTGATGAATACAGATATCAGGGAAACGGAAAAGGATTACGTTCTTGATATCGATCTTCCCGGATATAAGAAGGAAGATATAAAGGCTCAGCTTAAGGATGGTTATCTCACAATAAGCGCAGGCCATGAAGAGAACAGCGAGGAGAAGGATGCCAAGGGCAGATATCTCAGAAAAGAGCGCTATACCGGTTCTGTCAGCAGAAGCTTTTATGTAGGAGAAAACCTGCAGGAGGATGATATTCACGCAAAGTTCGAGAATGGGATCCTCACCCTGGCATTTCCCAAGGAGCAGCCCAAGAAGGTCGAAGAGGATAAGTTTATCAATATTGAAGGCTGATCGCAGGTCATTTTTGATGCTGATCCCGGGGCATAAGCTCCGGGATTTTTTTCTGTACACAGCTGTCCTTTCATAGTAAGTCCGTCCCTTATCTTGACTTTTATTCGTTAAACTGATAAATTAAAGTTTATATATTATGACGGATTTTAGGGAGGACTGTTATGACTGATGCAATGATTGTAATTGCGATTATCATCTATATCGCAAGTGTTATCGCTGTCGGCATGAAATTGTCGAATGAGAATAAATCGACAGATGATTTTTATCTGGGAGGCAGAAGGCTTGGCCCCTTTGTAACAGCCATGAGCGCGGAAGCTTCTGATATGAGTTCCTGGCTCCTGATGGGCCTGCCCGGCGTAGCTCTTGCCGGTCTTGTGGCAGGAAACGGATCCTTTGCCGAGGCTGTCTGGACTGCTGTAGGTCTTGCCGGCGGTACCTATCTGAACTGGCTGATCGTTGCCAAAAAGCTTAGGGTCTATTCCGAGAAGATCCAGGCAAACACGATCCCGGATTTCTTTTCCAACCGATTTGCGGATAAGAGCGGAGCTCTGCTGGCGATAAGCGCAGTCATAATCATCGTCTTTTTCGTTCCTTATACAGCATCAGGTTTCGCCGCTATCGGCAAACTTTTCAACAGTCTGTTCGGACTTGACTATCACACCTGCATGGTAGTCGGCGCAGCCGTTATCGCCATCTATACGATACTGGGCGGTTTCCTGGCAGCCTCAACGACTGACTTTATCCAGAGTATCATCATGACGATCGCCCTTGTTGTTGTCCTTTACTATGGCATCACCAGGGCAGGCGGCATGGATGCGGTCATGGCCGGAACCCAGACCGTGCCCGGCTATTTCAAGCTGACAGGGCCCGACGGAAGCTACGGGGCGCTTCCCATCGCATCGACGCTGGCCTGGGGTCTGGGGTATTTCGGCATGCCTCATATCCTGCTCCGGTTCATGGCTATTGAGAATGAGCACAAACTGAAGCTGGCAAGACGGGTCGCTTCCATCTGGGTTGTGATCTCCATGGGAATAGCCATATTTATCGGTGTCATGGGCTATGCATTTGCAAGTGAGGAAGGCATCATAGGAGATAATTTTGATCCGGAGAGGATCATTGTATATCTTGCCTCCTCTCTGAGTAAGAATAATCTTTTCATGGCCTTTTTAGCCGGCATTATCATTTCCGGTATCCTTGCTTCCGTCATGTCCACTTCCGATTCCCAGATGCTGGCGGCATCATCCAGTGTGTCAGAGAACATTGCCAAAAGATTCTTCTTTAAAAATATGTCTGAGAAGTCCCAGATGCTCTTTGCCAGAATGACTGTATTTGTAATTGCCATCATAGGTGTCATATTTGCCTGGAACCCCAATAGTTCCGTCTTTCGTATCGTATCCTTTGCCTGGGCAGGATTTGGCGCGGCTTTCGGCCCTTTGATGCTCTTTTCCCTCTTCTGGAAGAGAACGACAAAGCAGGGCGCGATCGCGGGCGTAGCGGCAGGCGGGATCATGGTTTTTGTCTGGAAGTTCGGCATTGCCAGATTAGGAGGATTGTTCTCTATCTATGAACTCCTCCCTGCTTTCTTTATTTCCTGCATAGCCATTGTCTGCGTGAGTCTGGCAACAAAAGCCCCGGAGGAGGAAGTTACAGATGTATTTGACCAGGTAGGGGCAGCGATGAAGGAGAAGAATGGAAGATAAGAAGAGTGCTCTTATAGCGATGAGCGGCGGAGTTGACAGTTCACTCGCCGCTTATATCATGAAGAAAGAGGGATACAGGTGCATGGGGGTTACCATGCGCCTTTATCGCAATAATGATGTGGGTCTGATGGATTATCACACCTGCTGCTCCCAGAGTGATATCGATGATGCCGCTCTGGTCGCGGCACAGATCGGAATCCCCTATGAAGTGCTCAATTACAGGGCGGATTTCAGGGAGCAGGTCATAGAAAAGTTTGTCCGCATCTATGAGGCGGGAGGAACCCCCAACCCTTGTATTGACTGCAACAGATATCTGAAATTTGAAAAATTATTTTTCTATGCCTGGGAGAAGGGACTGAACTATATTGTAACCGGTCATTATGCCCGCATAGAGAAGGATGAGGTGACAGGACGGTATCTGCTGAAAAAGGCTGCAGATGACAGCAAGGATCAGAGCTATGTTCTTTATTCCCTGACTCAGCGGCAGCTGGAGCATATCAGATTTCCCCTGGGGAATATGACAAAGGTTCACACCAGAGAGCTGGCTGATGAGGCTGGCCTTGTCACTGCCCATAAGCATGACAGTCAGGATATCTGCTTTGTCCCCGACGGAGATTACGTCCGCTTCATGGAGGACTACAGAGGGAAGACATATGAAGCCGGTGATTTCCTGGATATGCAGGGGAATGTGATCGGCAGGCATAAGGGAGCGGTGCGATATACGATCGGGCAGCGCAAGGGTCTGAACCTTGCCATGGGGCATCCCGTGTATGTCGTGGGCAAGGATATGGAAAAGAACACGGTCACGATCGGAGAGGAAAAAGACCTGTATACGGATGTCCTGACTGCCGGCGATGTGAACTGGATCTCCATTGCGGAATTGAATGCCCCTATGCGGATAACCGCACGGACAAGATACAGGCAGAAGGAAGAGTCCGGGATGGTTTATCCTCTGGAGGATGGAAAGATCCGGATAGAATTTGACAGGCCCCAGAGAGCGGTCACGGCAGGCCAGGCCGTCGTCATGTACGATGGCGATATTGTCGTGGGCGGGGGGACGATCATCTCATGAGACATCAGAAAGGAAGAGCTTGAATGAACAAGGGGATACATAATCATCAGCTGAAAATTGCCTGCATTAATGATATCTCAGGTTTCGGCCGGTGTTCGATCACGGCAGAGCTTCCTATCATTTCCAGACTTGGCGTCCAGTGCTGTCCGCTGCCTACCGCGCTTTTGTCGGATCATACCGGTTTTGACAGCTTCTATTTCTTTGATTTCACAGATCATATGAGGGATTATATGAAAGAGTGGAAGAAACTGGGCCTGCACTTTGAGGGGATCATGAGCGGCTTTTTGGGGTCAGTGGAGCAGATAGATATTGTCAGAGAATTTTTTGATGAATTTGATGATGATGGGACCTGTGTGATCATAGATCCGGTTATGGGAGATTACGGGAAAATCTATGCGACGTACACGGACGAGATGTGCGAGCAGATGAAACAGCTTGTAGGATATGCGGATATTCTTACGCCAAATGCCACAGAGGCCTGTAAACTGACGGGAATTCCCTATAAGGAAGATTTCACGTCCCAGGAGCTGATGGATATGGCCGAAAGACTCAGCTCGTGCGGACCGGAAAAGGTGGCGATCACCGGCGTGGACCGGGATGGGTATATAGAAAATTACTGCTATGAAAAAGGCGGAAGGAGCTTTATCATCCGCACCGAGAAGGTCGCGACGCAGAGGTCAGGGACCGGGGATGTATTTTCAGCTGTCATCGCGGCGGGAGCAGTCAGAGGGATCCCATTTGAGAAAAGTGTCAGGACGGCAGCTGAATTTATCAGGGACTGTCTTGTGCGTTCCGAAGAGCTTGACATACCGGTCACGGATGGTGTATGCTTCGAGGAACTGATGGACAGACTCAGCTTCGATAGATAAGGGCGGCGGCCTAAAACGCGTTTTTTACATTTTTTTGGAAGGTGACAGAAATGGAACTTGTATACCGCGTCGGGAATTCACTGTATCTGAATCTCACAAACAGGTGCTCCTGCGCCTGTACATTTTGTCTGAGGCAGGACAACGATACCGTAGGAGAGAGCCAAAGCCTCTGGCTGGAGAGAGAGCCCACGGCTCAGGAGATGATAGAGGCGATAAAGGCAGCTGATACAGACGGCCGCAGCGAGATGGTCTTCTGCGGTTTTGGAGAACCCACCTGCGCACTTGACGTTCTGCTTGAAACTGCTGCCTGGATGAAGAATAATCTGGGGCTTCCTATCCGTCTGAACACGAATGGCCAGGGCAATCTGATCAACGGAAGAGATATCTCTTCCGACCTGGCGAAATATGTTGATACGGTGTCTGTTTCCCTGAATGATCCTGATCCGGTCAGATATCAGCAGCTTGTCCGCAGTAAGTTCGGCGATCAGGCATTTCCGGGCATGCTGACGTTTGCTGAGAATTGTGTTAAGGCAGGGATGAATGTCGTCATGACGACGGTAGATACGACCATATCCCATGAGGATGAAGATAAGTGCCGTCAGATCTGCAGCAGGATCGGTGCGTCATACAGGATCAGAGAATGGATCGCTTGATGATCTGTCAGCTTTGATCATTCAGGAAATGTCTTCATCGTCAGGCAGACAGCCTGAGGATTCTCCTCACAGCAGAGGGAAATGATGTAATCCGGCCGGAGCTTTGTCTGGTAAAAGCAGAGCTCCGGTCTTTTTGAGTCAATTTTCCTGAAAATGCTGTCATAAAGAGCACCTCTGCCGAGGTTAAATTCATACGCGGTGAGCGGCTCTCCCAGCCCCAGACCGGAATGCTTTATCCCGCTTTCTTTCAGGGTCCAGAAGCGGAAAAACAGTTCCCTGTCCGCCGCGCTCTGGCCGGCCGCCTGTCTTTTCTCCTCAAAGACAGCTCTTTCTGCTTCTGTCAATGTTCTTTTCAGTATGCTGTCCCTGAAGGGGCGTATTTTTTCGGCATCTGTCCCCAGAGGATTGTCGGCAGCCGCGCATAGGACAAGGCCGGGACAGTGGCTGATGCTGAAGCAGGGACCTGCGCAGTTGAAGAGAGGCTTTCCATGGGGGCCTTTGATTATTTTATCCCGCATCTGATCCTCGGACATTTTCCATCCATACACATCCCGGACGAGAGAAAACAGGAGTTTTCTTCCCAGGCGATGCTCCAGATCGGGTTTGTGTTCTGTTCCCTGGCACTCGTAAAATGATGCATAAATATAAATCATCTGGATTCCTCATTTTGCCTTTCTTCATGATGTATTCTGTGAATATCAGTATAGTATTGTTTGCAAATATGTGCAAGCACAGGTAAATCTTATTGCTTAGAATATTATATTTGTGTTATACTTTAACATAAGCTGCACATAGATTTTGCTTTCACACGATAAAGTATTAGCAGGTGACTGATATGTTAGATATATACGAGACAGACGACGGCCGGATCAGACATCTCGATGAGTACAAAAGCGGGTGCTGGGTCAAACTTACATCGGCGTCCGAGGATGAACTGCGGCCGGTCGCAGCGCGCTATTCTATCGATTACAATGATATAAAAGCCGCACTGGATGAAGAAGAGAAGTCTCGTATTGATATAGAAGATGACTACACTCTGATCATCGTTGATATTCCGGCAACTGAGATCCGCAATGACAAGAAGGTCTACAATACCATCCCTCTCGGTTTGATCCTGGTCAATGATGCGATCATCACCGTATGCAGCGAGGACACTCCTATCCTGAATCATTTTATAGATTTTCATGTAAGATTTTTTTCTACAAAGAAGAAGACCCGGTTCGTCTACCAGATCCTTCTCAACTCCATGATGACATACCAGACAGTTCTGAGAACGGTCGACGACAGGCGTCTTGCTATAGAATCACGGATCGGCAAGGTTATGGAGGATGAGGCGGATCTTGTTGAACTGCATGAACTTGAATCGACGCTGGTCTATTTTGAGACATCACTGAGAGCGGCAGGAGTCGTAATAGACAGACTGAGAAGATATAAGCACATCCCTCAGTTCCCTGAGGATGAGGATCTGTTGGGCGATGTACAGGTCGAGAACAGACAGGCGATAGAGATGGCAACGATATACCGGGATCTGATCGACGGTACCAGTGAACTGATCTCTCAGGTTCTGAACAACAGAATGAACAACACCATGAAGTATCTCACCTCTATCACCATCGTCATGGCCATTCCTACTATCATATCCGGTTTGTATGGAATGAACGTGCGCAGTGACGGCATGCCTTTTGCAGGAGTGCAGCCCGGATTCGGCATCATATGTCTGATCACGCTGATCGTATGTATCATCATAGCCTGGATACTCAGGATAAAGAAGATGCTCTAGGAGGTTTTTGAGTATTGGCCGGGAATAAGAAAAAAGGGAGCGGAACCGACAGGGACCGCATTAAAAATATAACAGATCTTGTGAACCCTCCCGGGCGCAGGCGCCATTCGTCCAGAAGCCGCAGGCCGGGGAAGAGGAAGACAGGGAAGGATGACTCCAGGGTATATACCGTCAATCATCTGGAAGAAGACGGGTCAGATGAGAGGAAACAGGCAGCATCATCCGGAAGAAGAAGATCTGCCGGAGGGAAGGCATCCTCAGCCTCAAGAAGAAGATTCTCAGCATTTGCCAAGGTTATGGCAGCAGTACTGATCGCTGCGGCATTTTTGTTTGCTGTGGTCATATTTAAAAATATAAACACTGGTTCCAGGCATGATGAAAAGGGCATGACAGCATTTAACGAGGCTGATTATGATACATCTGTTAAGGAATTTAAGGAAGCCCTTTCCTACGATCCGAATAACGCGCAGTATTATACACATCTTGGCATGGCCTATATAGGGCTTAAGTCCTATGATGAGGCTCTTGGTTATTTTAAACAGGCCATAAGCCATGCGGAGAATGATGTCCAGAAGGCTCTTGCCTGCAGAGGTCAGGGACTGGCGCATCTGTACAGCGGCGATTATGAGGATTCCATTGAATCTTTTCAGAGTGCTCTTTCCTATAAGGACAGTGGTCTGGAAAGTGACATTCAGAAGGATATCCTTTCCTATCAGGCTCAGGCCTGCGAGTCTGCGGGAGATTATAAGAGCGCCGCAGACTGTTACAGCCAGGCTTTGGAGATCTCGGGAAGCGATACCCAGATCCTGACAAAACGTGGGCTTGCCTATGAACAGCTTGGAGATTACGCCAGCGCCGAGAAGGATCTTCAGACAGCTGTATCCGGCAGCAAAAAGAGTTATTATGCCTATCAGGCTCTCTATAATGCCCTGGCGAAGCAGGGTAAGACAGATCAGGCGGGTCAGGTTCTTGATCAGGCACTTGATCTGGGAGGCAGTTCAGGAAAGGATCTGTATTTCCAGGGTATGATCTATCTTGAGAAGAATGATCTGGCTGACGCTCAGAAGATGTTTGAAAGTTCCTATAAAAAGGGCTGCAAATATGCATTGATCGGACAGGCCCAGTCTGCTGTCCGCGGCAAGGATTATGAGAAGGCTTCCTCGTCACTTGAGAAGTATATATCGGAGGCTGGCTCAGGCAGCAAGAATAAGGCTTTTCGGGCAAAGGCATACGATCTGTATGCGCTCTGCCTTATAAAACAGAAGAAATATGATGAAGCCATAAAGGCCTGCCAGTCGGGACTTGATCTGAATGACAGGGATACGGACGCGTCTCTCACATTTAATCTCATAGCTGCCTATGAGCAGAAGGGGGAGTGGGAGAAAGCCTATTCCGCAGCAAAGACTTTTCATGAGAAGTATCCGGATGATAAAGAGGGAACGCGGGAGTTCGAGTTCCTTGAGAGCCGGATGTCAAAGTAATTATTTTTGTCAGTGACTGCCTCTTTATGTGACAGTTATCTATATAAAATATGGTATATTTTATGCAACAGGAGGAAAAGAAGAAAATGATCGAGAACAGAATCTACAATTTCGCTGCAGGCCCGTCTATGCTGCCGGAACCCGTGCTTCTTAAGGCACGTGACCAGCTCCTTAACTATGAGGGATCCGGTATGTCCGTTATGGAGATGAGCCACAGATCCAAGGTATATGATGATATCATCACTCAGTGCCAGGCAGAGCTCAGAAAGGTTATGAACATCCCTGATGATTACGATGTTCTCTTCCTGCAGGGCGGAGCTTCCGGTATGTTTGCTGCGATCCCTCTGAACATCGCTCCCAACAGCACAGCCGACTATGTGATCAGCGGAAATTTTGCAAATAATGCCTACAAGGAGGCAAAGAAATACCTTAAGGATATCCGTGTTGCTGCTTCCACCGAGGCAGAGAACTATGTAAGGATCCCCAGACAGGATGAGCTTGTCCTCAATCCGGATGCCGACTATGTTCATGTATGCTTTAACAACACGATATTTGGTACGACTTACCATTATATTCCTGATACAGGCAAGGTTCCTCTTGTTGCGGATATGTCTTCCAGCATCCTCTCCGAGCCTGTAGATGTCAGCAAGTTCGGCATGATCTATGCCGGAGTGCAGAAGAACATGGCTCCTGCAGGTTTTGCAGTTGTTATCGTAAGACACGACCTGATCGGCCATAAGTCTCCCCTCTGTCCTAAGATCTGGGATTTTGCCCTTCAGGTTGAGAAGAATTCTATGATAAATACGCCTCCCACCTATCCGATCTATATCTGCAAGCTTGTGCTTGAGTGGATCATGGAGACCGGCGGCCTGGAAGCTATGAAGAAGCGCAACGAGGAGAAGGCAGCCCTTCTGTATGATTACCTTGACAGCACAGATTTCTACAAGGCAACGGCAGACAAGGCGGATCGTTCTCTCATGAATGTTACATTCAGGACAGGCGATAATGATCTGGATGCCAAGTTCGTCAAGGAATCTATCGCGCACGGTTTCTCCAACCTCAAGGGTCATCGTCTTGTAGGCGGTATGAGAGCTTCTATCTACAATGCTATGCCTAAGGAAGGCGTAGAGGCTCTGATCGATTTCATGAAGGATTTTGAGAAGAACAACGGCTGATGAATAATCAAAAGATGAGATAAGAAAAGCCATACCCCTCGAACTGATCGGGTATGGCTTTTTTTATTAAAATAATCCCAGTTTTTTCATAGCCTTTGCGATTCCGTCATTTTCCACGGTATCTGTGATGAAGAAGGCATCGCAGTCCAGCTCTTTTGAGTGGTCTCCCATAACGATGCCGTGCCCGGCGGCCTGCAGCATTCCCAGGTCGTTTGCACTGTCACCGAAGGCGGCAGAATCGCTCAGGGGAATGTTCAGATGATCGGACAGGATCTTCATAGCATTTGCCTTAGAACAGCCTTTCTGGATACATTCCCATGTCCTGGGCCCAATGCCTGCGCCGCGGTCTATCACATCGATCCATTCTGAGCAGTCGTCAAAGAACTTCTGCGTATTCTCCGGATCCGAGGAGATAAGAATAAATTTGTCATAAAGAAAATTCCCATCCTCTATATAGGCTGAACTGCTGAATCCGGCTTTCCGAAATTCATCCCGGATCCTGTTCATCTGAGCCAGGTGATAGTCTCCTCTGCGCACATATACGTCATCCGAGCCTTCAAGGAAGGCATCCAGACTGTATCTGTTCAGCAGAGAGATTATCTTTTTGCCCGTCTCCATGGGAAATGAACTGGAGTAGAGCGTTTTCCCCCTGAAGATGATCCTTGATCCGCATCCCAGCAGATAGCCGTCGAAGGGAAGATCCCACAGTTCTTTCTGCATGCCTGACTTTGTACGGCCGGTATTGATCAGGGCCATGTGGCCCTTTTCCCTGGCCTTTTCTATAGCCTCCAGAGTACTTGTCGGAATTCTGTGGGTCTTATTCGAAAAAAGAGTTCCATCTATATCAAAAAAAAGCAGCATAAATCTCCTTTGCCTTTCTCTTTTGCCTGCGAGTTACCCTATGATATTATCACATATGCCCAGGTGTTCACAATTAACTTTTTGCTGTAAGTGTGGTATACTCATTTTATATTTTCGGCCTGCGTCTTGACACAGGCCATGATAAATATGGAGGTATATGGGTAAGTATTTATTTATTGCAGAAAAACCAAGTGTCGCAATGGAGTTTGCCCGGGTTCTGGGCGTGAGCGGCAGTGCCGGCCGGGGTTATCTGGAATCGGACAGGTACGTGGTTACCTGGTGTGTAGGACATCTTGTGACAATGAGCTATCCGGATGTATATGATCCCAGACTGAAGAAATGGTCGCTCGATACTCTGCCTTTTTTACCGAAAGAATTTAAATACGAATTAATTGAGAATACGAAAAAGCAGTTCGCCATCGTTTCCGGCCAGCTGAAGAGAGACGATGTAGAGCGTATCTATGTCTGCACGGACTCGGGGCGCGAAGGAGAATATATCTACCGGCTTGTGGATCAGATGGCCGGGATCGGACCTAAAGATAAGAGAAGAGTGTGGATCGATTCACAGACACAGGAAGAAATAGAACGTGGCATACGCGAGGCAAAGCCTCTTTCCGCTTATGACAATATCGCCAGTTCAGCCTACCTGAGAGCGAAGGAAGACTACCTTATGGGAATTAATTTTTCCAGACTTCTCACCCTCAAGTATGGTCAGTCAATTGCAGCATTTCTGCATCAGAAATATGCTGTCATTGCTGTGGGGCGGGTGATGACCTGCGTCCTTGGCATGGTAGTTCGGCGGGAACGTGAGATCCGGGCCTTTGTCAAAACCCCTTTTTACCGTGTCGTGGCAGGTCTGTCCATTGCCGGTTCATCGGAATATGGCGGCCAGGATCCCTCCGGCCAGCCAGAAGATGAGGGAAAGGGGATCGTTCAGGCGGAATGGAAAGCTGTCGAGGGGTCTATCGCCTGGCAGAAACCGGTCCTGTATAAGGAGAATGGCTTTAAGGAAAAGGCGGATGCCATGAAACTCATCGCCTATCTTGAGAAGGAAAAACCGGTCCAGGCTGTCGTTGAGAAGAAGGAGAGGAAGAATGAGAAAAAGAATGCTCCGCTCCTCTATAACCTTGCTGAACTTCAGAATGACTGTTCTAAATTTTTCAGGCTGAGCCCGGATCAGACCTTGAATATTGTACAGGAGCTCTATGAGAGAAAACTGGTCACTTATCCCAGAACGGATGCCAGAGTACTGTCATCTGCCGTGGCCAAAGAGATAGACAAGAATATCAGAGGTCTTAGAAGCGCCCCCCTTTTTGGAGAACTTGCCTCTCAGGTCCTGTCTATGGACAGCTGGAAGAAAATCGGGTCCACCAGGTATACAAATGACAAGCTGATCACGGATCATTATGCTATTATTCCGACCGGTCAGGGGCTGAATGCTCTCGGGTCGCTCAAACCTCTGCATATGCGGGTATATCTGTGCATCGTCCGCAGATTTCTTTCAATATTTTATCCGCCTGCTCAGTATAGAAAGATTTCTTTGTCCGTTAAGATCCGGACAGAGACATTTTTCGCATCATTCAGGGTGCTCACAGATCAGGGATATCTGAGAGCGGCCAATATTGATATCTTTGGGAATTCTTCCGGGGACGGTGAATCTGCCGGCACAGAGGAATCTGATGAGAAACAGGGAACGGATCCGGCCCTTCTGGAGAAGATAGATAAACTGCGCAAGGGATCCATGATACCGGCTGCCTATCTGAGGGTAAAAGAGGGCGAGACCACGCCGCCCAGACGGTATAATTCCGGTTCTATGATCCTTGCCATGGAAAATGCAGGTCAGTTTATCGAGGATGAGGAACTCAGGGCTCAGATAAAGGGGTCCGGCATAGGGACATCCGCTACGAGAGCCGAGATCCTGAAAAAGCTGGTCAATATCAGGTATCTGCTGCTCAACAGGAAAACACAGATCATTACTCCGACCCTGCTGGGGGAGATGGTATATGATGTTGTTGACAGTTCCATCCGCTCCCTGCTGAACCCGGAACTCACCGCCAGCTGGGAGAAGGGACTCGGATATGTGGCAGAGGGGTCCATATCACCTGATGAATATATGGTCAAGCTTGAGAAATATATTTCTGACCGGGTGAATGCCGTGCGCGGCCTGGGTAATTCCTATCAGCTCAGAAGCCGCTATGCCTATGCAGCTCAGTATTATAAAAAAAGCCGGGAAACCACCGGCGGGGAAAAAAGAAAAAACAAAAAAGCCAGTCCTAAGAAATGACAGCCGGCTCTCACTCTGAGCGGTCAGGTCTGTCAAAAGGGATCATAAAGAATGGAGAATACTATTATGTATTATGAAGAAGTCATGATAAAGAATCTGTACACCCTGTCCGAGACCCTGGCAGAGCCACTTTTGTCCGGACTGGTCTATCCCTGGGAGGCACTTCCCTTGATCGGTGATTTTATCTGTCAGATAGGGAAAACTCTCCCGAAAGAAGAGTATGAATACAGGGGAGATAATGTCTGGACAGCCAGAGATGCCGAAATATTCGATTCTGCCTATATAAAGGGCCCTGCTATCATAGGACACAGGACTCAGGTCCGTCATGGTGCCTTCATCAGAGGCAAGGCTCTGGTGGGAGATGACGCGGTTGTCGGCAATTCCGTGGAACTTAAAAATGTGATACTTTTTAATCAGGTGCAGGTTCCGCACTACAATTATGTCGGTGATTCCATCCTGGGTCTCCATGCTCATATGGGCGCAGGTTCCATAACATCAAATGTCAAAGCAGACAATAAAAATGTGGTGATCCATACCAGTGAGGGCGGTATAGAGACAGGGATGCGCAAGGTCGGCGCCATGCTGGGCGACCGCTCAGACGTTGGCTGCAATACAGTCCTGAATCCCGGAACAGTTCTCGGCATGAGAGTCAGCGTATATCCTGTATCCTGTGTCCGCGGTGTCATTCCCGCAGATCATATCTATAAGTCTGCCGACAGTATCATTCTCAGAAAGTAGAGATGACGGATGTTATAAGAGCTATCTGTCATAGCGCAGAAAGGCATCTGTGTGTTCCTGCCTGCGGAAACGGAAGCCCTGGGCAATCAGCGCGTCATTCTTGAGTGCTACAAGGTTCACGTCTGTCTTCATGAAGGATGCGATCTGCTGAAGGTCGTATCCTTCTTCTATATATTCCAGGATCTCATCATCCGGCAGCGAGATCTGTGCCGCATAGATATTGGCCTGATATTCCATCCGGCTGCCGAGGGTCTCAAAAAGTTTGAACTCCTGAAAGCCTCCGCTTGCGCGGGCTTCTTCCCGGTGAAGTGTGTCGTGGCCGAGCTCGTGCCATATGACGATGCGTTTCATATATTCCGGCAGATCCTTTTTGACGAAGATGAAGCGGTTCCTCATGATCGATATATAGGCGCCTCGCTGAAGCCGGAAGCCGCGCTCCACAACAGCGTCTATACCGAGAGCGGCCGCCAGTTCATAAGGATCGCGGGTCTTGTACTTCTTCACCTGGCGGTCTGCGATCCTGACGATATCCAGCGTAGAATAACTCATCTGTCAGGCCCTCCTCCCATATATCCTGCGCAGAGCAGATCAGTCCCTGCGGCTGCTGTCTCTGTACTTGTCCGGCACGTACTTCCTGTTGTTCTTTTTCGCGATCCAGTAGGCATCCTGTATGGCGCGGAGCATCTCGTCCATATCTTCCTCTGCCATCTCCCCGCCGGCAAAGAGACCGGCAACTTCATCCACGATCTTTCTGGCCTGCTCGGCCCCCCGTCTTCCGTAGCTTTCCCTGGCCTCGCTGATAAATTCTTCCTTATCGTCCATAAGATAGTTCAGATCCACACCGAAGATCCCGGCCAGCCTGCGGTAGACTTCCTTTGATCTGGGAAGGCTGCGCCCTGCCTCATAGCTCTGCACTGTTCTGGCAGAAACTCCCAGAGCCTGTGCCAGCTGAGCCTGCGAATATCCGGTCTTCTTTCTGAGCATTCTGACCTTATCTCCAAAGTTCATAGTACCCTCCTGTCTGCGGATGCGAATGTATCTTCGCATAAATGCAGATAAATGCCTTGACAAAGCGAAATATACTTCGTATAATCCAAGCATAAGGCGAAATTATCTTCGTATAAAATATACAGCAAACTTCGTGCTTTGTCAATGACATTTTCAAGGGAATGCAAGGTGGTGTGCAGTGAAAAACAGAACTACAAGGAAGAAATATGTTGAGGTGGCGGCTGCTTTTACGGAGGATGCGAGACTCAGGCCCCTGTGGGTGGAGTGGGAAGACGGAAGAAGATTTCCAGTGGACCGTATTACAGACTGCAGGAGGGCGGCGTCTCTCGGAGGCGGGGGCACCGGGATAAGATATACGTGCATAATAGGCGGAATAAGACATTATCTCTTTTATGAAGAAAATTACAGATGGTTTGTTGAGGAGAAGGTCGGCCAGCCTCTGAGTTCAGACTAGGATCGGTCTGCTGCCCATTATGTCGTAAGGAGGGGCCCGAACGAAGTTCGGACTGGAATCGGTCTGCTGCCTATTATGAGATTTTCCTGTCTTTTGCATTGTATGATATAATTCTTGATATGGACAAGAAAAGCAACAGGAGGACTTTGATATGACAGGACTGCCGCCGGCAGACCGGACGGGGACCGGCAATATGGTGTCTGTGAGGGATGCCAACCTTATCATGCTCATTACATTCGCGCTTTATATGGCCTATGAGTTTCTGCTCAGATATATGCCTTTTTTAAATGACAGGACAGTGCCGAGGATCATAACAGGTCAGATCCTGCTTGTGCTTCCGGGACTGATCTATCTGATTGCCGGACATATCCGCATACGGAATTTTATGGAGATAAAAGAGCCATCCGGCTTCAGCCTGAAGATGGCTTTCTGCGCTCTGATCTGTGCATATCCTGTCGTCATTATACTGAACCTGTTTTCCATGAGACATGTCGTCAACAGGGTAATCGATATACTTCCGGATGTGCTGAAGCTGGGGCTGCTTCCTTCCATGCTGATCCTGGCGCTTTTGCCGGCATGTGTCGAGGAATTCCTGTTCAGAGGGATCATGTATCATTCATACAGACAGGTCTCCAGAAGGGGAGGCATCGTGCTGAGCGCACTCCTGTTCGGTCTTATGCATCTCAACCTGAATCAGATGCCCTATGCCTTTTTCCTGGGCCTTGTCCTTGCGTCTATGGTGGAGGCGACAGGGTCAATAGAGACGTCAATTTTTATGCACTTTCTTTTTAATTTGAATTCTGTCGTGATATATTATTTCGCTTATCTTAAGGCGGATCAGATCGCCGGTATGAAAGAGGCCGCGGATAGTGCTGCCCTGCTGAAACTGAGCGGAGCAGATAAGGCAGAAGGGATTTTTATGGCTGCTCTTATGATATTTTTCCTCTTCCTTATCATGCGCAGGACATGCAGGAAGAACGGAAGGCCGCTGTCAGGGCCTGAAGGGGGCCGCGGCCCGCTTGGACTTTTTGATCTATATATCCTGATCTATATTGCTGCGGCTTTTGCGGTTACAATAAAAAGTACCCACTTTATCTGATGTTGGGAAGGCCGTGCAGATCTGCCTGCAGGGGAATGAATTGACAGTGGTGGGCAGCAAAAGTATAATAAACATACGCAGATATAAAATCGAAGGGAGGTGCACAGCTTGGATCCGGAGCAGATGGAAGAGAAGAAAACAGATATTCAGGGTAAGACTGCCGGGGAATATGAGACTGTCCAGGCAGATGACAGCGGCAGGGGGAAAAATATCCGGGATAATATTCTGAAACTCATTGGGCGGAAGAAAGAGAAACAGCTTCCTGTTGTAACAACAGCTGTGCGAGAGGTCAGCTTCGATGAGATAGATGCTTATCTTGAGCTTCAGTATTTCAATTCATTCCGGCTGGCTCTCGGGGCTATGTTCTGCCTTGACTCACCTGTTGTGGCTATAATTGTAGACGGTTTTGATCTGGGTGGTTTCATCCCATCGGGGGCGGCTGAGCTTTTTGAAGGGATGTCGATGATCATTTTTGTGGCGATCGCGGTCTGTGTATATATATATTCGGCTATCAGAGCCGGGAGCTGGGATTTCCTGCGGGAGGAAAGATGTCACATTGATGATCGCACGATAAGATTTATCCGCATGGAGCGCATCATGTACAAACGGACTTATTTTCAGATGACAGCGGCCGGGATCGTACTGATCATCGGATCGTTTGTGCCGGGCAGGATATTTGCAAAGATTAGTCCGGATTTCAAATTTATGAATAATCTGAGCATAGCTCTTTTTCTTGTGCTTGTGTCTATCGGTGTTTTTCTTATTCTTATGTCATTTTTCAGGATGCGCAGCTACTCTATGCTGCTAAAGCTCAATGACCGCAATCCGCATGTACAGGAGAAAGAGCATGAGCCGGAAGGCGGCAGACGTTACAGCAATAAGATTATAGCCAAGGGAATGTCTGTCTACTGGCCTACGGTGACCTGCTTTTATATCATGATGAGTTTTATTACATTTGCGTGGGGTATCAGCTGGGTCATCTGGCCGATGGCCTGGATAGTTGCTGAGGTAATAGGCAGAGTATTCCGTGCGAGAGGAGATTCCGGGAAGGAATAAGCCGGACAGGTAATTTATTATGAGTTATAGAAGAAAGATCTATTATTTTATCCTGATCACTGTTACGGCTGCCTGTGTACTTGGAGGCACGGCAAGGCATATCCTGGGTATGGGTTCAGAAGGAAGGAATATATTCGGCATTGCTGAGAGCGGTGACCCGGCGGACTCTTCATCCGGAAGTTTTATGGAGGATCTGGGGAGATTTCTCAGCGTGGAGATAAAAGTAAGCGCGGCGAATGTTGCAGTGGAATATGGATCAGATTATTCGATATCCGGAACATTTTCACACAATATGAAACCGGAATACAAGGTAGAGAGAAACAAGCTCACAGTGACCCAGGTGGATGCTGCTCAGAAGCATATACTTGGGGTGAACGATTCAGACTGCATGATAAAGATAACTGTTCCCTCAGAAGCCTATGTCAGCAGTGTGGATGCGGAAATCGATGTGGGCAGCCTGAATATTGATAAGGTGAAGGCCAACAGTTTCCGCGCAGATATCGGGACAGGCAGTGTCATGATGAAGAAGCTGGAATTTTCAGGCGGAAGCATTACAATGAAGACCGGGAATGTAAAACTGGACCAGATAGAGTTCAGACGTCTTGGCATAGAAAGCGGTTCCGGGGATGTCAGCCTTACTTCGGAGGACAGTCTGGGAGATTGTTCTATGGACCTGAGGACAGATATGGGTGATGTCAGACTTCTGGGGAAGAGCTATTATACAGTATATAAAAAGAGCGGCGACAGGAATCATACGCTCAATGTAAAAGTGTCCACCGGCAATGTCAATGTTGACAAGCCCAAAATGGAGTCTGACAAGTCAAAAGCCTGATCCCATGCATACGATCAGTATTGACAATATTAAAAAAATTACTAGAATTATAGGTAATCGCGAAAAATTATCTGAGAGAAAGGGGATATATATGAAGGAAAAGATTCCTTACAGCTCGATGAGCAGGAATGACTTGCTTGATCTGAAGATCAGGCTCGAAAAAGAATTTGATAAATACAGAGCAAAAGGCCTGAAACTTGATATGTCCAGAGGCAAGCCGTCTGTGAAACAGCTTAATCTTTCCATGGGCATGATGGATGTTTTTCACAGTGAGTCAGATCTGAAGTGCGAAGATGGCACTGACTGCAGAAATTACGGTGTAATTGATGGAATCCCCGAGGCAAAGCGTCTTCTCGCTTCCATAGCTGAGGTGCCGCCGGAAGAGATCATGATATTCGGCAACTCCAGTCTGAATGTGATGTACGATACTGTATCCAGAGCATATTCTCTGGGTATTATGGGACATACCCCCTGGTGCAAGTTGGACAGTGTAAAGTTCCTCTGCCCTGTTCCCGGATATGACAGGCATTTTAAGATTACACAAGAATTCGGTATTGAGATGATTAACATCCCTATGACGCCGGAAGGTCCTGATATGGATCTGGTAGAGAAGTATGTCAACAATGATCCCGCAGTAAAGGGAATCTGGTGTGTACCCAAGTATTCGAATCCGACGGGTATCTCTTACTCGGATGAGACAGTTAAGAGGTTTGCGAAGCTCAAGCCGGCAGCAGAGGATTTCAGGATATTCTGGGATAACGCTTACAGTGTGCATCATCTCTATGAGGATAAGAGGGATGAGATCCTTGAGATTATTGAGGCCTGCCGTAAAGCAGGGAGACCGGATATGGTCTATAAATTTACATCTACTTCCAAGATAAGTTTTCCCGGATCAGGCGTTGCAGCTATTGCTGCTTCTCCCGCTAATCTTGCTGATATTGAGAAACATGTATCTGCTCAGACGATCGGCCATGACAAGCTGAACCAGCTCAGACACGTCAGATTTTTCCGGGACAGGTATGGAATAGAGGCTCAGATGAGACGCCATGCGGATATTCTCCGCCCCAAATTTGAGGTAGTCGAGGAAACGCTGGAGAGAGAACTTGACGGCCTTGAGATAGGAGAATGGACCACACCGCTCGGCGGCTATTTTATCTCCTTCGATTCACTGGACGGCTGCGCAAAGGAAATCGTTGCACGTGCTGCTCAGGCTGGGGTCAAGATGACCCCTGCCGGCGCTACCTTCCCTTATGGCAGGGATCCAAGGGACAGGAATGTAAGGATCGCTCCCTCGTATCCGCCGCTTGAGGATCTGAGAATGGCAGCCAAGCTTTTCGCCCTCTGTGTAAAGGTTGTCAGTGTGGAGAAGATCCTGGACGAGCAGGAAGAAAAAATGAAGGAAGCAAAGTAAGATCGGATATCATAACTTGAGGTTATGATTTGACCGAATAAAAAGAATCGGTGTTATATATGGGATCCTATTGACAAAAAATACCCATATGCTACAATCACATGTAAACGGGTTAGGAAGGGTTAGACTATGAATGAACAGAAGAAGATCCTGACGATGTTTGTTGAGAACAACTACGGTGTTACAAGCCGTATCTCAGGTCTGTTCAGCAGAAGAGGTTTTAATATAGACAGTTTTACAGGCTGTGACACGCTGAATCCCAGATATTCACGTATTACAGTAACTGTTCACGGCGATGAGAGATCTCTGGAACAGATAGAGAAGCAGGTCAGCAAGCTTGAGGATGTAATCGATATTGTCGATCTGACAAAGGTAGATTCTGTGTGCAGGGAGCTTGTGCTCGTGAAGATCCGGGTTCTGCCGGAACAGAGGCAGGCTATCATGGCAGTTGCCGGTATTTACCATGGCAAGGTGGTAGATGTCACAAAGGATTCTATGATAATTGAGATTACAGGCAAGCAGGAGAAGGTGAGGGCATTTATAGATCTGATCGATGATTATGAAGTGCTTGAAGTTGCCAGCACAGGTCTTACGGGTCTTGTAAGGGGTTCCGGCAGATCAGGCGCAAACAGGAACTGACCTGGAATAAGATGGAATGTCATTAAACATTATTATACAAGGAGGATTCATTGAGATGAATAAGATATTTTATGAGCAGGATTGTAATCTTTCACTGCTGGAAGGCAAGAAGATCGCAGTCATCGGTTATGGAAGCCAGGGTCATGCACATGCTAAGAACCTCAGAGATTCAGGATGCGATGTAATCGTTGGCCTCTATGAGGGAAGCAAGTCATGGGCTAAGGCTGAGGCTGATGGTTTCAAGGTATTCACATCTGCTGAGGCAGCTAAGCAGGCAGATATCATCATGATCCTGATCAATGATGAGAAGCAGGCAAAGCTTTACAAAGAAGATATTGAGCCCAACCTTGAAGCAGGCAACATGCTTATGTTTGCTCATGGATTTAACATTCACTTTGGCACTATCGTACCGCCCAAGGATATCGATGTCACAATGATCGCTCCCAAGGCTCCCGGTCATACAGTCCGCAGCGAGTATGAAGCAGGAAAGGGTACTCCCTGTCTTATCGCGGTAGAGCAGGATGCTACAGGCAAGGCTCAGGATCTTGCGCTTGCCTATGGCGCTGGACTTGGCGCAGCTCGTGCCGGAATCCTTGAGACAACATTCAAGGTTGAGACGGAGACAGACCTCTTTGGTGAGCAGGCAGTTCTCTGCGGCGGTGTATGCGCACTGATGCAGGCCGGTTTTGAGACACTCTGCGAAGCTGGTTATGATCCCAGAAACGCGTATTTTGAGTGCATCCATGAGATGAAGCTCATTGTAGACCTTATCTATCAGAGCGGTTTTGCAGGCATGAGATATTCAATCTCCAATACAGCCGAGTATGGCGATTATATCACCGGTCCCAAGATCATCACAGATGATACAAAGAAGGCTATGAAGAAGATCCTCTCAGATATCCAGGATGGCACATTCGCAAAGGATTTCCTCCTCGAGATGTCAGATGCTGGCGGTCAGGTACACTTCAAGGCTCTCAGAGCTAAGGCTGCAAATCATCCTTCAGAGAAGGTTGGTGCTGAGATCCGTAAGATGTACACATGGAATGATGAGGACAAGCTCATCAACAACTAATCGTCGGGATCACGATCTAAGATCTGAAAAAAGCCGGATCAGACAGAAATTTCTGCCTGCCGGCTTTTTGCTTATTGGCAGACACAGGCTGCCTAAGGAAAAGGATCAGTCAGCGAAGTATTCTTTGGGACGGAATGAGTGGATAAAGTTCTGAAAGATTTCCAGAGACCGGCTTGCCGGGCGCTGCCGGTTCCAGGCGAAACCGATTTCACGCGGGTCCATGCCGCAGCCGGCCGGCAGATTGATAAGGGTGCCGCTGCGCAGTTCTTCTTGAACAAAATTCTTTATCAGACAGGCGACGCCCAGGCCGGTTTTGGCGAATTCTATCAAAAGATCCATAGTAGAGACTTCTATCATATTTTCCGGATGGATGTGGTTCTCTTCCAGATAGTAATCGACAAATCGGCGGGTGGCATTGCCGCTGTCGAGAAGCAGAAGTGTTGATCTGTCAAGAAGCTTAAGACCGATATCCTGCATGTATTCACTTTCATTGTCCGCCTGCCCTTTACCAGAGGAGGATCGGTCCAATCCCTCGACATAGGAATCCAGCCAGTCGTTTCTGCTGCGGATGGCCAGGTTTTTGACGTAAGCCGGTGTGGCTGCAAATATATCGTAGATTCTGCCGAGAGAGAAGAATTCTATATTGCTCATATTATCCTGTCTGGCGATCAGACCGATATCTATACTTCCGTTCTCTATCATTTCCAGAGTCTGGATGGTGGGCTGACAGGAGATCCCCAGACTGATATGGGGATATCTGTCTGTGAATTCACGCAGGTAGGGCAGAAGACGAAAGCGGGAGAGCGTTGTGCTGGCTCCTATCGTCAGGTGGCCGATCCCAAGCTTGTGGTAGCGCTTGAGTTCTGCTTCACCTGCTTCCAGGGAGGAAAAAGCCTCCGATACATGCTGGTACAGGATCATCCCCTCATCGGTGAGGGATACACCGCGGGCTCCGCGGATAAAAAGACTGACTCCGATCCGCTCTTCCAGACTGCTGATGGATTTGCTGACAGCGGGCTGGCTGATGAAAAGCTTGCGCGCAGCGCCGGATATGCTGCCGGTTTGCGCGACAACAGTGAATATTCTATACTGAGACATGTTCCCGTCCATAGCGGCTCCCTTCTATGATTGCTGCAGAAAATATTGTTTCTGTATTGTAAGGTTATATATATTTGCTTATGTAAGATATTAGTTTTATATATTTTTATTATATCTCTAGCTGTGATAAAATATCAATAAGAAAGACACGGATCTATAAGGAGGTTTTGTCATGGGAATGACGATGACACAGAAGATACTTGCTCAGGCAGCCGGTCTTGACAAGGTTGAAGCAGGACAGCTCATTATGGCTGATCTTGATATGGTTCTGGCAAATGATATCACAGGCCCCGTAGCGATTCAGGAGCTGGCCAGATTTGATAAAAAGGGTGTATTCGATAAAGACAAGATTGCACTTGTACCGGATCATTTTTCTCCCAATAAGGATATACAGTCTGCCCATAATTGTAAATATCTGAGAGAGTTTGCTCACGCCAACGATATCAGGCATTTTTATGAAGTTGGTCAGATGGGGATCGAACATGCTCTCCTGCCGGAAAAAGGAATCGTAACAGCGGGAGATGTCGTGATAGGAGCAGACTCCCATACCTGTACATACGGAGCTCTGGGAGCATTTTCAACAGGAGTAGGATCAACTGACGCCGCGGCAGGTATTGCCTTCGGGAAAGCCTGGTTCAAGGTACCGTCAGCTATAAAGATCGTACTGACCGGGAAACCTGCAAAATGGATCAGCGGCAAGGATATTATTCTTCACATTATCGGAACGATCGGCGTAGACGGCGCTCTCTACAGATCCATGGAATTTACAGGGGACGGCATCTCCTATCTGAGCATGGATGATCGTTTCACGATTGCGAATATGGCAATAGAAGCAGGCGGCAAGAACGGAATTTTCCCTGTAGACGGGAAGACACTGGAATATATTGACAGCCATATGAGCGAAAAGGCCAGAAAAGAATATGAGAACACCGGCGCGGCGCCCTATAAGGTATTTGAGGCTGATGAAGACGCTGTATATGATCAGGTGATAACCGTTGATCTTTCCAGGCTCAGACCCACAGTAGCCTTTCCTCATCTTCCTTCCAATACACATACGATAGATGAAGTCGGAGACATAAAGATCGATCAGGTCGTTATCGGTTCCTGTACGAACGGAAGACTTGAGGATATGAGGATCGCGGCACAGATCATGAAAGGCAGAAAGGTTGCGCCCGGTCTGCGCGTTATCGTGATACCGGCAACTCAGCAGATATACCTTGATAGTCTGGAAGCCGGTTACATTAAGACATTTATAGACGCAGGCGCCATTGTCAGCACTCCTACATGCGGTCCCTGCCTGGGAGGCTATATGGGCATTCTCGCTGAGAATGAAAGATGTGTGTCAACGACCAACAGGAACTTTGTCGGCCGTATGGGACATGTAAGCTCTGAGATTTATCTGGCAAGCCCGGCTGTCGCAGCCGCAAGCGCGCTCACAGGAAAGATCAGCGCGCCGCAGGATTGAGGAGGTAATGACAATGAAGGCTTCAGGAAAAGTATTTAAATATGGAGACAATGTAGATACAGATGTTATCATCCCGGCAAGATATCTTGCTGAGACGAATCCAAAGGGTCTGGCAAAACACTGTATGGAGGATATAGACACTGATTTCGTCGGGAATGTAAAAGAAGGTGACATCATGGTCGCCAGGAAGAATTTCGGATGCGGATCATCGCGAGAGCATGCTCCGATCGCCATAAAGGCTTCAGGGATCAGCTGCGTGATCGCGGAAACATTCGCGAGGATATTTTACAGAAATTCCATCAATATCGGACTTCCCATCATAGAGTGTCCGGAAGCTGCCAGAGAGATAGAGGGCGGTGATCAGGTGGAAGTTGACTTCGATTCCGGCCTGATCACAGACAAGACAAGTGGTAAAACATACAAAGGGCAGGCATTCCCGCCTTTCATGCAGGAACTCATAGCAGCAGGCGGCCTGGTCAATTATTTCAATAAGAAATCAGCTGATAAATGATATTTTCACAGTGCGGCGCCCCATTTAGGCGCCGTTCTGCATAAAATGGTATTGAAAAAAGAAACTCGTTTTATTATAATTGGATTTGCATACGCATATATATTGGAGGAATATCCAGATGGATTTTAATATAGCAGTGATAAAAGGAGACGGGATCGGTCCTGAAATTGTAGATGAAGCGGTAAAGGTCCTTGACAAAGCGGCGGAAAAGTTTGGCCATAAGTTCCATTATACCCGCGTGCTCATGGGCGGAGAATCTATAGATACCTATGGGGTGCCGCTTACAGATGAGGCAATAGCAGAGTGCAGGAAGAATGACGCAGTCCTGCTTGGTTCCATTGGCGGCGACGCAGCCGTATCTCCCTGGTATAAATTAGAGCCCCAGCTCAGACCCGAAGCAGGACTTCTGAAACTGCGCAAGTCTCTGGGACTTTTTGCCAATCTGAGACCTGCATATTTATACGATGAACTCAGGGCAGCCTGCCCCTTAAGAGATGACATCATAGGAGACAAGGGGGTAGATCTTGTCATAGTGAGGGAACTTACCGGAGGCCTTTATTTCGGTGAGAGGAAGACTTTTGTCGCTGACGGACTTAAGACAGCGGTAGATACTCTCAGCTATAACGAGAATGAGATCCGCCGGATCTGCAGAAAGGGCTTTGAGATAGCCATGAAAAGGCGCAAAAAGCTTACGAGCGTTGATAAGGCAAATGTGCTGGATTCTTCCAGACTCTGGAGAAGCATAGTGGAAGAGACAGCAAAGGATTTTCCTGAAGTGGAATACAGCCACATGCTTGTCGACAACTGCGCTATGCAGCTTGTAAGAGATCCCGGCCAGTTCGATGTCGTCCTGACTGAGAACATGTTTGGCGATATCCTTTCCGATGAGGCGAGTGAGATCGCAGGTTCCCTTGGAATGCTGCCCTCGGCAAGCCTGAATGAGACCGGATTCGGCATGTACGAACCCAGCCACGGTTCGGCCCCTGATATCGCAGGGACAGGAAAGGCCAATCCGCTGGCAACGATCCTTTCGGCAGCCATGCTTCTCAGATATTCCCTCAACCTGGACAAAGAGGCGGACGCTGTAGAGAATGCTGTATCCTCAGTTCTCAAGGATGGCCTTCGCACAGGCGATATCATGTCGGATGGTATGAAACTGCTCAGCTGCAGCCAGATGGGCGACGCGGTGGCAGATAGAATATAAATTAGGAGGTCTTTATGAAAAGTGATAATGTAAAGAAGGGAATGCAGCAGGCTCCCAGCCGCTCTCTTTTCAATGCTCTGGGTTTTACGGAAGAGGAGATGAAAAAGCCTCTCGTTGGTATCGTAAGTTCCTATAATGAGATCGTTCCCGGCCATATGAATATAGATAAGATCGTGAACGCAGTTAAGCTTGGTGTAGCCGAAGCCGGCGGTGTTCCGGTCATGTTCCCGGCTATCGCTGTATGCGACGGCATTGCCATGGGCCATATCGGAATGAAGTATTCGCTGGTAACCCGTGATCTCATAGCAGACTCCACAGAAGCTATGGCCATTGCCCACCAGTTCGATGCCCTTGTTATGGTTCCCAACTGTGACAAGAATGTTCCCGGACTCCTCATGGCAGCAGCCAGGATAAATGTTCCGACTGTATTTGTCAGCGGAGGTCCCATGCTTGCAGGCCATGTAAAAGGGAAGAAGACAAGCCTTTCCAGCATGTTTGAGGCGGTAGGCTCCTACGCGGCCGGCAAATTTACAGAAGAAGATGTCCTCGATTTTGAGCAGCATGCCTGCCCTACCTGCGGATCATGTTCCGGCATGTATACAGCAAACAGCATGAACTGTCTGACTGAGGCGATCGGCATGGGCCTTCGCGGAAACGGCACCATTCCGGCTGTGTATTCTGACAGGCTCAGACTGGCTAAGCATGCGGGAATGCAGGTGATGGAGCTCTTGCGCCGTGACATAAGGCCAAGGGATATCATGACAGAAAAGGCTTTCATCAATGCCCTGACTGTGGATATGGCTCTTGGGTGCTCCACGAATACCATGCTTCATCTTCCGGCCATCGCCCATGAAGCAGGAGTTGATATAAATCTTGACATTGCCAATGAGCTTAGTGAGAAGACGCCTAATCTCTGTCATCTCGCTCCGGCAGGCCATACCTATATAGAAGAGCTGAACGAAGCAGGCGGTGTTTACGCAGTAATGAAGGAACTGGATAAGAAGGGGCTTCTTTATACAGACCTGATCACTGCCACAGGCAAGACCGTTGCTGAAAATATAAAGAATGTCGAAAATAAGAACCCGGACATTATCCGACCGATAGATAAGCCTTACAGCCAGACAGGCGGCATCGCCGTCCTCAAGGGCAACATCGCTCCTAAGGGAAGCGTTGTAAAGAGGTCTGCTGTCGCGGCTGAGATGATGGTGCATGAAGGACCTGCCAGAGTCTTTGACTGTGAGGAGGATGCCATAACAGCCATAAAGGGCGGGAAGATCGTCCCCGGCGATGTTGTAGTTATCCGCTATGAAGGTCCCAAGGGCGGCCCGGGCATGCGCGAGATGCTCAATCCCACGTCAGCCATAGCCGGTATGGGACTTGGTTCCAGTGTTGCCCTTATTACAGACGGGCGTTTTTCCGGCGCTTCCCGAGGGGCGTCTATCGGCCATGTAGCTCCCGAGGCTGCTCTGGGCGGAAATATTGCCCTGATAGAAGAGGGAGATACCATAAAGATCAACATTCCGGAGCATTCGCTTAATGTGGATCTCACAGATGAGGAGCTTGCCGTCAGAAGGGCTAAGTGGCAGCCCAGGAAACCCAATGTTACAACAGGTTATCTTGCCCGCTACGCAGCCCTTGTAACAGACAGCAGCCAGGGTGCTATCCTCAGGGTTCCGGGTCAGGATTAATAAAGATATAAAGAAGAAAAAGGTGAGTCAGGAAATATGTTATTATCAGGAGCAGATATTGTAATAGAATGTCTGAAGGAGCAGGGAGTGGATACGGTCTTCGGATACCCGGGCGGTGCCATACTCGATGTATATGATGCTCTCTACAGGCATCAGGGGGAAATAAAGCACTATCTTACTTCACATGAGCAGGGAGCATCGCATGCTGCGGACGGATATGCACGGGCGACCGGTAAGGTTGGTGTTGTCATGGCGACATCCGGCCCGGGTGCTACAAACCTGGTGACTGGCATAACGACTGCTCAGATGGACTCCGTTCCCATGGTTGCCATCACCTGCAATGTAAAGAAAAATCTCCTGGGCAAGGATTCTTTTCAGGAGACAGATATCGCGGGAATCACGATGCCGGTGACAAAACATAATTTTATCGTCAAGGATGTAGAAAAGCTTGCCGATACGATCCGGAAGGCCTTTAAGATAGCCAAGACCGGCCGCCCGGGCGTTGTTCTTGTCGATATCACAAAGGATGTTACCCAGAATAAGACAGAATACACCTACAAAAAACCGGAGCCGGTTGAGCGCAAAAAAGACAAGATAGATGAGAGAGAAATAAATGCGGTCGCAGATCTGATAAACCGCTCAGAGAAGCCCTTTATCATCGCCGGAGGCGGCGTTATCTGCGCTGACGCGGCAGGAGAGCTTAGAAGCCTTGCCAAAAAGATCCAGGCGCCTGTTGCAGATACTCTGATGGGCAAGGGCGCCATGAGCGGCAGAGATGATGCCTACACGGGAATGGTTGGTATGCATGGGACAAAGACATCCAATCTCGGGATCACGGAGGCAGACCTTGTGATCGCTGTGGGGATGCGCTTCTCCGACCGTGTCCTGGGGAATGCCGATGAATTTGCCAGACATGCGGACCTTATCCATATAGATGTTGACGCAGCTGAGATAGACAAGAATATCATGACAGACCATCAGATCATAGGCGATGCCAAGCTGATCCTTTCTCAGCTCTGCGAGAGAGTAGAAGCCAGGGACCATTCTGCCTGGATGCGTCATATCCGCGAGATGAAAAATCATTATCCTCTGACATATGATCATAGTGTACTTACGGGTCCCGGAATCGTTGAGGATATCTATGAAGCTACAAACGGCGACGCTCTGATCTGTTCAGAAGTCGGCCAGCATCAGATGTGGGCGGCACAGTTCTATAAGTACAGCGAGCCCAGACAATTTTTCAGCTCCGGCGGGCTGGGGACCATGGGATACGGCCTCGGCGCTTCCATGGGAGTAAAGATCGGCAGGCCGGATAAGACGGTCATAAATATTGCCGGCGACGGATGCTTCCGCATGAACATGAATGAGCTGGCAACAGCTTCAAGGTACAACATCCCTATCATAGAGGTGATCATCAATAACCATGTGCTGGGCATGGTAAGACAGTGGCAGACATTCTTCTATGACAAGCATTATTCCCAGTCAGAATTCCATGACAAGGTCGACTATGTCAAAGTCTCAGAGGCTTTGGGAGTGCCGGCAAAAAGAGTCACGACACCGGAAGAATTCAGAGCAGCCTTTGCCTGGGCTCTTGCCTGCGGCGGTCCCGCTCTTTTGGACTGCGATATAGATCCAGATGACAAGGTATGGCCTATGGTAGCTCCAGGTGCTTCCATAGCTGACTGCGTATCCGAAGAGGATATGGAAAATAAATGATAAATATAGTCTCCGGCCTTTTTGCAGGCCGGGGGCAGGCCCAATTTACAAGATGGAGGAGATCAAGATGAAGATCAGCACTTTAAACCCTATTGCTCAGGTTGGACTGAACCAGCTCCCTGAGACTTACGAAATCACAGATGACTTTGCCTCCTGTGACGCTGTCCTTGTAAGAAGCGCCAAGATGCATGATATGGAACTCCCTGGCCAGCTCCTTGCCGTAGCAAGAGCAGGTGCCGGAGTAAACAATATCCCTCTTGACAAATGCGCAGAAAACGGAACTGTCGTATTCAACACACCCGGAGCTAATGCAAACGGTGTGAAAGAGCTTGCGATCGCAGCCCTGATCCTTGGATCCAGAGATATCGTAGGCGGTGTTAACTGGGTAAAGAGCATAAGCGGTGACCCGGATGTTGCCAAGGCTGTAGAAAAAGGCAAAAAAGCATTTGTGGGAACCGAGATAAAAGGCAAGAAGCTCGGAGTCATCGGCCTCGGTGCCATAGGCGTAGGTGTAGCCAACGCCTGTACACAGCTGGGAATGGACGTATATGGTTATGATCCCTTCATCTCTGTAAAATCAGCATGGAACCTGTCAAAAGACATCAAACATATCACAGACGTAAACGATATCTACAAAGAATGCGATTATATCACCGTTCATGTTCCTCTTATGGATTCCACAAGAAAGATGATAAATGCTGAGGCATTTGAGCAGATGAAGGATGGCGTGATCATTCTCAACCTCGCCCGCGACACCCTGGTTGACGAGGATGCTCTTGAGCAGGCTCTCAAGGCAGGCAAGGTAAGAAAGTATGTTACAGACTTCCCCAACCAGAAGACAGCGAATATGGATGGCGTCCTTGCCATTCCTCATTTGGGCGCTTCTACAAGAGAGTCTGAGGATAACTGTGCTGAGATGGCGGCAGAGGAGCTTGTAGATTTCCTGGAGAACGGAAATATCACACATTCCGTAAATTATCCGGACTGCAGCATGGGAGTATGCGAATCCGGCGGCAGGATAGCCGTATGCCACGGCAACAGACCTCATATGCTCAGCCAGCTGACAAATGCATGCTCTGACTCTGATTACAACATCGAGCATCTCATGAACAAGTCAAAGGGCAATTGGGCATATACTCTGATCGATGTCGACAATGAGGTAAAGAGTGATCTTATCGAGAAAATGTCTTCCATAGAGGGCGTTGTCAGAGTCAGAAAAGTAAAGTAAATACCCTAAGGTGAAGATTCCATATTTTGTTGATATTACGAGGAGGAGATATTATGTCGAATCAGATCATTAACAATATGATCACGAGAAGGAGCTGCAGAAAGTTCAAAGATGATATGCCCAGCCAGGAACTGATAGACGAGGTGATCCAGGCAGGACTCTATGCCGCCAGCGGCAAGGGAAAGCAGTGTCCTATCATTGTAGCTGTAACAAACAAAGAACTGCGCGACAGACTCTCACTCATGAACCGCAAGATCGGCGGATGGGACAGCGACTCCTTTTACGGCGCTCCCGTCGTCCTGATCGTACTTGCCCCCAAGGATGTACCCACATATATCTATGACGGAAGTCTTGTGATCGGCAACATGATGCTCGCGGCTCATTCACTGGGCCTTGCCAGCATCTGGATCCACAGAGCAAAGCAGGAGTTTGAGAGCGAAGAAGGAAAGCAGATCCTCAAAGACCTGGGGATCGAGGGAGATTATGAAGGAATCGGCCACTGCGTGATCGGTTATGCCGCCTGCGCGGAAGCAGCTCCCATTCCCAGAAAAGAAGGAAGAGTATTTTACGCAAAATAAAGAGACCCGTATTTTCCCGGCCCCCTCACAGAGGGGGCTGTTTTCTTGAAAAAAATATTCTGTTTGTTGCCTGAACAACAGAAAGAAATGATGAAAAAAGATAAGATGTAGACATCAGATGAAGATGAGAGGTCAGTAAGATGTTAAGACAGATCATAAATATTGACGAAGAGAAGTGTGACGGATGCGGCATTTGCGCTGAAGCCTGTCATGAAGGAGCTATCGGTATTGTCAATGGCAAGGCGAAGCTTCTGCGTGACGATTACTGTGATGGAATGGGCGACTGCCTGCCGAATTGTCCGACAGGAGCGATTACTTTCACTCAGAAGGATACAGCCGAGTACAACGCTGCAGCCGTCGAAGAAGCAAAAAGGAAAAAAGCGCAGGCTAAAGTACCTGCACAGCTGAAGGGAGTAAAGATCATGGCAGAAAAAGAATTCAGCGGATGTCCGGGGAGCAGGATGATGCAGTTTGACAGGAAGGATGAGGCGCCTGTTCAGGCAGAGCAGAAAGCGGAGCATTCATCCGTCTCTGAGCTTTCCACGTGGCCGGTACAGATCAAGCTTGTTCCGGTAAATGCCCCTTATTTTCAGGGAGCAAAACTCCTGGTTGCCGCAGACTGCACAGCCTATGCTTACGCAAACTTCCATCAGGATTTTATAAAAGGCAGGGTGGCCCTGGTAGGATGTCCCAAGCTTGACGGCGTTGACTACAGCGAAAAGCTGACGGAAATCATCAAGAATAATGATATAAAGAGCCTTACCGTTGTCAGGATGGAAGTTCCCTGCTGCGGAGGACTTGAGAGAGCTGCCGTCACTGCTTTGAAAAACAGCGGAAAGTTTATTCCCTGGCAGGTAGTGACCATATCCAGAGACGGCAGGATCCTGGACAGGTAAAATTTTTCCAAAATGTTGTCCAGGCAACACAAATAGTTGGAAAAACGTGTATAATAGAGGCGTAAAAGCTATTTCAGTAGAAAAGGAGAAAAGCGCGATGGAGAATAAGATGTTTTGTTATCAGTGTCAGGAGACAGCCGGATGCAAGGGCTGTACAGTAAGAGGTGTCTGTGGAAAGACAGCGGATGTGGCAGCGATGCAGGACCTGCTTGTCTATGTTACAAAGGGCCTTTCAGCGGTAACGACAGCTCTCAGAGCCGAGGGAAAGGAAGTTTCAGCACAGGTAAATCATCTTGTCACAGTTAATCTTTTCACCACGATCACAAACGCAAACTTTGATAAGGACGCGATCAAAGACCGCGTAACAAAGACTCTTGCTGTTAAGAAAGATCTTCTCGGCAGCCTGGCTTCCGAAAACGGCCTGCCTCAGGCAGCCCTCTGGAACGGATCAGAGGATGAGTACGAGACCAAGGCAGCCCTGGTCGGAGTCCTTGCGACAGAGAACGAAGATATCAGGAGCCTCAGAGAGCTCATCACATATGGAGTAAAGGGTCTTGCAGCTTATACAAAGCATGCGAATGCCCTTCTCGAGGACGACCCGGAGACAGATGCTTTCATCCAGAAGGCTCTTGCTAAGACCCTCGACGATTCCCTTACCGTAGACGATCTTGTGGCTCTGACCCTTGAGACAGGCAAGTACGGCGTGAACGGTATGGCTCTTCTGGACAAGGCCAATACCCAGGCATACGGCAATCCCGAGGTAACAAAGGTAGATATCGGTGTCCGCAGCAATCCCGGAATCCTTATCTCCGGACATGATCTCAGAGATCTTGAGATGCTCCTGGATCAGACACAGGGAACAGGCGTTGATGTGTATACTCACTCAGAGATGCTTCCCGCTCACTATTATCCCAAGTTTAAGAAGTATTCCAACTTTGCCGGCAACTATGGTAATGCATGGTGGAAGCAGGGAGAGGAGTTCGAGAAGTTCAACGGCCCTATCCTTATGACCACGAACTGCATTATCCCTCCTAAGGATTCCTATAAGGACAGACTTTACACAACAGGCGCTGTAGGTTATCCCGGATGCAAGCATATAGACGGAGAGTACGGCCAGGTAAAGGATTTCTCAGAGATCATTGAGCAGGCAAAGAAGTGCCCGGCTCCCACAGAGCTTGAGAAGGGCGAGATTGTCGGCGGATTCGCTCATGAGCAGGTATTCGCTCTGGCAGACAAGGTCGTAGACGCGGTAAAATCCGGCGCAATCAGGAAGTTTATCGTAATGGCAGGCTGCGACGGACGCGCAAAGAGCCGTTCCTATTATACAGAATTTGCCCAGAAGCTTCCCAAGGATACAGTTATCCTCACAGCAGGCTGCGCAAAGTATAAGTACAACAAGCTTCCTCTTGGCGATATAGGCGGTATCCCCAGGGTACTTGACGCAGGTCAGTGCAATGACTGCTATTCCCTTGCTCTTATCGCTTTGAAGCTGAAAGAGGTATTTGGTCTCGATGATATCAACGATCTGCCCATCGTCTTCAACATTGCATGGTATGAGCAGAAGGCAGTTATCGTGCTTCTTGCCCTCCTCTATCTGGGAGTCAAGAACATCCATCTGGGGCCGACACTTCCCGCTTTCCTTTCGCCCAACGTTGCCAATGTTCTCGTAGAGAACTTTGGAATCGCCGGCATGGGAACCGTGGATGAGGACCTTAAGCTCTTTGGACTTGACTGATCTTCACCTCTAATATAAGGATATGAAACCGGGGGACCCGAAGGGTCCCCCTTTTTTGCTTGTACTGCAGCTGATATTTTGATAGAATATAAGATAATGACACAAGATGTATATGTATATATTGAGGAGGAAGGGTAATGGTATATACACAGAAGATAGAATCTGAGTGCTGTGTGGCGCAGGGAGTTCATCACGGTGCCGCACCTATTCCGGAAGAGGGACAGTGGATACAGGCCAAAGAGATAAAGGATATCAAGGGCTATACTCACGGTATCGGCTGGTGCGCGCCTCAGCAGGGCTGCTGCAAGCTTTCACTGAATGTGAAGGACGGCGTGATCCAGGAAGCTCTTGTAGAGACTGTCGGATGCTCCGGCATGACACATTCTGCCGCCATGGCAAGCGAGATCCTGCCCGGCCTGACGATCCTCGAGGCATTGAACACCGATCTAGTATGTGATGCTATCAATGTCGCTATGCGCGAGCTGTTCCTTCAGATCGTATACGGCCGTTCCCAGAGCGCGTTTTCTGATGACGGACTGGCAGTTGGAGCAGGTTTCGAGGATCTGGGCAAGGGCGACCGTTCCATGGTGGGAACCATGTACGGAACACTCAAAAAGGGCCCCAGATATCTTGAGATGACAGAAGGCTATGTGACCGGGATCGCTCTTGACGAGAACGATGAGATCATAGGCTATAAGTATGTCAACTTCGGCAAGATGATGGATTTCATAAAGGACGGCATGGATGCGAACGAAGCTCTCAAGGAGGCTTCCGGTCAGTATGGACGAGTTGATGACGCGGTCAGGATCATTGATCCCCGCAGAGAGTAAGGAGGATAAACGATGGCACTGTTTGAATCTTATGAAAGACGTATCGATCAGATCAATAAAGTTTTAAGCAGCTATGGCATGTCCTCCATAGAGGAAGCCGAGAAGGTTACAAAGGATGCGGGACTTGACGTATACCACATGGTTGAGTCCGTTCAGCCTATCTGCTTTGAGAATGCAAAGTGGGCATATACCGTGGGTGCTGCGATCGCAATAAAGAAGGGCTGCAGAAACGCTGCTGACGCCGCTGCCGCTATCGGAGAAGGCCTGCAGGCTTTCTGTATTCCCGGCTCTGTGGCAGACCACAGGAAGGTCGGTCTGGGACACGGCAATCTGGGCAAGATGCTCCTGTCAGAGGATACGGAATGTTTTGCATTTCTGGCAGGACATGAGAGTTTCGCGGCTGCAGAAGGCGCGATCGGTATAGCCAACAACGCCAACAAGGTAAGGAAGAAACCCCTTCGTGTTATCTTAAACGGCCTTGGCAAGGATGCAGCCAAGATCATTTCCAGGATAAACGGTTTTACATTCGTAGAGACAAAGATGGATTACAAGACAGGCCAGCTTCAGGAGATCAGCCGCAAGGCCTACTCGAACGGTCCCAGGGCTAAGGTAAACTGCTACGGCGCCAATGATGTCACAGAGGGTGTAGCCATCATGTGGAAGGAGAATGTCGATGTCTCCATCACAGGAAACTCCACAAACCCCACAAGGTTCCAGCATCCGGTTGCCGGTACATACAAGAAAGAAAGACTGGAAGCCGGGAAAAAGTATTTCTCCGTAGCGTCAGGCGGCGGTACCGGCCGTACCCTTCACCCTGACAATATGGCTGCAGGTCCCGCTTCCTACGGAATGACAGACACCATGGGCCGTATGCATTCTGACGCTCAGTTTGCAGGATCTTCTTCCGTGCCCGCTCATGTAGAGATGATGGGACTCATCGGCATGGGCAACAACCCCATGGTCGGCGCTACGGTAAGCGTTGCTGTTGCTGTGGAGGAAGCTGCGAAAAATGGCAGATTCTGACCAGTCTGCGCCATGGACATCCTGACAGGTTTATAACGGGCGGCCGTCTGGCCGCCTTTTTTAAGGAGTTGTACAGTATGGCAGATGAAAAAATCAAGAGGAATTCTGCAGCTTCCGGCAGGGGAAGCAGCAGAAAAGGTCCGGAGCGCAGGAGAAGCAAGGGCATGAGCGCGCTGCGCTGGATCCTGCGCATACTTATTATTCTTGTCGTGATCGTCGGAATAGCGATGATCGCTCTCTATGTAAGGACAAGGCCTCTCTATGCGGATGCGCAGAAGCAGGTCTATACCATCCTGTCTCAGATGAATGACGGTACATTCAAGAGAGAGTCCAATACACTGGTCTACGACGGGGACGACAAACTGCTGTCCAAGATCGGCTATGAGAACTATAAGTACGAGACGATAGACAAGGTCTCGAATTATGTTCAGATGGGTTACATCGATGTCGAGGATAAGAAGTTTCTGACCCACCACGGTGTTGATTATCCAAGAACCATAAAAGCAGCCCTTCTCTATCTGAAGGGGAAGATAGGAAAGGATAAGGGGATCACCCAGGGAGGAAGCACGATAACCCAGCAGGTAGTGAAGAATAACCTCCTGAGCCAGGAACAGACTTTAGAGAGAAAATTTCTGGAGATCCTGCTTGCCAGACAGATCGAGAAGGAATACTCAAAGTCACAGATCATGGAGTATTATGTAAACAGCTGCTATTACGGCAATGGCTGTTACGGGATAGAAGGCGCCGCAGAATATTATTTTGGTGTCAGCGCGAATGATCTTGATCTGGCCCAGGCGGCTATGCTTGTGGGCACCAGCAACTCGCCCAATGTCTATAACCCGGCGGCAGACTATGAGCTGAGCCTGAAGAAAAAGAGCATGGTCCTGGGGCAGATGCTTAAGGAAGGCGATATCACAAAGGAGCAGTATGACAGCGCTGACGCGGAGAAACCAAAGATCGTCAAGAAAACGGATAAGTCCGACCCGGACAATTATATGGTTTCTTTTGCCATCCATGACGCGGCCATTAAGCTGATGGAATATCAGGGCTTTGAATTTAAATATAAGTTCGGCAGCGAGTCAGAGTACAAGAAGTATAAGGCAGCTTATAAAAAGGCATACAATGCCGCGGACTCCAAGATCAGGAGCGGCGGCTATGAGATCCATACCGCGTTTGATCAGAAGATCCAGAAAAAACTGCAGAACTCTATCGATGATACTCTCTCCGGTGAGAAAGAAGAGCAGGATAACGGACAGTACAGCCTGCAGTCAGCCGGAGTCGTTGTTGACAATAAGAGCGGCTGCATTGTGGCGGCTGTAGGAGGCAGAGGGGCATCCGGTTCCTATAACAGAGCATTTCAGGCTGTAAGGCAGCCCGGATCTACCATAAAGCCTCTGCTGGATTATGGTCCCGGCATAGACAAGGGAGTGATCACTCCCGGTACAGTCATGGTCGACAAGCCGGTAACCATAGAAGGCTATTCACCGAAGAATTTTAACGGATCCTATATGGGACAGGTTACCGTCCGCCAGGCTCTTGCCAGATCTCTTAACACGATCGCTCTGCAGATCTATGATGAGACAGGATCTGAGGCAGCTCTTTCCTATCTTCAGAAGCTGAAGTTCTCCACCCTGACCTATGGAGACGCCTATAACTCCGCGATCGCCCTGGGAGGATTTACAAACGGCGTAACGGTGGAAGATATGGCAAGGGGCTACGCTGCCATTGAGAATGACGGCGATATGCGCGATACGACCTGCATCCGGTCCATAAAGACAGAGACAGGGGAGAAGATATATACCCGCGGGGAGGAGAAGACCCAGATATTCAGCAAGGATACTGCCTTCATGCTCAGAGACATGATGGAAGGAGTGTTCAAAGAAAGCTACGGGACAGCGCACAGCGCATTTGACAGCGGCCAGGTATACGCCGGCAAGACGGGAACAACGGACAATAACAAGGACGCCTGGTTCGCCGGATTTTCAGCCTACTATACGGCTGTGACCTGGGTTGGCTGTGACACCCCTCAGCAGGTAAAAGGACTCACAGGCGGGGGCTATCCTCTGTCCATCTGGTCATCCTTTATGGATAAGATGCATAAGGACAAGGATAAAGAAGAGTTTGATATCCCTTCCAGCATCATGCTGCAGAACAGCAGCGGCAGGCAGAAGAATGTCAGCTACACGAATAACGTCTACGACAGCCGCCCTTCCGGCTGGGATTACGTTTCACAGTCCCTCACGGAGACTCTGGCCGACAATGAGGCCAAGAGAGAAGAGAAGAGAAATTATGACGACGCAGCCAAGGCAGTTGATGATTTTGAAGATTTTCAGATCAGCAGCGCGGCGGATGCCATGGCCCTGGATGAAAAGTATAATTATGTAACTGCTCTTGTTGATCAGGTCGGTGACTCAGATAAGCACGGAGCTCTCCAGGAAAGGGCTGAATATAAATACTCTCTTCTTTCCGGCGATGTGAGAGACAAATGGGAAGATGAGATTGCCGCGGCAAAGCAGCAGGCCCAGGATGATGAGAATATTTCCAATGCAAAAAAGGCAGACAATTCTGCCTATGCGGCACTTGCCCAGATAAAGAAAATCCGGATCGGTATCGTTCAGTCTTATATTGACTATTTCAATGATGTGAAAATATATACAGACAGTGTGGATGAGATGGCGGATTATGCTGAGAAAGCGCTTGAGGCCTGTGCAGATTATGATGAGTACGCAAAGCTGGGGAAGAAACTCTCCAGCGCGGAGGAAAAAGCCCGCTCTCAGAAGACAGTAGAGGATCTGAAGAAGGAACAGGAAGAAGCCCGGAGAGAAAGCGAGGAAGCAAGAAAGGCTCAGGAAGAGGCAAGGCATAAGGAAGATGACGCCAGAAACAGCGCCAGTTCCAGTCATTCAGATGATGATGAGTAAACATCATCATCCCGCAAAAAAGAAGGCACCTGTCATAAGGCAGGTGCTGTCTTTTTACATTACATGATATTTATCAGAGGCTGGGATCAAAGCTGAGGATACCTATGAGTCCCGGACCGGTATTGATCGCCATGGTGGCGGCGATCTGCTTTGTATAGATCAGGTCGCTGTCAGGTATCAGCTCCTTCAGTGTGCGGATCACATCTTCGCTTTCGGGAATATTGTCCCCGTTCATCACAGCCAGCCATACGTGTCTTCCCTGAGATACTTCTACGATCTCTGTTATCATCCGGGCTTTAACAGCTTTCTTGCCGCGGCACTTTGCCACACTGTAGTAAGCGCCCTCCTCATTGCAGGCTATGATGGGCTTTATATTGAGAAGATTGCCTGCAAGATAGCCAAGCGCTCCTATACGGCCGCCGGCTTTCAGGTAAGTAAGGGTGTCCATATAGAACATGAGGTGGGAATCGCGGATCTTTTTCTGCATGCCATCTGTGACTTTTTCAAAAGACCAGCCTTCTTTCAGCATCCTGGCTGCCCAGTAAGCAAATATGCCGGAACCGCATGATATATTTTTTGTATCAAATACAAAGATGTCCATGTCTTCTATCTGTTCGGCAGCAAGCCGCATCACATTATATGTCCCGCTGAACTTGCTGGAGATGGCAACGGCTATGACCTTTTCATAGCCTTCCTTTTTCAGCCCTTCATAGACATCAACGATCTCCTGAATCGAGGGCATGGATGTCTTTGGTATCTCATTCGGAAAACGTCTGTACACCATGAGCGGGTCTATATCTATATCATCCAGGTACTCCTTCTCCGGGTAGGATACATGGAGAGGGATCATTCTGATGTCCAGTTCCCTGGCTGTATCGGCCGGGATATCACAGCCGGTGTCAGCAATCACAGCCGTCTTCTCTAGGTTCATAATCAAAAGTCCTCCTTGTTCAGGTTTTATACATACATTATATATAAAAATGCATAATTTGGGAAGATGTGAGATTTTTCGGTCTCTCTACGGATGGGAGAGAGCGGGAAAGACGCTAAAACGTAGCTCACTAACTGCCATGCAGTAAATATCATGCAAATTCTACTCTTAGTAGAGCGGATTCCATGAATCGTATATCATGAGAAAGGCTGAAAAAAAGCTGCCTCTTGGCAGCTTTTTCAGATAACATAGAAATAGATGCAGATAAAATAAAAGAGACAGCCGATAAGAGTAAAAATATTGGAAAGAATATGCAGCTGCTGTCTCTGCTTTTCCAATGCGAAACAGGCAAGCGAGATCGTAGAGGAAAGGATGCCGGCTGTGAGAGCCATCGTGCCATGGTTGCCCAGAGCAGGGAAAACAGTATTATAAAAGGGAAGGATACTCCAGATCATGATCCCCCAGAAGACGACAGTGACGGTTCTGTACCTCTCTATACTGGCAGCTGTCATGGCAATCCCTACTGCGCACAGTCCCCAGAGAGTTACGAAGTAGATCCAGCCCATGGTCGGATGAGTATTCCGGATAACACACAGGGTAAAAACCGTGCTCACGCCGGCGTACATCATATATTCCGAGATAGAGCTCAGGATCTGCATGGCTTTTTTCGCCCTCATGCTGGCCTTTATCCCATAGTATAGGCTTGTAAGCAGATAATAAAGGATCAATGTAGAACTGTATATGATAGAGCAGAGCAGGCCGTCTCCATACCCGTGAGCTGCCGCGGTAACGATACACAGCAGAGACCCGATCAGCGACAGGACACCGCCCACGATATGGATAAACATATAGCTGAGTTCCTTTGTTCTGTCGTACGGTGACAGAGGAATATTCTCCAGGGGCAGCTGCCTGCCCGGCTCCGGCGGGACACCTTCCGGTGGCGCGTCTGGCGGCTGGGGCTTATTTTTATAAACGAGATCGTTCACCGTAATGTGAAACAGATCTGCTATTTTTATCAGAGTCGCGATGTCAGGCGTGCTCTCTCCTCTTTCCCATTTGGAAATGCTTTTGTCCGAATACTGGATCTTCTGAGCGAGCTCCGACTGGGTCATTCCTGAATTTTTTCTATATAAAGCGAGATTCTCAGCTATGAGTTCCCGGCATTCTGTATCTTTCATTCTATATACACCCATTGATAGATCTCATGTCCTTATTTATTGTACCATTGGCATATTATTAAGTCAAAGACCTGTGAAAAAGGATGAAGGGAAAAGCATATTTGTGGTAAAATAGGATAAACCTTCGTGAGGGATGATAAAATAAAAATAAAACCCGCTGATCAATAAACGAGGAGATTATAAATGGAATACAGAGCAGAACATGATTCTATGGGAGAAGTCAGGGTGCCGGCAGACAGGTACTGGGGGGCACAGACACAGAGAAGCCATGAAAATTTTCTGATCGGAGTTGGCATAGAGACGATGCCAAGAGAGATCACCCATGCTTTCGGCATATTGAAGAAGGCGGCAGCAAGGGCCAATCATGCCCTTAAGCCGGATAAGATGACGGACAGAAAGCTTGCAGCGATAGAAGAAGCCTGTGATGAGGTGATGGAGGGAAAACTGGATGAGCATTTTCCTCTTGTCGTATGGCAGACCGGATCCGGGACTCAATCCAATATGAACGCGAATGAAGTGATAGCAAACAGGGCGAATGAGATCCTGGGGGGGAGGCTCTGTCACCCAAATGATGATATCAATATGAGCCAGTCTTCCAATGACACATTTCCCACAGCTATGCATATATCAGCTGCCATCGCCTTGAGAGACAGGCTGATCCCGGCAGCAAAAGGCCTGATAGAGGTATTTGCGAAACTGGAATCAGAGAATCAGGATGCCGTAAAGTGCGGCAGGACCCATCTGCAGGACGCTGTACCCTTAAGCTTTTCCCAGGAGATATCAGGCTGGCGCAGCTCTCTGGAAAAAGATATCGAACTGATAGAAAGGACCCTGGAGCCACTTCAGACCCTTGCTCTGGGAGGAACAGCAGTGGGGACGGGCCTGAACGCTCCTCAGGGCTTTGCCGAGAAGGCTGCCAGGGAAGTATCTGAAATTTCAGGAGTCCCTTTCCTAACGGCACCCAATAAATTTCATGCCCTGACATCCAAGGATGAGCTTGTATTTGCCCACGGCGCGGTAAAGGCCATGGCCTGCGATATGCTTAAGATCGCCAATGATGTGAGGATGCTGGCAAGCGGCCCGAGGGACGGGCTGGGAGAGATCACGATCCCGGCAAATGAACCGGGAAGCTCCATCATGCCGGGCAAGGTAAATCCGACCCAGTGCGAGCAGGTTACCATGGTAGCGGTCCAGGTCATGGGCAACGACACAGCCATCTCATTTGCCGCCAGCCAGGGCAATTTTGAACTGAATGTATTTATGCCGGTCATGGCCTATAATTTCCTCCAGTCTGTCAGACTGCTGTCGGAATCCATCGTTTCCTTTACGGTAAAATGCGCTCAGGGCATAAAGGCAAACAGAGAAAAGATGCATTATAATCTTTACAATTCCCTCATGCTTGTCACGGCTCTCAACCCCTATATCGGCTATGAGAAGGCCGCAAAGACCTCAAACAAGGCCTACAGGGAAAATATCTCTCTGAAGGAAGCCTGCGTGCGGCTGGGGTATCTGAGCGAAGAAGAATTTGACAAGGTTTTTCACCCGGAGGAAATGTGCTGACAGGAGTGATGTTATGCCGGGATTTACAAGTCATATCATGATGGGCGGCGAGTGCCTGGAAAGCATGCCGGACTGCCGCCTGAAAAATGTGCTGGAGCTCTGCCCCGTATCCTATACATACGGTCTGCAGGGGCCGGATATCTATTTTTACTATCCGGTGCTTATCCTGGAAAATGGAATGAATAATATAGGAAGCATCATGCATGAGCAGGGAACAGCCCATTATCTGTCCGTATCTCTTGGACTGCTGAACGGGATGGAAGAGGGATTTGTGAGAGATCATATCAGTGCTTATCTGGCCGGCTTTATTGCCCATGTCTTCATGGACTGCATCTGCCACCCCTATGTATACGCCCGGATAGGTTTTGACCTTGATAAACCACACAAAAAATACAGAAGGCGCCATGCCAAGCTTGAGGATGAGCTGGATCTGATCATGCTGAGAAACTGCAGGGGGATCTACCCCAAACAGTTCGACATGGGCCCTCTGCTCAGATATACGGAGGTAGAGAAGGCAGCTCTGAGCGTATTTCTGGCGGACTCTACAAGCGCCTGCTACGGCAGGCGGAACGCGGGGCCTGACGTTTTCAGCATGAACGAGACAACAGCAAGTCATCTGCTGGCTTTTTTCAGGAAAGAGATCCTCCTGAGGGGGATCCCGAACGTCAGCTCAGATCCCCAGGATCAGCTGCTTAACCTGGATAAGGAGACCTGGACGAATCCCTGGGACCGCCGGATCACATCCGACCTGTCCTTTCCGGAACTTTTTGTCCTGTCTGTCAGGTCCGCGGTAAAAGCATTTCTTATGCTGGATGAATATCTGAGAACAGGAGAGAGGACGGCAAAGATCAGGCTGCTCAGATTTGTGGGAAACAGGTCACTTCACAGCGGCCTGGATGTGTAAAAAAGGAACAGGTAATAACAGGTGGAAAATATTATAAAAGGCTGCGATGGTATTATTCTGGATATAGACGGAACTTTGTGGGATTCGACTCAGGTCTGCGCCATCGGATACAATAAGGCGATCAGCAGACTGCTGGGAGAGGACTATCCCCATTGTGACGGCGCAAAGCTAAAAACACTTTTTGGAAAGACTACAGCCGGGATAGGGGCAGGACTCTTTCCTGACCGGACAGAGCAGGAACAGTACGATTTTACCATGGAATGCATCCGGGAAGAGATGATCTGCCTGCACAGGACCCCTCCCCGGCCTTATGAGGGAGTCAGGCAGGCCTTAAGCCGGATAAGAGAAAATATAGACCTTTTTATCGTCAGCAATTGCGAGAGTGGTTATATAGAGCTTTTTATGGAAAGCTGCGGACTGGAAGACTGCATAAAAGACCATCTCTGTCCCGGTGATACCGGCTTCGATAAAAAAGGAAATATCCTTGAGATCATCCGCAGATATGACCTGAAGCAGGCTGTCTATGTGGGAGATGTGCAGACGGATGCCGAAGCAGCCCATGGCGCGGGTATACCGATCATATATGCCTCCTATGGGTTCGGACAGATAAAAGATGCCGAATACAGGATAGACAGGCCGGACCAGCTTCCGGGCCTTTTCGGTATCTGATAAAATACATTGTTATAAGGAAAGTTTGTTTTCCAGTGCCTTGACAATTATTAAACAATGGTTTATTCTAAAACCAGTTCATTGATATGCGAAATTGCAGTGGAACAAGAGATAGATCAGGGAAAGACAAGGGGAATCGCTTGTGTTATTTTAAAATTGTCTAATACTTATCAGGCTGCAGTTCGATTTTTTGGGGTATATGTTCTAAGGAGCTTTTTCTCCTGCGAACCATTAATAGTGAAATAGATAACAACCGGGTGCCGGCTTTGTGGCCGATGCCTGGTTGTTATCTATATATAAGAAGGTGCGATCTATGTTTTTTCTGATGCCTATGTTCAGTATATTTGGTATCTATCTGCTGCTGGCTCTGGCGCCGGCCCTGATTCTGATGAACTATGTATATAAGCAGGACAAGATAGAAAGAGAGTCACCGGCCCTTCTGGGAAGACTGGTCCTTATGGGCGTGCTGGCCGGCTTTCTCTCCATGGTTCTGGAAGGAATAGGGGAGAATATCCTTGGAAGAGCCGACCTGAATCCCAACAGTGCCTTTTATAAGATCCTTCTGTCCTTCCTGGTCGTAGGCCTGGTCGAAGAGGGCATGAAATATCTTCTCATGAGCCGGGTGACCTGGCGAAACCCTGAATTTAACTACAAATTTGACGCGATCGTCTATTCCGTTTTCACATCTCTGGGCTTTGCCGGTATGGAGAATATCATGTATGCCATGAACTTTGGCCCCTCCGTTCTGGCTCCCCGGGCATTTCTCGCCATTCCCGGCCACTGCGCTTTCGCGGTCGTCTTCGGAGCCTTCTATGGCAGGGCAAAGATGCGTTATTATGACGGCTATACGGGCAGGGCTGTCCTTGATATCATTGCCGGTTATCTCCTGTCTGTCTGCTTCCACGGTCTCTATGATTCCTGTGCAATGATAGGGACAGGCATGTCATCTCTTATCATGGCGGCAGTCATAGTTGTCATCTATATCGTTATTTTCAAAGTGGTCAAGTACGAATCGGAAAGGGACAGGAGATTGTGATCATATTTCGGCATTTTTCAAAATTTCCCTTGACATTTACCCTGTTTCGTAGCATACTATTTTAGTCGGCGGCGTGTGGCTCAGTTTGGTAGAGCGCTACGTTCGGGACGTAGAGGCCGCTGGTTCAAATCCAGTCACGCCGACACTGTATTGTATATCCGTGAATCATTCTTATCAGGAAGGTTCGCGGATTTTCTATCATATAGGCTGCTCGAAACCGAAGCGGTCAACCTGTTTGTCTTTATTCACTTTATGAGGTGATGCTTGTGCGCAGGAAATTAACTATTGTTTTTATCGTAATACTGGCTGTCATATGTCTGCTGGGAGCGGGCATCGCAGTTCTTTTTCTTATGAACAGGGACAGACCGGGTTTTCTTAAGGGAACAAGTTTAAACGGAGAGGATATCTCAGGCAGAACTGTCTCTGAGCTGGTATCCCGGGAGAAGGAAAAGCTGGACGGCATGAAGATCCAGATCCTGGAAGATGGCAGGACTGCCCTTGAGGGAAGTCTTGGCGATTACGGCTATACGTTCGATGAGCCCGCGTACAAAAGAAGTCTGGAGCAGGCCCTGACAGAGCAGAAGCATAATGTATTTGTCATGCTGAAAACTCTTGCGGGAGGAAGCGATATTTCAGGCAAAAGCGCTTATAAAAAGGATGATGAGGTCAACCGTGCCTTCCTCGTTTCCTCTTCCTTTAAAATGCCCCGCGTCAAATCACAGGATGCTTCTTATGTCCTTAATAAGAAGACAGATCTTTATGAGATCGCGGACGCGGTTCAGGGCAATGAGATAGATGACTCAAAGCTTCAGAAATATGTGAACACCAAGATAGAAAAGGCTCTGGAAGGAGAGGATCTGCAGGGGAAAGATCTGCTGAAAGTAGATGTGCCCGATGAAGTGTATTCCTCCCGCAAGGTGTCCAATGACAAAACAGAGCTGAAGAAGAATCTTGCTGCCAAGAACAAGGCTTACCGTCTGGAAGAATATAAAAAAATGAGCGTCACCTATCAGTTCGGGTCTAAGACCCAGGTCCTGGATGGCGAAACAATATCCCGGTGGGTGAAGATATCCGACGATCTGAAGGCGGCTGTCGATGAGCAGGCAGTAAAAGAATATGCCGCGTCTCTTGCAGCAAAATATGACACAAGATATAAGCAGAGAAGCTTTAAGACGACAGGCGGTCAGGTAAAACAGATCAGCGCGTCTGCCAATGAATACGGATATACCATAGAGCAGGCCCAGGAGGCGGCTCAGCTGAAGAAGGATATAGAGGCAAGAAAATCTGTCACCCGTGAACCTGTCTATTATAAGACGAATTCCTACGGCAACCCTCTGTATTACAGCAGAGACGGAGTGGATGATCTAAACGGTACATATGTTGAGATCAATCTCAGCGCCCAGCATCTCTGGTTCTACAAGAAGGGGAAGCTGATCGTTGAGTCCGATTTTGTCTCGGGCAATGTACAGCACAAGACGGAGACGGTAACCGGCTGCTTCCCTCTTGCCTACAAAAAAAGCCCTGCCAAGCTGACAGGACAAAATGCCATGGATTCCTGGGATTCGGACGTTGATTACTGGATGCCCTTTTACAATGGCCAGGGGATGCATGACGCGAGCTGGAGATCCTCTTTCGGCGGAAGCATCTACAAGACGAACGGCTCTCACGGCTGTGTCAACCTGCCTCATTCCGCGGCGGAGCGCATCTACAAAAATATTTCAGCAGGCACCGCGATCGTGCTATACAAATAAGCAAAAGGCCGGACCCGGCATAAAAAGCCGGGTCCGGCCATATTTTCACTGGTATCAGTCTTTCTTTACCTGGGTATCTGCCAGTGCCTCGAAGTACTGAACGATGCCGCTGTGATCATCGCCGGCATGGCCGTGTACGATCAGAGACTGAACGATCTCAAAGAGCTGAGCCGTATAGGGAACCGGTACATCAGACTGGTGCGCACTGTTTAAACAGTTTTTTATATCCTTTTTTATGATGGTAAGAGTTCCGCCCGGTTTGAAATTGCGGTCTATCATCATGGGCACCTTCTGATCCAGAACAGCAGAACCGGCCAGACCGCCCCGGATAGCCTGATAGACTTTCTCAGGGTCTGCTCCTGCCTTTTTAGCAAAGACAAAGGCCTCACTGACGATGGCAATCGTATTGTTCACGATCATCTGGTTGCAGAGCTTTGTCGTGCTTCCGCTTCCGATACCGCCTACCAGGATGGCCGATGAGCCCATGATATCAAAATATGGTTTCATCCGGTCAAAATCTTTCTGACTGCCGCCGCACATGATAGCCAGGCTGCCGGCGACCGCTCCGGATTCACTTCCCGAGACGGGAGCATCCATAAAGGAACAATTCTTCTGTGCCAGCCTGTCGGCACAGTATCTGGACTCCTCCGGGGCGACGCTGCTCATATCACAGACCAGACTTCCTTCCTTCAGAAAAGATGCGAGGCCATCCTCTCCAAAGAGGACCTCTTTGCTGACAGATCCGTTTGGCAGCATGAGGATGATAAGAGAGCAGTTTTCGGCGATCTCCTCATTTGACCCGCATCTGACACCCATCCGGGAAAACTCTTCTGCCGTCTTTTTATTGTGATCTGTGATCATGAGGCTTACGCCTTCTTTTATGAGATTTTTGGCCATGGGACGTCCCATGATCCCCAGTCCTATAAACCCGATCATAATATTCTCCTTTGCGCTGCCGATGAGTGACAGCCTCTATTATTATTGATAAAATAAAAGTGGTCTTGCTCCTTTCCAATTATAAGACCTGGATTTATCGGCGTCAATAAGGGAAGAAGACCGGTCCGAATGGAGTTGGAATATGAGAGGAAAAAGAAAAAGACAAAAAAAGGGCACTGCCCTGCAGGTCATGATCCTGATCTTTCTTATCATTTTTGTAATATGGGGAATCGTGAGTTTTCTTATCTTTATGCAGGAAGCAGCCCCCGAAAAGCTGACCCTTCTCTTTACCGCAATGATGGCAGCCTGTGCCCTGGCGGCGGCCTATGGGGCCTCTCAGGGACAGAAGGAGAGAGCGAGGGCGGCAAGGCTTGCAGGCATAGATAACATGGCCGGTCGGGATTTTGAGTTCTGGTGCGCCCGGTATCTGAGCCAGAGGGGATTTTCCGACGTTTCGGTTACCAGGGGAAGCAATGACTATGGTGTGGATATCTTAGCCTCAAAGGATGGAGAAACATATGCCGTCCAGTGCAAAAGATGTTCTTATCCGGTCAGCAATAAAGCTGTCCAGGAAGTTTATACCGGCATGCAGATGTACGGCTGCAGCCTGGCGGCTGTCATGACGAACGGGTATTTCAGCGACGCGGCCGTAAAAACGGCAGAGAAGGTAGATGTCCAGCTTTGGGACAGAGACTGGCTGCTTGACAATGCCCTGAGGATAAAATAAAATCGGTGCCTCTTCGGGTGGATCTGCCCGAAAGAGACACCGGAAAACGGATCAGCCAAGTTCTATCATCTTGTCGATGCACTTTCTTGCTCCGGCAATGACATCATCAGGAAGTATGATCTCTTCTCCGCCGGTTCCCTTTACGCAGTTATAAACATCTGCCAGGGTAGTTGCCCTCATATTCGGACATACAAGTTCCTGGGACAGGGGGTAAAATTTCTTGTCCGGGAGCTTAAACTGCAGATGCTGTACGATGCTGGCTTCTGTTCCAATAATAAACTCTTTCGCGTCGCTGTCCTCTGCAAATATCATGATGCCGGTCGTGCTGCCGACATAATCCGCAGCCTCTGCAACCTCCGCCCTGCACTCGGGATGGACAAGAAGAAGGGCATCCGGGTGAGCGGCCTTCGCAGCCTTTACATCCCACTGGGTCATCTTGCGGTGGGTGGGACATCCTCCATTGAAAAATTTAAAATTCTTCTCCGGAACTTCTTTCTTAACCCAGCCGCCCAGATTGCAGTCAGGGACAAAAAGGATGTCTTTCTGCGGCATATTCTTTATGATCTTGACAGCGGAAGAGGATGTGACAGTCACATCACATACGGTCTTGAACTCAGAAGTTGTATTAATATAACAGACGGCCGCGTAACCGGGGTTCTCTTCCTTGAGCTTTATGACATCATTTTTTGAGAGCTGAGCCGCCATGGGGCAGCCGGCGATGGGATTGGCCAGATAGACAGTCTTGTCGGGGGAAAGGGTCTTGACAGTCTCTGCCATGAATCTGACGCCGCACATGATGATGGTCTTGCTGTCGGTCTTTGATGCCTGTACGCTCAGGCCATAGGAATCACCGATGTAATCAGCGACCTCCCAGATATCCTGGCTCTGGTATGCATGGGCCAGAATGCATATATCTTTCTCTTTTTTCAGTTTCTGTATGCTTTCCTGCATCTCTTGTATAGTCATTATGATCTCCTTTATCCGCAGTTTTCTGCACAAAGCTTAATTGTTCTCATTATACACAGGCCGGGTTTTACTGTCAAGACAACTGTAAAGATATTTTATTACAACTGTCTTGTCACATGTAAAGAACTGTGCTATAATAGCGGACAAATGCATTTGCGGTCCCTGCCGCAGGGAGGATCACGGCCGGGGATCGGGGTAATGAAACAAATGAAATATGATATTTGCGAGGTATTGAAGATGAAGACAGATATACTTATTGTCGGATCCGGCTGCTCGGGGCTTTACTGCGCGCTCCAGCTTCCCCGGGACAAGAAGATCACGATGATCACCAAGGCAGACCCCGAGAGCAGTGACTCCTATCTGGCTCAGGGCGGGATCTGTATGCTGAGAGATGAAGATGACTATCAGAGCTATGTGGAGGACACACTCAAGGCCGGCCATTATGAAAATGACAGAAAATCTGTCGATATCATGATCCGCTCATCCCAGGATGTGATCCGGGATATGATCAGCTACGGCGTAAGATTTGCCAAGGGACCGGACGGGGCGCTTGCTTTTACCAGGGAGGGAGCCCACTCCAATAAAAGGATCCTCTTCCACGAGGATATAACGGGGGAGGAGATCACCAGCCATCTGCTTGCCAGGGTCAAGGAGCTTCCCAATGTGACGATCCTGTCCTATACGACTATGATAGATATCATTGAGAAGGACAATGAATGCTTTGGAGCGGTCGTTCGCGGCCAGGATGGCAATTTATTTACAATAGAAGCGGACTACACAGTATTTGCCTGCGGCGGTCTGGGAGGTCTTTACAGACATTCGACAAATTTCCGCCATCTGACAGGTGATTCAATCGCCATCGCCCTCAAGCACAACATAAAGCTGAAGAACATCAATTATATTCAGATCCATCCGACCACATTTTACTCAGAGAAGGAAGAGGACAGATCCTTCCTCATCTCCGAATCTGTCCGCGGCGAGGGAGCAAAACTCTACGGCAAGGATATGAAACGCTTTACAAACGAACTGCTGCCGCGTGACCTGCTCACGGAAGAGATCTACAAACAGATGGAAAAGGACGGCACAAAATTTGTCTGGGAAGATTTAAGACCCATACCTCACGACGAGCTGGTCAGACATTTCCCCAATATCATAAAGCACTGTATGGAGATGGGATACGATGTCACGAAAGAGTGCATCCCAGTTGTACCAGCCCAGCATTATTTTATGGGCGGAATAAATGTAAACTATGAGAGCAAGACATCCATGGACCGTCTTTACTGTGTCGGAGAGGCTGCCTGCAACGGGGTACACGGAAGAAACCGCCTGGCAAGCAATTCCCTGCTCGAAAGCCTGGTGTTCGCAAAGCGCGCAGCCGGCGATATGGCCAGGAACTGGAGCAGGGAGAGTGAAGATATAAACAGTATCGTGGATCTTAAGCAGTACAAGGATAAAAAACTTGATGAAAGATACCACATTATGGTTGAGGAGGCCATAAACAAGGCAAACGGCGGAAGGCCGATCAAGGTTGCTTACAGGGAAATTTCGTAGGAAAAAGGAATATTGTTATGTTTGACAAGGCAAGTTTAAAAGTAAATATCGATCCCCTCATCCTGGGCGCTCTCAGAGAAGACATTACAAGTGAGGATGTTACGACTATGAGCGTCATGCCCAGTCCCTGCCAGGGCATGGCAAGACTTCTCTGCAAGCAGGAAGGCATCATCTGCGGCCTTCAGGTATTTGAAAGGACCTTTAAGCTCCTGGATGAGGATACGCAGGTAACATTTCATGTAAAAGACGGTGACCAGGTAAGCGCAGGGATGGAGCTGGCAAAGGTGACCGGAGACATCAGAACGATCCTTACAGGTGAGAGGACAGCCCTCAATTATCTTCAGCATATGAGCGGCATAGCCACCTATACGCACAAGATGGCAGCTCTCCTGGAAGGGAGCGGGATAAAGCTTTTGGATACAAGAAAGACAAGCCCCAACAACCGGATATTTGAAAAATATGCTGTTACTGTGGGCGGAGGTCATAACCACAGATATAATCTCTCTGACGGAGTTCTTCTCAAGGATAACCATATCGGCGCGGCAGGAGGAGTCAGGCAGGCTGTTGAGATGGCAAGAGCCCACGCCCCTTTTGTGCGAAGGATAGAAGTCGAGACGGAAGATCTTGATATGGTAAGAGAAGCTCTGGAGGCAGGAGCTGATATCATCATGCTGGATAATATGACCCACGAGGAGATGAAGGAGGCAATAGACCTGATCGCAGGCCGCGCGGATATAGAGATCTCAGGCAATGTAACCCTGGAAAACGCGGCTAAGATCCGGGATCTGAAAGCCGATTATATTTCCTGCGGAGCCCTTACCCATTCAGCTCCCATTCTGGATGTATCGCTAAAAGACCTGCACCCTCTTGATGGATCAAAAAATTAAGGACAAAAGCGCACGTCCATGATGAAATATTTACAAAGATGGGTTACAATATATATTAGCTGCATCGAACTGTTACGGAAAGGAGATGACAGGCTTCGTGAACGGATATGAAAGAAGAAAAGGCATATTGAAGATCCTGAAAGACAGTGCGGCGCCTGTCTCCGGGTCCGCCCTCGCCAGATCCTTCGGGGTCAGCAGGCAGGTCATAGTCCAGGATATCGCTCTGATGAGGGCCAACGGATCTATGATCTATTCGACAAACCGCGGATATCTTCTCTCCGGCCAGAGCAGTGTCAGCAGGGTCTTCAAGGTAAGACATTCCGTCAGTGAGACAGAAGAAGAGCTCATGATGATCATAAATCTCGGCGGCAGGGTAGATGACGTCTTTGTCTATCACAAGGTCTACGGTGTGATGAGGGGCGAACTCAATCTCTCCAGTGCCTATGATGTAAAAAAATATCTGGATGATATTGCTGCCGGCAGGAGCAGTCTTCTTATGAACATTACATCGGGATACCATTACCACACAGTTTCTGCCCGGAGTGAAGAAGTTCTCGACAGGATACAGGACAGTCTGAGCAGGAGAGGCTTCCTGGCTCAGCTTCAGGATTATGAACCTGTAGATTTCTGGGGAGAGCAGAAGGCAAAATAATAAAAGCGGAGGTCAGCTATGAGAATAGGGTGCTGCGGGAACACGGAAAATTATGTTCAGATCAGTAAAACAGGCTTTGACTATATCGAGCTGTCGGGAAGACAGCTTATGGCCCTGAGCGAGTATCAGAGAGAGGATTTTCTCAGGCTTTATGAGAAGACGGGATTTCCCTGCATCGCCATAAACGATTACTGCGGCTCTGATACGGCGATCGTCGGTCCGAACTTTTCTCCTTCCGTCATCCGCAGATATGCCTCAGTATTGATGGAATACGCTCACAGACTGGGCGTAAGGAATGTCGGGATCGGTGCACCTGCGGCCAGAAAGCTGCCCGAGGGCTACCCGTCAAAAGCCGCCATGTTTGAGATGATGACATTTCTTTACATCACATGCGAAGAGGCTGCCAGGTATGGCATAAACGTTCTCCTGGAAGCCGTGCACAGCGGCCTGACCGATTATATGAATCATACACAGGAAGCTGCCGATATGGTGAAGGCTCTCAGGGGCATCCAGGCGGACTCTCTTGATCCGGAGATGACAAAACTGGCACAGACAGCTGTTGCCGGCAGGAAGATCCCTGATAATCTCTGGATGGTCTATGACTATTACAATGCCATGGCAATGGATGAGGATCTGACTCAGATGGCGGCTGTCATGCCTCTGGTAAAGCACCTTCATTACAGCACGGATCTGGGGAATAACGACAGAGGTTATCCACATGCGGAGAATGTCAGGGAGCTGGCAGATTTTCTGAAGGCGGCAGCAGACGCGGGTTATGCGGGCGACGTCAGCGTGGAAGCCAATTATTCCAGATATCTGAACTATGACGGAGATCTGTGTGTCCGTATTATGAGAATGGCGGTACCCGGAGAGAAATGAACGGCGAGAGGGTTCCTTTCCCTTCACCGCCCGAAGACATCATTTTGAAACAGGGCTTTTCATCAGCTCCAGATTGATATCCGAATGTTCTACCTGTTTGGAGTATATATGTGCGATATCTATCATATCCTGCAGGTCAAAAGTCCCCATTTTCAGCCTGCGATAGAGACAGAGCCTGAAGATCAGCCGCAGGCTCCGCCGGATCAGGCGGGGAACAGCTGCTTTTTCTTTGTCATAAAAAGAATCCAGCGTATAGCGGAATGTCAGATAGACAGCCAGCTTCTCAAACCAGAGGGAGAGATTTTCTCTATTTTCAGCAAGAAATGCTTCCCGGTTTTGATCCAGAAGCCGGCTGTTTTCTTTTATCTCGCTTAAGAGAGCCGTCCATTTATCTGTAAGAACTTCCATCCGGTCCAGAACATCTATGAGGATGACCCTGCTTTCCCTGATAGAATCTTCATAGGGAGAAAAAATCCTGTCAAGGCGGCTGGTCAGGGGCAGACTCCTGTCCTGGAGGGTATCGATCCTGTCCGTGCGCAGGCGGATCAGCTCCTGCAGCTTTTCCTGATCGGAATGGGAGAGGCCATCTGTGGGATCCTCGCCGGTTTCAGAGACCAGGGCTCTTTTATAGAGGACAGGGGATGTGCCCTCAAAGAAGATGCGGCCCACCTCCATGCAGGACAGGCTCATGTCTATCTGTTCATAATCCTTCCCAATCGGAAGAAAATAACGGGGATACTCTGTGCATACCTGACAGATGCTTTCCGGCCCCAGACTACAGATGATATCACATAGATTTTGTTCATTGAGGAAGGGACAGCGGCCCTTATCTGTGAGCGGGAAAAATCTGTCCCCGCCCTCCTCGCGCATGCAGCTGCGCAGTCTGTCCCCTAAAGGCCCTTTCACCGTCATATAATAGTACCAGGACTCCTCATCGATATCGACTTCCCATCCGCTGCAGCAGGTGTCCGGACAGGCTTCCCCTATGCAGGCAAATTTTTCGTAGTACTCCGGATAATCACAGATCATTTATGAACATTCTCCTTTTTTACTCTAACAGGCAGCGCCATAACTGCATTATACATTAGAGGAATAGGACCTTCAAACGGATCCGGCATTTTATGAAGAAAAAGAAAAAAAGCGTTTACAAAAATTACAAAAACTGTTGACAATCTCCTTAAAGTGGGATAATATATCTTTTGTCAGCGCGATTCTGACAATGGAATCTTAGCTCAGCTGGGAGAGCATCTGCCTTACAAGCAGAGGGTCACAGGTTCGAGCCCTGTAGGTTCCATTTATGGCGAGATAGCTCAGCTGGCTAGAGCACGCGGTTCATACCCGCGGTGTCGAGGGTTCAAGTCCCCCTCTCGCTACTTATTAAAGCCTTGAGAATACTTCTCAGGGCTTTTTCGTATCTAAAGAAAAGTTCCGTCCCTCTGTACATGGAATGGACATACTTTTATGATATACTCTATATGACAGAAAAGCAGGGAGGGGAGCATATGGATTCTGAACATCCGGAAGAAAGCGGAAGAAAAAGTATTTATGGGGATCACCTGGCAGAGCTTGAGAATATCAGGAAAGAGCTTATGGAAAGGGTTGACCGGCTGAGGACCCGGATCCGGGAGGAAACAGGATATGATCCCATAGAACACTGTTTATCCAGGATAAAGTCGGAGGAGAGCATGCGGGAAAAATGTGTCCGCAAGGGCCTTCCTCAGACGGAAGAAAGCGCGCTCTTCAAGATCCATGACGCCATAGGGATGAGAATCGTATGCGCTTTCCTGAATGACGTCTATATGGTCAGAGATTACCTGCTCGGCTTTGAGGATATTCAGATTGTCCAGGAAAAGGACTATATAAAGAACGCCAAGCCCGGCGGCTACCGCAGCCTTCATCTCATTATAAAAATGGAAAGCGGATACTATGCCGAGATACAGATCCGCACGATCTCCATGGATACCTGGGCGGTTCTGGAGCATCAGCTGACATACAAGAAGAATATAAGCGGGAGCAAAGAGCTGATCGCGTCAGAGCTTAAGCGCTGCGCGGATGAACTGGCTTCTACAGACCTGTCCCTGCAGACGATAAAAGATATGATAAACGGGGATATCTGACAGGTGAAAAAATTTCTGAAAGCGGGGCGTAAACATTGAAGATACTATTTGCGGAAGATACCAAAGATCTGCGCAAGGTTGTCGGCACAGTCCTGAGACATGAAAATTATGACGTAGATCTTGCTTTCGACGGGCAGGACGCTTTGGATCATATAAACAGGGACAGCTATGACTGTATTATCCTTGACATCATGATGCCGCGAAAAGACGGCATTGAGGTACTCAGGGAGATAAGGAGCAGGCATATCCTGACTCCGGTCATCCTGCTGACTGCCAAGACAGAGATAGATGACAGAGTGGCAGGGCTTGACGCCGGAGCTGACGACTACCTGCCAAAGCCATTTGCCATAAAGGAACTCCTGGCGAGGATCCGCTCACAGACAAGAAGGGCGGATCAGTTCAGCGGCAGACAGATCAGCTTTGGGAATATCGTCCTGAACGCGGAAGATCTTTCCATGACGGCAGAGAACTCTGTCCGCCTGTCCATAAAGGAATTTGAGCTGATCCAGATGCTTGCCGTGAACAGGGACAAGGCTCTGACCACTGCCTATATTCTGGACCATATCTGGAAGAATGAAGGAGAAGCCGGGGAAGATACCGTATGGCTTTATATTTCCTATTTAAAGGCAAAGCTCAGGGCGATAGGGACGGATGTCTTTATCTCAGGAGAGTGGGGAGGAGCTTTCAGACTGGAGAATCCTTAAGCTAAGGGGGATGGCGGATGAATTCAAGAGATATTCAGATCTTAAGAAAAAAATTTATCTATATTTCTGTATTTTCCCTCTTTATTACCATGCTCTGCATTGGATCGGCAATATTTTTCAGCAGCTATGTCTCAATGAGAAGAGCAGTTTCTGTTTCCCTTACCGAGCTTGTGGAAAATGAAGGCAGTCCTGCTGACACGGATAGCAGTAAGGAGAATGGGAAAATAAAACCGGACGGGATCCATGTCCATTCCCTGACAGAGGCTTTTAGGGGACAATACAATAAGTATAAGCATTATTATTCTGTCCGCTTTGACAGCGGCGGCAATGTCCTTTCCGTCAAGACAGACGATGAAGACTCTACGGCAAGTCAGTATGCGGAGGAAATATTCAGCAATGTCAGACAGTCCGGACACTATGGAGATTATTATTACAAGTCAAAGGTCTATGATGACGGTTCCAAGCTGATCTGCTTTCTGGACTGCAGCGCGGAGATGATCGCGCTTACAAGGCTTTTGTACTCTATCATTGTCATATATCTTGCGGGTCTTCTCATATCGTATCTGCTTATGAGGGCATTATCCCTGAGGGCCATCCAGCCGGAGATAGAGAATGTAAAGAGGCAGAAAGAATTTATTACAAATGCCAGCCATGAACTTAAGACCCCTCTTGCTGTCATCCGGGCCAATACAGAGCTGGAGCAGATGCTTTACGGGGAAGACGAATGGAATCAGTCAACGATAAATCAGATAGACAGAATGAGCGCCCTGATCCAGAACCTGGTCATCATCTCAAGGGAATCGGAACGGGAGGATAAGAGCGAGCTGGAAGAGATAGATTTCTCCGCGGCTGTCAGGGAGAGTGCGCTCTCTTTCGCGTCCGTAGCAAGGCAGGAAGGCAGATCTCTTGAGATAAACGTTCCCTCAGGGATCAGGATGCTGGCGGATTCATCAAAGATCAGGCAGCTTACGACCCTCCTTGTTGACAATGCTGTCAAGTACTGTGATGAGGGCGGGAAGATAGAGGTAACTGCCGGGCAGATCAAAAATGGCCGGGGTGCCGCTCTTACCGTGTCGAATTCCTACGCAGAAGGGGCAGATGTGGATTACAGCAGGTTTTTTGAAAGATTTTACCGTCAGGACAGCTCACACAATATAGATAAGGGGGGCTATGGCATCGGTCTTTCTCTGGCAGAAAGTATCTGCTCTCAGTACGGAGGAGATATCAGAGCGCAGTGGAAAGATGGTGTCATCAGTTTTATCTGCCAGCTTTTTTAGGAGGCAGGCTTCTTGCTATCAGGGACATTTCTTGTTATAATTTTGCCGTAAAATCTGACATTGCATTTGCGCCCGGAGCGGTGTTCGTCCGGCGCAGTATCAGCGTGAAGGAGAATAGATATGAGGATAGGGACCGGATATGACGTTCACAGGCTTGTGTGCGGGCGCAGGCTCATCATCGGCGGCGTGGAGATACCTTATGAAAAGGGACTTGACGGGCATTCTGACGCGGACGTACTTTTGCATGCCATTATGGATGCTCTGCTGGGAGCCGCTGCCCTGGGAGATATCGGTCAGCATTTCCCCGATTCCGACCCCGAATATGAAGGGGCGTCCAGCCTGGATCTTCTCCGCAGGGTCGTACAGATCCTGGAAGAAAATGGTTTTTTCCCGGGGAATATAGATTCCACGATCATAGCTCAGAAACCGAAGATGGCGGGATATATCAAAAAGATGCGGGAGAATATTGCCAAGGCTCTCGGACTTCCGGTCTCCCGTGTCAGTGTGAAAGCGACAACAGAAGAGGGACTTGGGTTTACGGGAAGAGGAGAGGGCATAAGCGCTCAGGCTGTATGTCTGCTCGATGAGATAGGAGAAGCTGCGGGGAGCGATGTCATGTATGAGATGTCCTATGCCCCCGGCGGTGACAAACCTCTTTCCTGCCCCGGCTGTATGATGAAGTGCCCTGAAAAGAACTGACTATAAAACGGAGTGATTTATGAATTTTAACGACTTTATAAAAGAGGATCTGATGCCTTCGCATTATGATCTGCTGCTTCCCTATTTCAAGAAGAGATACTCTCATACGGTTGACGGGATCCTGACAAGCGCCTTTATGTGGAAGGACTATTATCAGACACAATTTTTGAGGAATGATGAAGCCCTTCTCTGGCTGGTCACGGTCGACGGAAAGATCGGAAGCCAGACTCCCATGTGCGAGGAAGATAAGCTTGCGCATTATTTTCATGTGACAGAGCAGTATTTTAACCAGGTGCTGGGCAAAAAGATGGTCATGTATCTTGTGGATAAGGACGCTTTGGAGAAGATAGCCCCTGATCCTGATAAGTATGAGATCATCGCGGACAGAAGATATTATGACTATGTCTACGACGCGAAAAAGATGATGACCTACAGCGGAAAAGCCTATCACAAGAAGAAGAATCATGTGAACGCATTTCTGAAAAATTACGGAGACCGTTATGAATACCGGCCGCTGAACTGCGGAGACCACCATGACGAGATCATGGATTTCCTCAGGAAATGGGAAGAGGAGCGGGACATAAAGGATGAGTTCAACCGTGTGGACTACGAGTTGAACGGGATAGACTTTGTGCTCACGAACTGCCGGTATCTGAATTATAAAATGGGCGGTATCTATATAGACGGCCAGCTGGAGGCTTTCAGCCTGGGAGTTTACGGGCATGCGGAGAGGACTGCCTACATTCACGTGGAAAAAGCTAATCCAAACATCCGCGGTCTCTATCCCTTTATCAGCCAGCAGTTTTTGCTGCATGAGTTCCCGGATGCCCTCTATGTGAACAGGGAAGATGATATGGGCCTGGAGGGACTGAGAAAGTCCAAGATGTCCTACAATCCCATACTACTGGAAGAGAAATATGAGATCAGACAAAAGTAAGGAGACAGGATACTCTGCAGATGTCACAAGAAAAAAAGCTTCCGATCAGGCAGATGCCCCTTTTGCAGAGCCCTATGTGCGCAGGGCCGGCCTCCGGGATATCCCGCAGCTGTACAGGCTCTGGCAGGGTTGTTTTGGCGATTCGGATTCCTTTACGGATTATTATTTTGATACCTATTTTCCGGAAAATGAGGTCTGGGTCGTAGAGAAGAAGGGCCGGATCACAGCCCAGCTCCATGAGAACCTGTATGAGCTGAAGGCGGGCATCCGGCGGATACCCGGCGTTTATATCGTCGGAGTCTCCACGGATAAAAGCCAGAGGCACCAGGGCCAGATGAGCGCTCTGCTTGCCCGGGTTTTCAGGGAGCAGAGAGAAAAGAAGCTTCCCTTTCTCTATCTGATGCCTGCCGATGAGGCAATCTACCTTCCCTCTCAGTTTGCCTATATCTATGCCCAGCATGTCTTTGAGACGAGAGCGGCTGCGGAAGAGAATGAGGCAGATCCATGCGGTTTTCGGGGTTGCTCCTCTGACATAAGGGTTCGTCCCGCTTCCTGTGATGAAGATCTGACATACGCCGTTGACGCTGCGGCTAAGGCGCTGGCTGATATGGATATCTGCACACAGAGAGATCCTCATTATTTTTACCGCCTGCAGCTGGAGAACCGGGCGGACGGCGGAGACCTGATGATATTTGAAAAAGACGGCAGAAGGATAGGATATCTGTCCTATGCCTGTGAGGATAAGGCAGAGATCCGGGACTTTGCAGCCCGGGAAGAAGAGGCTGAAAAGATATGGCAGCTTACCCTGCAGTATTTTTCAGAAAAAGATATGTCTATCCTGACATTTCCCAGCCAGGAAGAAGCCTTAAAGAGAGCGGCTTCAAGAATAGGATCTGAGCTGGTTCAAAGGGATAGACCCATTATCATGGGACGTCTGATCGATGCGGGGGCTTTTCTGGAACTGATCGGAGGCTCATGCAGAGATTCCCGGCAGCTGCAGCTGAGCCTGGATATCAGAGACCGGTGGATCCCGGAAAATGACGGCATCTGGCTCTGGACATTCGGGGGCGGAAGCAGCTGTGCCTGGTACCTGGGGAAAAGGAAGGGCTCATTTACATCGGCATCCCTTTCCGGCGTCGACATGAGCGTGGATGCCGGGGCCCTCATGCAGTGGCTTACCGGGTACAGGAGCCTTGAAGAACTGAAAGAACATGGCCTGCTCAGCTGGGACGGTGCTTCTTATGAAAATATTAAGAAGGCTCCGATCCTGAACAGGATATTTATCAATGAGATCATCTAGCATACATTTTACATCGGGAGGAGATCATCAATGAAAATATTTAACACTCTTACCAGACAGAAGGAAGACTTTGTGCCTCTTGAGGAGGGCATTGTTAATATGTACGTGTGCGGCCCTACCGTATATAACTTTATCCACATCGGGAATGCCCGTCCCATGATCGTATTTGATACGGTCCGCAGATACTTTGAGTATAAGGGTTACAAGGTAAATTATGTATCAAACTTTACGGATGTAGATGACAAGATCATAAAGGCCTCCAATGAAGAGGGGGTGCCGGCTTCTGTTATCTCCGAGCGCTATATCGCCGAGTGCAAAAAGGATATGGAGGGCATGAATATTATGCCTGCCACAGTCAATCCCCGCGCCACTCAGGAGATAGACGGCATGATCGATATGATCAGCACTCTGATAGACAAGGGACACGCCTACGAATCAAACGGAACGGTCTATTTCAGGACCAGGTCTTTTGAAGATTACGGCAAGCTTTCCCATAAAAATATCGATGACCTTGAGAGCGGACACAGGGCAGACGATCATCAGATAAAGGTAACAGGAGAAGAAGGAAAGGAAGATCCGCTTGATTTCGTGCTCTGGAAACCCAAAAAGGAAGGAGAGCCCTCCTGGCCATCACCCTGGGGAGACGGCAGGCCGGGCTGGCATATAGAATGCTCTGTCATGTCAAAGAAATATCTGGGCACGACGATAGACATCCATGCAGGCGGCGAGGATCTGATATTCCCTCATCACGAAAACGAGATCGCCCAGAGCGAGGCAGCCAGCGGAAAGCCATTTTCAAGATACTGGATGCACAACGCCTTCCTCAATATAAATGGAACAAAGATGTCAAAGTCCCTGGGAAATTTCTTCACAGTCAGAGAGGTTTCCGAACAGTATGATCTTCAGGTCCTTCGTTTCTTTATGCTGAGCGCTCATTACAGGAGTCCTCTCAACTTCAGCAGAGAGCTGATGGAAAGCGCAAAGAGCGGCCTTGAGAGGATCCTCACAGCTGCCGACAGACTGAGGGATCTTAAGCTGACAGGAGACATAAAGGAGGAAGAAAAGGCTTTTTCCGATGAGATAGACGAGTTCGTAAATAGATACGAATCTTATATGGATGACGATTTTAATACAGCTGATGCAATATCTGTCATATTTGAGATGGTGAAAGCCGCCAATATCAATGTGACAGAGGACAGCTCCGCCGCTCTTCGCGATAAATATCTGGAAACGATAGAGAAGCTCTGCGGCATCCTTGGTATAAAGACCCAGAAGAAGGAAGAACTCCTGGATGCGGATATCCAGGCTCTTATCGATGAGCGCCAGGCTGCGAGAAAGGCAAAAGATTTCGCCCGCGCTGACCAGATCAGAGACCAGCTTTCTTCCATGGGCATCCGGCTTAAGGATACAAGAGAAGGAGTAAAATGGAGCAGACAGTAGGGCAGCTGACTGAATATTTCAGGAATGTTTACGGCCTGGGTCAGCCGGACCTTAAGAAGTATTCACCGCTGACGCTTGCCTATATCGGCGACGCAGTCTATGAACTTGTTCTGAGAACTTATGTTGTCGGCCAGGGCAACGCTCCGGTCGTAAAACTGCACCACAGGACCAGCGATCTGGTAAATGCCCACACTCAGTCGGAACTGGCCAGATTGATCATGGACGATCTGAGCGAGGAGGAGACTGCAGTCTACAAACGCGGCCGCAATGCCAGATCCTATACAAAGGCAAAGAATGCCAGCACAGCCGACTACAGAAGAGCGACAGGTCTGGAAGCCCTTGTGGGCTACCTCTACCTTGCCGGCAGATATGAAAGGCTGATCTCGCTGATCCATGACGGCCTGCAGGGTCTGACAATGATATGAATGAACGAATCTTAGGCCGGGAGAAAAAGAACGCGGCCATCCAGGAAAGGATAAGAGATAATTGGGATATACAGAGACAAAGCTTGAAGGACGGAACCCGGTCATTGAAGCCTATCGTTCCGGCAAAACGATAGATAAACTTTACGTACTCGACGGCTGCAAGGATGGACCGGTGAGGACGATACTCAGAGAGGCGCGCAGGCAGAAGACGATCGTGCGTTTTGTGGATAAGGAAAGACTGGATCAGATGTCTGAGACTCACCATCACCAGGGAGTGATCGCCGTGGCGGCGGCTTATGACTATTCCGACGTGGATACGATGCTGGCCAGGGCAAAAGAAAAGGGCCAGGCTCCCTTCCTCTTTATCCTTGACGGGATAGAGGATCCCCATAATCTGGGAGCTATCATCCGAACGGCAAATCTGGCGGGCGCACATGGTGTGATCATTCCAAAGAACAGGGCTGTCGGCCTTACGGCGACGGTAGCCAGAGCATCGGCTGGTGCCCTCAACTATACACCGGTAGCCAAAGTTACAAATATAGGGAAGACCATAGACGAGCTCAAAAAAGAAGGCCTCTGGTTCGTCTGCGCCGATATGGAAGGCCAGAGCATGTACAAGCTGGATCTGAAAGGGCCGGTAGGGCTTGTCATAGGCAGTGAAGGAGAAGGCGTCAGCCGCCTCGTCCGCGATAAGTGCGATTTCACGGCCTCCATCCCCATGTTCGGGGATATTGATTCTCTCAACGCCTCTGTGGCAGCGGGAGTCCTGGCCTATGAGATCGTAAGGCAGAGAATATCCGGATAAAAAAGGGCGCCCGTCTCCGGAAAGAGAAGGGCGCTCCTTTTTATAAAAAAACCGGTACAAAAGTACCGGCCTGACAGCTGATGGGGGGATTTGAACCCCCGACCCCATCCTTACCAAGGATGTGCTCTACCCCTGAGCCACATCAGCGTCTTGGACAGAGAAATGTCCGCAAGTAAATATATCACAGGACAAAGGCGTCTGTCAAGGGCTTGACATGTTATTTGCCGGGATATATATTTAATTATGTTCATATTTTTTAATAGTTGGAGGTTTGTCTATGGAGAAGGAGACATCAGCTGGCGCAGGTGAAACTGCTTCAAAGAATTTTATTGAGATCGAGATAGATAAGGATCTTCAGGAGGAAAAGGTTGCGTCCGTATGTACCCGTTTCCCGCCGGAACCGAACGGATATCTGCATATCGGACATGCAAAGTCCATCCTTTTAAACTACGGACTTGCCCGGGAGTACGGCGGAAAGTTCCTGCTCCGCTTTGACGATACAAACCCTATGAAGGAGAAGACGGAATTCGTAGAATCCATCATCAGGGATGTTAAGTGGCTGGGCGCTGATTATGAAGGAGAAGTCCGCTTTGCTTCAAATTATTTTGATCAGATGTACGAGTATGCCGTGAAGCTGATCAAGAAGGGCAAGGCGTTCGTCTGTGATCTGTCTGCCGATCAGATCCGCGAGTACAGGGGCACTCTGACAGAGCCCGGGAAGGAAAGCCCTTACAGGAACAGAAGCATAGAGGAGAATCTCAGGCTTTTCCAGGAGATGAAGGACGGCCGGTACCCGGATGGTTCCAAGACGCTCCGCGCAAAGATAGACATGTCCTCTCCAAATATAAATATGCGTGACCCTGTTATATACAGGATTGCCCGCATGACTCATCACAACACAGGTGACAAGTGGTGCATCTATCCCATGTACGATTTCGCTCATCCGATAGAGGACGGAATAGAAGGGGTAACACATTCCATCTGTACGCTCGAATTTGAGGATCACAGGCCTCTTTACGACTGGGTCGTAAGAGAGGTAGGATTTGAGAAGCCTCCCAGGCAGATAGAATTTGCCAAGCTCTATCTGACGAATGTTGTGACGGGCAAGCGCTATATCAAGAAACTGGTGGAAGACGGTATCGTTGACGGCTGGGACGACCCCAGGCTTGTGACCATAGCGGCTCTGAGGAGAAGAGGCTACACGCCGGAATCTATCCGCATGTTCATGGAGCTTGTAGGAGTTTCAAAGGGCAACAGCTCCGTTGATTACGCCATGCTTGACTACTGCATCCGTGAGGATCTCAAGCTCAAGCGTCCCAGAATGATGGCTGTCTTAAGACCCCTCAAGCTTATCATAGACAATTATCCGGAAGGAAAAGTCGAATATCTCGACGTTGAGAACAATAAGGAGAACGAAGCTCTTGGCACGAGAAAGGTTCCCTTCGGCCGTGAACTCTATATAGAAGAGGAAGACTTCATGGAAAACCCGCCCAAGAAGTATTTCCGGCTCTTCCCCGGCAATGAAGTCAGACTGATGAACGCTTATTTTGTCAGATGCGTGGATGTTGTCAAGGATGCGCAGGGCAATGTGACAGAGATCCACTGCACATATGATCCTGAGACCAGAAGCGGATCCGGCTTCACCGGCCGCAAGGTCAAGGGCACGATCCACTGGGTATATGCTCCCACATCTATCAAGGCAGCCGTAAGACTTTATGAGAACCTTGTGGATGAAGAAAAGGGCGTATACAATAAGGAAGACGGTTCTGTCAATGTCAATCCCAACTCTCTGACAGTCCTTGAGAACGCAAGGCTGGAGCCTGCTTTTGAAGGAGCAAAGGGCGGGGACAGCTATCAGTTCGTCAGGAATGGCTATTTCTGCGTAGACAGCAAGGATTCCGCGCCGGATGCCCTTGTCTTCAACCGGGTCGTTCCGCTTAAGAGTTCCTTTAAGATAAAGAAGTAATTATCATTTGATAACAAGGCACATCTCTCTTCCCGGGAGGTGTGCTTTTTCTTTTTCATTTTAAAAATTATAGAAAACAGAAGATAATTTGAAAAATGAAGAGATAATAAAAGAAAACCCATCGAATTCGGCAAATTTACAAAGTTGCATATTGCGTGAAAATTCAGTAATATACATTACGATGATTAGCACTCATATAAAGTGAGTGCTAGCAAATAAATACAAAGATTATAAGATAAAAACTATAAGGAGGCAAACTTTTATGACATTAAAGCCAGTTGCGGACAGGGTTGTTTTAAAAACTATAAAGGTAGAGGATAAGACAAAGTCAGGCATCATCATTGCAGGCAAGGCTGAGGAAAGACCTCAGATGGCTGAGATCGTTGCAGTTGGTCCCGGCGGAAACATCCAGGGCAAGGAATACACCATGTATCTCAAGGCCGGCCAGAAGGTTATTTTTAATAAATATGTCGGAACAGAAGTAAAGCTTGACGATGATGAGTATGTTATCGTAAAGCAGGACGATGTTCTTGCTGTTGTTGAAGATTAATTGACAATAAAACACTTTCGGATTTCATTATAGGAGGTTTTTCGATATGGCAAAGGATATTCAGTACGGCGCAGATGCCAGGAAGGCTCTTCAGGCCGGCGTAAATAAGCTTGCAGATACAGTCAGCGTAACACTCGGACCCAAGGGAAGGAACGTAGTTCTTGCAAAGCCCTATGGTGCTCCCCTTGTAACAAACGATGGCGTTACGATCGCAAAGGACATAGAGCTTGACGATCCTTTTGAGAACATGGGTGCTCAGATCGTTAAGGAAGTTGCCACAAAGACAAATGATGTAGCAGGCGACGGCACTACAACAGCTACCGTGCTTGCACAGGCAATGATCAATGAAGGTATGAAGAACCTGGCAGCAGGCGCTAATCCCATCATTCTCAGAAAGGGCATGCAGAAGGCAACAGATATCGCTGTAGACGCTATTAAGGAAATGAGCTCCGCTGTAGGCGGCAAGGATCAGATCGCCAAGGTCGCTGCGATCTCTGCAGGCGATGAGAACGTTGGCCAGATGATCGCTGACGCTATGGACAAGGTCGGCAGAAACGGCGTTATGACCATAGAAGAGTCCAAGACCATGAAGACAGAACTTGACCTTGTAGAAGGCATGCAGTTCGACAGAGGTTTTGTTTCAGCTTATATGTGCACAGATATGGATAAGATGGTTGCAGAGCTTGACAATCCTTTCATCCTTATCACAGACAAGAAGATTTCCAACATCCAGGAGATCCTTCCCCTTCTCGAGCAGATCGTTCAGAACGGCGGAAAGCTTCTCATCATCGCTGAGGATGTAGAGGGCGAAGCTCTTACGACACTTGTACTCAACACACTCAGAGGAACATTCAAGGTCGTAGCTGTAAAGGCTCCCGGATATGGCGACAGAAGAAAAGAGATGCTCCAGGATATTGCTATCCTGACAGGCGGCAAGGTAATATCCAGCGAAGTAGGTCTTGAGCTCAAGGATACGACGATTGACCAGCTTGGCCGCGCTAAGTCAGTTAAGGTAACAAAGGAAGATACGATCATCGTTGACGGCGCAGGCAAGAGCGAGGATATCGAGTCCAGAGTTAACCAGATCTCAGCTCAGATCGAGGAGACAACATCTGAATTTGATAAGGAAAAGCTCCAGGAGAGACTGGCAAAGATGTCCGGCGGCGTAGGCGTTGTAAGAGTAGGCGCAGCTACTGAGACAGAGATGAAGGAAAAGAAGCTCCGTATGGAGGATGCTCTTGCAGCTACGAAGGCAGCTGTTGAGGAAGGCATCATCTGCGGCGGCGGCAGCGCTTATATCCACGCTTCCAAGAAGGTAGCAGACTATGCTGCCCAGCTTGAGGGCGATGAGAAGACAGGTGCTCAGGTCGTTCTCAGATCCCTTGAAGCTCCTCTCTTCCACATTGTTGCAAACGCAGGCCTTGAGGGCGCTGTGATCGTAGATAAGGTTCGCTCCAGCGAGGCAGGTACCGGCTATGACGCACTGAATGACAAGTTCGTCAACATGGTAGAGGCCGGCATCATCGATCCCGCTAAGGTTACAAGAACAGCACTTCAGAATGCAACAAGCATTGCTTCCTCCTTCCTGACAACTGAGGCAGCTGTAGCAGACATCAAGAAGGATGTTCCTGCAGTTCCCGCTGCACCCCAGGGCGGAATGATGTAATAGTCCTTATAGTTATCATCTCGGGGCTGCCGATATCGGCAGCCCTTTTTTGATGGCGGCGAGCCGCGAAGTCTTCCCGGCTCGGGATCTTTGATGTCCTGTATAATATGAAACCCGCCCGCCTGCAGGCGATTTCTAATATTTTCCAGTCAAATTGCCCTGCCTTTTCCCCGCAGGCCGCGTATATTCGTCAGTTTATTCATTGACTTTCAATATCCAATTTGCTAAACTTTTGTAAATATATGTTTCTAAATGATAATATCATATCAGAAAGCGGGGAAATTGATGAGCAAGATAATTGGAGATGGAATTACATTCGATGACGTTCTTCTGGTACCTTCCTATTCAGAGGTCATTCCCAACCAGGTCGATCTCACGACAAGGCTTACGAATAAGATACAGCTTAATGTTCCGCTTCTCAGCGCCGGAATGGATACTGTAACAGAGCACCGCATGGCTATTGCCATGGCGCGGCAGGGCGGTATCGGTATCATCCACAAGAATATGTCGATAGAGGCGCAGGCTGATGAAGTTGACAAGGTAAAGCGTTCAGAGAACGGCGTTATCACAGATCCGTTTTATCTCTCACCGGATAATACACTTGCTGATGCTGATGCCCTGATGGCAAAGTTCAGGATATCCGGTGTGCCCATCACAAGAGGGACAAAGCTCGTCGGCATCCTCACAAACAGAGATCTTAAATTTGAGACGGACTATTCCAAGAAGATCAGCGAAAGAATGACATCAGAGGGCCTTGTGACTGCCAAGGAGGGAGTTACACTTGACGAGGCGAAGAAGATCCTCGGCCAGGCCCGCAAGGAGAAGCTCCCCATCGTCGATGACGATTTCAATCTCAAGGGTCTCATCACGATAAAGGACATCGAGAAGACGATAAAGTATCCTCTTGCTGCCAAGGATTCACAGGGCAGGCTGCTCTGCGGAGCAGGCGTTGGAGTGACGAAGGATATCCTCGACAGAGTGGACGCTCTTGTCAAGGCTAACGTCGATGTCATCGTTATAGACACGGCTCACGGCCACTCAGCGAATGTTCTGAAAACTGTCCGCATGGTAAAGGACGCTTATCCGGATCTTCAGGTCATAGCAGGCAACGTTGCTACCTATGAGGGAACAGAGGCCCTGATCAAGGCCGGAGTTGACTGCGTAAAGGTCGGAATAGGACCCGGATCCATCTGTACGACGCGTGTTGTCGCAGGCATAGGCGTTCCTCAGATAACAGCAGTCATGAATGCCTATGAGGCGGCCAAAAAGTACAATATTCCTATCATCGCTGACGGCGGCATAAAGTACTCAGGAGATATCACCAAGGCGATCGCTGCCGGAGCGAACTCCTGCATGATGGGAAGTATATTTGCCGGATGCGATGAGGCTCCCGGTGATTTCGAGCTCTATCAGGGAAGAAAGTACAAGGTCTACAGGGGCATGGGTTCCATAGCAGCCATGGAGAACGGCAGCAAGGACAGATACTTCCAGGAAGATGCGAGAAAGCTTGTCCCCGAGGGTGTTGAAGGCCGTGTGGCATACAAGGGCCTAGTGGAAGATACCGTATTCCAGCTCATGGGCGGTCTCAGAGCCGGTATGGGCTACTGCGGATGCAAGACCATAGAGGAACTGAAGGAGAACGGAAAGTTCGTGAAGATCTCCGCAGCAGCGCTCAGAGAGAGTCATCCTCACGATATACAGATCACGAAGGAAGCACCCAATTACAGCACGAACTGATCACAGATCAGAAGACAAAAGCCGACATAAAACTGGTTTTTATGCCGGCTTTTTTTCAAATTTACAGATATGATTTTTTAGGTTATATTGTAATAGTTGATATCTGACTATACTGCAATACCATGATCAGGAGGAATATATATGGCATTTGATCTCAGCAAGATTCCTGACGCTTATGAACTGATAAGTGAAGAGGATATTTCTGATGTAAATTCAAGGGCAGCCCTTTTAAGGCATAAGAAGACCGGCGCGAGAGTGGCTGTATTATCAAACGACGACAATAACAAGGTCTTCAGCATAGGTTTTCGCACTCCGCCGCAGGACAGCACAGGGGTGGCGCATATCACAGAACATTCTGTTCTCTGCGGTTCAGATAAATATCCTGCCAAGGATCCCTTTGTAGAGCTTCTCAAAGGATCGCTCAACACATTTCTCAATGCCATGACATATCCGGACAAGACCGTATATCCCGTCGCCAGCTGCAATGACGCGGATTTTAAGAATCTGATGGATATTTATCTTGACGCGGTCTTTCATCCCAACATCTATATCCACGATGAGATATTCCGCCAGGAAGGCTGGCACTACGAAATAGACAGCAGGGACGGGCAGTTAAGCTATAACGGCGTTGTATACAACGAGATGAAGGGAGCCTTCTCCTCACCGGAGGAAGTGCTCTACCGGAAGATCAGTACATCCCTTTATCCCGATACGACATACAGCGTGGAGTCCGGCGGTGACCCCGATGTCATTCCCCGGCTGACATACGAGCAGTTTCTGGATTTTCACAGAAGATATTATCATCCGTCCAACAGTTATATCTATCTCTATGGAGATATGGATGTGGCGGAAAGACTGGATTACATGGACAGAGAATATCTGTGCGGATACGACTATGCCCCTGTTGATTCGGCTGTGGCAGATCAGATGGCATTTGCCAGCCCGGTCACGATCCGGGATCAGTATCCCTCCGACAGTCAGGATGCCGGCGCTTATCTTGCCTGCAGCTGGGTCGTGGAAAAGAACGGGGACGTCAGGACCTATATCGCATTTCAGATCCTGGAATACCTGCTCATGGACGCTCCGGGTGCTCCTCTTAAGCAGGCTCTTCAGGACAGAGGCCTGGGAGATGATATATACGGAAGCTTTGAGACCAGCGTAAAGCAGCCCTATCTCTCTATCATCATAAAGAATATAAAGCCCGAGAGGAAGGACGAAGCTCTTGGTGTCATCCGTGATGAACTGGAAAAGCTGGCCGGAGGGGCTCTCAGCAGAAGATCTCTGGAGGGAGCTGTAAACGGTCTCGAGTTTAAGTCAAGAGAGGCAGACTTTGGCAGATGGCCCAAGGGACTTATGTGGGGCCTGCAGATGATGGACAGCTGGCTCTACGACGATGGCGCTCCCTTTGAGTATCTAAAATATGAGAAGGCATATGATTTCTTCCGCCAGAACCTGGACAGCGGATATTTCGCCGGCCTGATCCGGGAATTTCTCCTTGACAATCCCCATTCATCCGTGATCATGCTGACTCCAAAAGCCGGCCTCACAGCTGAAAGAGAGCAGGCTCTTAAAGAGAAGCTTTCTGCCTACAAGGCCTCGCTTGCCCCGGAGCAGATCGATGAGCTTATCCTTCAGAATAAAGAACTTAAGGCTTATCAGAGCGAGCCCTCTCCCAAAGAGGTATTGGAGAAGATCCCTCTTCTCAGCGTAAGCGATATCAAGAAAAATGTAAGACCGCTTAAGAATGAAGAGATAAGAGAAGACGGCCTGCTCACCGTATTTCATGACATCCAGACAAACGGGATTGCTTATATAAACATTCTCTTTGACACAAGCCATATAGAGGAGAAGGATATTCCCTATCTGGGCATTCTGTCGGAACTGATGGGAGAGCTCAATACACAAGACTATACCTACCAGGAGATGACAGATGAGATAAACCTTTATACAGGCGGCGTCAAGACAAATATCAGTGTCTATCCCCTGGGGGACGCTCACAGATACAGGCCTGTCTTCTCTGTCGAGGGCAAGGCTCTGTGCGGGAAGCTTCCTCAGCTCTTCCATATCCTGGGATCTATGGTCTCAAGGACGGATTACAGGGATACGACAAGGATAAAGGATATACTCAGTCAGACAAAGTCAAGGCTTGAGATGAGTTTCATGTCAAGCGGCCATGCAGCCGCGGTATCCCGTTCATCCTCTTACTACAGCGAAAGCTCCTGGTATAAGGAACTGACAAGCGGCATAGAATTCTACCGCTTCATCAGCAGCCTGCTCTATGATTTCGACAAGGAGAAGGATGATCTTGTCAGAAAGCTCATCCTTACGGCAGGAAGAGTTTTCCGGAAAGACAGGATGATCCTGGGATGGACAGGAGATAAAGACGGCCTTGCCATGGGAAGAGAATCCGTCCGCAGTTTTCTCGGCGGCCTGAATCCGGCCGATCCATCTGACTGCGCCCGGATAAATGTCGGCACCTGCCCGACAAAGCGGGAGGCATTTACTACACCCGGAACGGTTCAGTATAACTGCGTGACCGGCGATTTTTCCGATAAAGGCCTGAAGTTCTCCGGAGCCATGAATGTGCTCAAGAATATTCTTTCCAATGAATTTCTCTGGAATCAGGTCAGGGTAAAGGGAGGAGCCTACGGAGTCATGTGCGGTTTCTCATCAACAGGGGATGGATATTTTACATCCTACAGAGATCCCGGCCTTTCCTCCACCTTCGATATTTACAGGAAGGCGGCGGATTATATCAGGAATTTTGATCCCGACGAACGGGAGATGAGAAAATTTACCATAGGCGCTTTCGGAATGGTCGATACCCCTCTTACCGCATCCATGGCGGGAGACCGGTCCATGTCCGCCTATATGAGCGGGAGAAAGCTGCAAGACCTGCAGGAGATCAGAGATCAGATGCTGGCTGTGACACCGGAAGTCATCCGGGGGCTCGCGGACGCGGCTCAGACTGTCGCAGAGTCCGGCAACATATGCGTCATAGGCAGCCAGAGCGCTGTCATGGCACAGAAGGAGATGTTTGACACAATAAGACCTCTTATATGGCAGCCGAAAGAGAAGGAGAGATAGAATATGGAAAATGAAGCTGCATTCCGGTCCGGATTCGCGGCACTGCTCGGCAGACCGAACGTAGGGAAATCTACTCTGATGAACAGAATCGTAGGACAGAAGATAGCCATAACCTCTCCCAAACCCCAGACAACGAGAAACAGGATCCAGACTGTCTATACAAGTGATGAAGGCCAGATCATCTTCCTGGATACCCCTGGGATCCACAAGGCTAAAAATAAGCTGGGAGAATACATGGATGCCGTTGCCCAGAGAACAGCAGCCGATGCCGATGTCATTCTCTGGCTGGTCGAGCCGGACACCCGGATCGGCGAGGGAGATATGAGGATCGCCAGGAAGCTGTCAAATGTGAATGTTCCCGTGATCCTTGTCATAAATAAGACAGATAAAGTGCGCCGGGACCAGATCCTCAAGGTGATAGACGCATTCCGCAGCGTATGTGATCTGGCGGAGATCGTGCCCTGCTCGGCCCTGAAGGGCGAAGGGGTAGATGATCTTTTACAGACCATATTTAAATATCTCCCTTACGGCCCCAGATACTATGATGAGGATATGGTAACGGACCAGCCTCAGCGAGAGATCGCAGCAGAGCTGATCCGGGAAAAGGCCCTGCGCTGCCTGGGCGAGGAAGTTCCCCACGGCATTGCCGTTACCATAGAGAGCATGAAGAAGAGACCGGGCAGAGATCTGGCAGATATAGAGGCCACGATCATCTGCGAGCGCGAGAGCCATAAGGGGATCATCATCGGACACAAGGGAGCCATGCTGAGGAAGATCGGCAGCTATGCCAGACCTGATATTGAAGATATGCTGGGCATGAAGGTAAACCTGCGGCTCTGGGTCAAGGTCCGCAAGGGCTGGCGCGACAGTGATATCATGATGAAGAACTTCGGTTATAATCCCAAAGATATCTGAGAAGGGGTGAGGCTTTAAGATGTCTGAACCTGTTAAAGTTTCAGGCATGGTCCTGTCGACTATGCCTATGGGAGAATTTGACAGGCGCGTCGTACTGCTGACGACAGACCGGGGCAAGATAAACGGTTTTGCCCGGGGCGCAAGACGTCCGGGAAACAGTATGATGGCAGCTTCGCAGCCTTTTGTATACGGGGATTTTATGGTCTACGAAGGGCGCAGCGCCTATACATTTGCCAGCGCCAGGGTCATAGATTATTTTGAAGACCTGAGGACAGACTTTGACGCAGTATGCTATGGGAGCTATTTTCTGGAGATGGCAGACTATTTTGCCAGAGAAAATGAGGACGACAGGCAGATGCTGGCTCTTCTCTACCTCTCCGTAAAAGCCCTGATCAGCGGCAGGATCCCATTTGCTCTCATACGCTGTATCTATGAACTGCGCATGCTGGCAGTAAATGGGATCTGTCCGGATTTTTTCAGCTGCATGAGCTGTTCCGGACAAGAAGACCTGTCAGTATTTTCACCGAGGATGAACGGCATGCTCTGCAAAGACCACGCGGATCTGGACAAAAAGGCCGTCCCTCTTGACGGCGCTGCCCTTTATACGGCGCAGTATATCGTTTCCGTCCCGGTGAAAAAACTTTTCGCCTTCACGGTGTCAGACAGAGTGCTGGGACAGCTGCGCAGACTGCTGGACAGCTATCTGCCGCTTGTGACTGACAGAAGATTCAGGTCTCTGGATATGCTGAAAGGGATTGAAAATTAATTTAGTTAAATATACAATAGGGAATTAGATATAAAATTCATTCAGAGGAGACAGATATGGAATTAACACTTGATAAAATTGTAGCTCTCGCAAAAAACAGAGGATTCATCTATCCCGGATCCGAGATCTACGGCGGTCTTGCCAACACATGGGATTACGGCAATCTCGGCGTGGAATTTAAGAACAATGTGAAAAAGGCATGGTGGAAGAAATTCATCCAGGAGAATCCCTACAATGTGGGCGTTGACTGCGCGATACTCATGAATCCCCAGACATGGATCGCATCCGGACACCTGGGCAGCTTCTCAGACCCTCTCATGGACTGCCGCGAGTGCCATGAGCGTTTCAGGGCAGACAAGCTGATAGAAGATTATGCCCAGGAAAATGGCATAGATCTGGGCGGATCCACAGACGGCTGGTCAAATGAAAAAATGATGGACTTCATAGAGAGCCACAATGTTCCCTGTCCTTCCTGCGGCAAGCATAATTTTACAGACATCAGACAGTTCAACCTGATGTTCAAGACATTCCAGGGCGTAACAGAGGACGCGAAGAATGTAGTATATCTTCGCCCTGAGACTGCCCAGGGTATCTTCGTAAACTTTAAGAATGTCCAGAGGACTTCCAGAAAGAAGATTCCCTTCGGCATCGGCCAGATCGGCAAGTCCTTTAGAAATGAGATCACGCCGGGAAACTTTACATTCCGTACCAGAGAGTTCGAGCAGATGGAGCTTGAGTTCTTCTGCGAGCCTGACACGGATCTTGAATGGTTTGAATACTGGAGAAAGTTCTGCATCGACTGGCTCAAAGACCTGGGCATAAAGGAAGAGGATATGAGAGTGCGCGACCACGAGAAGGAAGAGCTTTCCTTCTATTCCAAGGCAACGTCTGACATAGAGTTCAAATTCCCCTTCGGCTGGGGCGAGCTCTGGGGCATCGCGGACCGCACGAACTATGATCTCTCCCGCCATATGGAGGTATCCGGCGAGGATCTTCAGTATTTCGACGAAGCTAAGAAAGAGAAATATATCCCTTACGTTATAGAACCTTCTCTGGGCGCTGACCGTGTTGTACTTGCATTTTTGTGCGGCGCCTATGACGAAGAAAACATTGGAACAGAGGAAAAGCCTGATATCCGTACTGTCCTGCATCTTCACCATGCCCTTGCTCCTGTCAAGGTTGGCGTGCTCCCTCTATCAAAGAAGCTGGCAGAGCCTGCCCAGAACGTCTATCAGATGCTTTCCTCTGAGTGGAACTGCGAATATGACGACAGAGGAAACATCGGCAAGAGGTACAGGAGACAGGATGAGATAGGCACTCCCTACTGCGTTACCTATGACTTTGACTCTGAGACAGACGGATGTGTCACAGTCCGTGACAGGGACAGCATGCAGCAGGAGAGAGTGGCAATTGCCCAGTTAAAAGATTACTTCAGAGAAAAACTTGCCTATTAATTGCATATTTTTCCTGATATCGTAAGAATATTTTTCCTTTTGTTTCTTAAATTAGTGTGCTATACTTGAAATGTATGCCGGCGCTCCTATCCGCATGAATACATCAGCGCGTACGGATGCCCCGGCATCATTTTTTCAGGCAGCCAGGCAGGCGGCCGCCTTTAAATACTTCAAGGCCTGCGTTAGAGTGCGATACAAGGAGGAAAGTATATGACGAAGTATGTATACATGTTTACCGAAGGCAATGCCAAGATGCGTGAGCTCCTTGGCGGCAAGGGTGCCAACCTTGCGGAGATGACAAATCTCGGCCTTCCCGTACCTCAGGGATTTACGATCTCTACAGAGGCATGCACGCAGTATTATGAAGACGGCCGCGAGATCAATGACGAGATCATGGCCCAGATAAAAGAAGCCATTGCCAAGATGGAAGACATAACAGGCAAGAAGTTTGCCGATAAGGAGAACCCTCTTCTTGTCTCTGTCCGCTCAGGAGCAAGAGCTTCCATGCCCGGTATGATGGATACGATCCTCAACCTCGGTCTCAACGATGAGGTTACTGATATTCTCGCGAAGAAGTCAGGCAATCCCCGCTGGGCCTGGGACTGCTACAGAAGATTCATCCAGATGTATTCTGATGTAGTTATGGAAGTCAGCAAGAGCGACTTCGAGAAGCTCATAGATGAGATGAAGGCAAAGAAGGGCGTTAAGCAGGATGTCGAGCTCACAGCAGATGATCTCAAAGAGCTTGCCGCCCAGTTCAAGGCAAAATATAAAGAAGCGATCGGCGAAGATTTCCCTGTAGATCCCAAAGAGCAGCTCTACGGAGCCATTAAGGCCGTATTCCGTTCCTGGGATAACCCCCGTGCCAATGTCTACAGACGTGACAACGATATCCCTTATTCCTGGGGAACAGCTGTAAACGTACAGATGATGGCATTCGGCAATATGGGCGATACCTCCGGTACAGGTGTAGCATTTACAAGAGATCCCGCTACAGGCGAGAAGCATCTGATGGGCGAGTTCCTCATGAACGCTCAGGGCGAGGATGTCGTTGCAGGCGTCCGCACACCTCAGAAGATCGATCAGCTCAAGGATACCATGCCTGCTGTATACGATCAGTTCGTTGAGATCTGCCATACACTTGAGAATCACTACAGAGATATGCAGGATATGGAGTTCACGATCGAGGACGGCCATCTCTACATGCTCCAGACAAGAAACGGCAAGAGGACTGCCCAGGCAGCTCTCAAGATCGCCTGCGACCTTGTCGACGAGGGCATGATCAATGAGAAGGAAGCCGTATCCATGATAGAGCCCAGGAACCTGGATTCCCTCCTCCATCCTACATTTGATCCGGCTGCCCTCAAGAAGGCTGTTCCTGTAGGCAAGGCACTGGGAGCTTCCCCGGGTGCTGCCTGCGGCAAGATCGTATTTTCCGCTGAAGATGCCAAGGAGTGGGCAGGCAGAGGCGAGAAGGTCGTTCTCGTCAGACTTGAGACATCCCCCGAGGATATAGAAGGAATGAAGAATTCCCAGGGTATCCTCACAGTCCGCGGCGGTATGACAAGCCACGCAGCTGTTGTAGCCCGCGGTATGGGAACCTGCTGTGTATCCGGCTGCGGCGATATCATTATGGATGAGGAGAACAAGCAGTTCACTCTTGCAGGCAAGACATACCATGAAGGAGATTTTATCTCCCTTGACGGATCCACAGGCAATATCTACGACGGGATCATCCCTACGGTAGACGCCAAGATCGCCGGCGAGTTCGGCCGTATCATGAGCTGGGCAGATAAGTTCAGGACCATGAAGGTCCGCACGAACGCGGATACACCCGAGGATGCTGCCAAGGCAGTAGAGCTCGGTGCTGAGGGCATCGGTCTTACCCGTACAGAGCATATGTTCTTCAAACCGGAGCGTATTCCCAAGATCCGCCGTATGATCCTTTCGACAACTGTTGAAGAGCGTGAGGCAGCTCTCAAGGAACTCATTCCTTTCCAGAAGAGCGACTTCAAGGGTATCTATAAAGTTATGAAGGAGAGACCGGTTACCGTAAGATACATCGATCCTCCTCTCCATGAATTTGTTCCCACAGAGAAGGCTGATATCGAGGCTCTTGCCAAAGATATGGGCCTCACTGTACAGGAAGTTCAGGACAGATGCGACGAGCTCCACGAGTTCAACCCCATGATGGGCCACAGAGGCTGCCGTCTGGCTGTTACATATCCTGAGATCGCACGCATGCAGACACGCGCTCTGATAGAAGCAGCGATCGAAGTCAATGAGGAAGAGGGCATCAACATCGTTCCCGAGATCATGATCCCTCTTGTCGGCGACAGGAAAGAGCTTAAGTATGTCAAGGATGTAGTCGTAGAGACTGCAGAGAAGGTAAAGGCTGAGAAGAAGTCCGATATCAGATATGAGATCGGTACCATGATCGAGGTTCCCAGAGCAGCTCTTCTTGCCGATGAGATCGCTCAGGAAGCAGAGTTCTTCTCATTCGGAACGAATGACCTGACTCAGATGACATTCGGCTTCTCCCGTGACGATGCCGGCAAGTTCCTGAGCTCCTACTATGACAAGAAGATCTATGAGAACGATCCTTTCGCAAAGGTAGATCAGAAGGGAGTAGGCAAGCTTGTCAAGATGGCTGTAAAGGCCGGTCACGAGACAAGACCCGACATCCACATGGGCGTTTGCGGAGAGCACGGCGGTGATCCTTCATCTGTTGAGTTCTTCTACAAGGCAGGTCTTGACTATGTATCCTGCTCACCTTTCCGGGTTCCCATTGCAAGACTCGCCGCAGCACAGGCTGCTATAAAGGCAGAGAACGAGTAAAATAAACATCTAGGCTAAGCGGCTGAAGCTGCTGTACTATCTTTTTGTACAGCAGCTTCTTTTTGTCTGATATGTACATGTTTACAAGAGCGGAGTAATCGTGTTAAAATTAATAATTATGTCAATGTGATCATGACATATGAATTTCTTGAAATGAGGTAGATTCTTTGGAGACAAGGATTGCTATAATTGGGATCATTGTGGAAGACGCCGACGCGACGGATACCATAAACCGCCTTCTGCACGATTACGGCTCCTATATCATAGGCAGGATGGGAATTCCCTACCGAAGCCGCAGTGTATATATCATCAGCATCGTGCTGGATGCCCCCAGCGATGTGATAAACACTCTGGCCGGAAAGATCGGCAGAGTAAAGGGCGTAAGCGCGAAGACGATCTATTCAAAAGCATAAAATGACGGGAGGCAGCTATGGATCTTATCGGTCGTTCCGGAAGAGTTGAGATTGATATATTAAGGCCGGGAAACTATCCCCTGCCTCAGCTGCTGGATGAAGAGAATTTTGCCAGTCAGATGGAAGAGGAAGCCGAACCCTATCTGAACCGATTTAAGAAAACGGGAATGTTCGGAATGAGGAATGAACTCTATTACGAGATATTTCCCCAGCATCCCAACAAGGGAACTGTTGTGATCTGCCATGGATTAATGGAATCAAGCCAGAAGTATCATGAACTGATCTACTATCTCCTGAAGGCAGGATTCCAGGCCGCTGTCTATGACCAGAGAGGTCACGGCAGGTCTGCCCGCTCAGGGCAAAGCCCTGATATCGTACATATCGATTCATTTGACGAGTATACCGATGACCTCCATTCCTTTATCACACAGATCATAGATGATGAGATGGTGACCCCCGCGGACCGCCTCTTTATTTTTGGTCATTCCTTTGGAGGAGCAGTTGCAGCAAAATATCTGGAAGACTATCCCGGCAGCTTTTTCAGGGCTATCCTCAACTGTCCCATGTTCGAGATAGATTTCGGCTCTTTCCCTTCTCCCGCCCTGATGGCTCTTGAAACGCTTATGATCACCCTGCGGCAGGGAAACCGCAGGTGCATAGGCCAGAGGCCGTTTGACAGAAGGCCCAACCCCGCCCGCAGCGGCGGCCGGTCTGAGTCACGGTATTTCTATTATCACGATATCCGGGTCAGGAACAAAGAATATCAGACTTCAGGCTTCGACTATTACTGGGCAAGAGAGATCACAAAGGCCGGGATCAATATATGCAGGAGCATCCAGGTGCAGAAGATCCGCTCTGACGTCCTTGTGATCATGGCAGGCCAGGACAATATAGCGGGAAGGCAGGCCCAGGAAGCATTTATCTCAAAGCTGAAATATGGAGCTGCTGTCCTGATCCCGGAGAGCAGGCACGAGACCTATACCGACCACAATAATGTTTTAGCCAGTTACCTGTCTCTTGTCATGTCATGGCTGGAAGGCAGCGCGCAGTAGCGATTTCCGGCGCTCTTCCTTTTTTGAGAGCGCCCGGCCTTGATTTTTCAAATATGATGTGCTATAATAACCGACATGCAGCTATGGTTCATCGGTAGAACATCGGCTTCCCAAGCCGAAGAGGGGGGTTCGATTCCCCTTAGCTGCTTTTTTATGCAAAAATATCCATGGCTCAGCCAGAATAAGATTCCGGCTGAATTTATTTTTCAAGGGAGGAAAAAATGTACGATACACTTCTGACACTTCTCAGAGATGCCTGTATGCGATATAAAGAAAAGACAGTCTATAAAGACAGCAGCGGGCAGATGACATTCGGCCAGCTTGATGACCTGTCAGCCGCGGCGGGAGATTTTATTGCTTCCTTTATGGAGGAACGATACGGCTCAGACAGCCTGCGGCACCCGGTCGTCGTCATGACGGGAAGGAATATATTTACCCCTGCCTGCTACATAGGCGCCGCGAGGGCCGGCTGCTTTTACGCTCCCTGCGACGCAAAACTGCCCCGGCACAGACTGAATCAGATCCTGTCCGTAATAGATGCCCCTCTTATGATCGTGGAGAGGGCTTCCTACGAAAAGGCTGCAGCCCTTGATTTTTCCGGAAAGATCGTTGTCTATGAGGATATTCTCTCTGCTTACCGCAAGGATCAGGGCAGGGTAGATAAGAACAGGCTGGAGCGGATCAGCGGGCAGATCACGGAGACAGATCCCCTCTATGTGATATTCACATCCGGTTCGACAGGCGTGCCGAAGGGAGTTATCACAGCGCACCATTCCCTCATGTGCTATCTTGAGGATGTGAATGAAGTCCTGAGCCTGAATGAGAGCGACGTGCTGGGCAATCAGTCCCCCCTTGATTATATAGCCGCTATCCGGGATATGTATCTGCCTCTTATGAGCGGAGCCTGCACCTTCATCATCCCGGAAAATGAATTTGCCATGCCGGCAGTCCTCTTTGAGACGATCCGGCGCGAAAGCATTACTACGCTTTGCTGGAGCGCGGCCGGAGTAGAGATGGCCGCGCGGATGGGAGGATTTGACCTTGATATCCGGCTTCCCTTAAGGCGCGTGATATTCTCCGGATCTGTCATCTCCGGGAAATATCTGAGCCTGTGGCAGGAACATCTCCCGGACACTGTCTTCATCAACCAGTACGGCCCGACGGAGGCGACAGCTTCCTGTACATATTATATCGTCCGCGAAAAGGTCACGGAGGATACTGTACTCCCCATAGGCCGTCCTTACAGACACTACAGAGTATTTCTCCTGAGCATAGATGAAAAAGCGGAGAATGCCGCAAATGTCTGCGGCAAAAGAGAGCTGATCCTGACGCCGGGACAGGAGGGGGAGATCTGCGTTGCTGGCCCTGCCCTGGCCCTCGGCTATTATGGGAATCCGGAGAAAACCGCGCAGTCATTTGTTCAGGACCCTCTCAATAAAAACTACAGAGACCTGATCTACAGGACAGGCGATATAGGAAGATGGAGGGAAGACGGGAATCTGGAATTTCTGGGAAGAAGCGACCGGCAGATAAAACATCTGGGACACAGGATAGAACTGGATGAGATAGAGATAGAAGCTATGAAGGTCGAGGGGATCGATGAGTGCTGTGCCCTCTACAACAAGAAGAAAGAGCTTTTGTATCTTTTCTACAGCGGAGAGGCATCGGCAAGAGATATTGCCCTGCATTTCAGAGCACAGATGCCTGCTTTTATGGTCCCCCGCAGGATAAAACAGCTGGACGCTCTGCCCAAGCTGCCAAACGGAAAAAAGGATATGGCATCTCTTAAGGCGATGTTGTAGAAAAAAATGCATGACCCGCCGGTGTGGTCATGCATTTTTTATACGCCAGCTTATCTGTTGTCAACTTTCTCGGGATAAAGGTCGTGATTCTCAAGCCGTCTCAGGGCAGCTTCCTCCCAGCGGGTGCCTTTTTTTCCGTAATTGCAGTAGGGATCAATAGATATGCCGCCGCGGGGGAGGAACTTTCCCCAGACTTCTATATATTTAGGATCCATGAGCCGGATCAGGTCTTCCATGATGATGTTCATGCAGTCCTCATGGAAATCTCCGTGATTTCGGAAACTGAAAAGATACAGCTTCAGAGACTTGCTCTCCACCATACGGTCAGAAGGTACATAAGAAATGGTAACCGAGCCGAAGTCGGGCTGGCCGGTTATGGGGCAGAGACTTGTAAACTCAGGACAGTTGAATTTTACAAAATAATCGTGATCCTTGTGCTTGTTCTCAAATGTCTCCAAAACCTCGGGGGCATAGTTCAGATCATAATTGTTTGTCTTATTGCCGAGAAGTGTGATGCTTTTTTCTGTGCTTCTGTCGCTCATCGCTATCGCCTTTCTTAGGATCGATCCATCTTTTCATAGCGGGCCAGCGCAGGATCAGGCACGCCGTTCGCCGCAAATGCTCTGGCCCTGTCTATACAGGTCCCGCATTTGCCGCAGGGCCTGTCGCCGCCCTCGTAGCAGCTCCAGGTCAGCTCATAGGGCACACCAAGTTCAAGACCTTTTGCTACAATCTGTGCCTTGTTCATCTCTATAAAGGGAGCTTCAAGCTTAAGCTGCTTACCGCTTCCCTCCCAGACAGCCGTATTCATGGCAGACCAGAAGGCCTGGCTGCAGTCCGGATAGGCGTTGCCTGCCGCGTCATCCATATGGGCTCCGTAGTAGATCTCAGAGCAGCTTCTGGAGAGGGCTATGCTGGCCGCCGTTGAAATAAAAAGGCCATTGCGGAAAGGAACATAGGTCGAGACCGGATTCCCCTGGCTGTTTTTCAGCTGTTCTTCGTAGGACTGTTCAGGAACATCCTTGTCAGAATGAGAGAGAAGAGAACAATCGCTGAATGTGAAAATAGAAGAAAGATCCATATGGATCAGCTCAACGCCGTAATAGTCAGCAACCTCCCGTGAGGACAAGATTTCTTTTTCATGCCTCTGGCCATAGCTGATGCAAAGTGCCAGGCACTGGTCAGCCCCGTATTTTTTTACGGCAAGACCCAGGCAGGTCGTGCTGTCAACGCCGCCGCTCGCTAAAACAAGTGCTTTCATATATATTTTCCTTTCTGAAAATTCTGCTGTGCCTACAGAAACAGTCTCATCTGAAGAGAAGTATCTTCCTTGAATCTGCCGGTAAATGTCGTTGTTACCGTCTTGGCACCGGGCCTTTTTATCCCTCTTGCCGTCATGCAGCTGTGGCAGCCCTCTATCCTGACTCCGACAGAATCTGAACCGGTGATCTCTGAGATGATCTGGGCTATATCCGAACCGATCCGCTCCTGCAGCTGCAGCCTCTTGCCCACCATATCAGCGATCCTGGCTATCTTGGAAAGGCCGATCACCTTGCCGCAGGGGATATAGGCTACGCTTACTTTCATATCGTACATCAAAGCCATATGGTGCTCGCAGTAGCTGAAGATATCAATATCCCGCACGATGACCATGTCGTCCAGACCGTATTCCAGACCGCATTTTTCATTAAATGTCTTATCAAACATCTGAGCGATCTCATGATTTGTATAATTCATCCCGTCGAAGACTTCCGTGCACATCCTGGCGACCCGCTCCGGCGTATCCTTGAGCCCTTCTCTCTCCGGATCGTCGCCCAGAGCCTCAATGATACCGCGTATATGCTTTTTTATCGCTTCCTGATCTATTGCCATATGAAATACCCCCTAGACTCCGCGCATGTCAGGATCCCAGATGATCTTGTGGATCTGAAGCTGGAGGCTGACACCGTTCATGGTCTTATTTTTCATAAATTCTACTATTTCCGCAGGTTCTATCCTGCCGTATACCGGGCTTAAAAATGTACGGCACCGGCTCGTAAGCTTATATTTTTCTATGATCTGTGCAGCTCTCTCACAGTCGTCTATACTGCCTGCGACAAATTTCACGCTGTCCCAGGCCTGCAGGCAGCTGAAATTTGACGTCAGCATATGGCTTTCCATGCCGCTGCCGGCCAGCTTGTAATCCATATTAAAAGAGATCAGCCGGCTGCTGCCCCGCATCCGGGCAAATTGTTTCAGGTCAATACTCCCATTTGTCTCTATCTCTGTATGGATGCCGTTTCCGCACAAAAGAGCCAGAAGTTCTCCGCTGGCAGGCCAGAGGAGAGGTTCTCCGCCGGTCAGAGTCACATTGCGGATCCCCGTATCAAGAACGCTTTTTAAGACTTCCTCCGGGCTCATAAGCCTGCCGGGACAGGAGGGAGAACAGGCCCAGAGTGTATCGCAGTAACTGCAGCGCAGATTGCATCCCCTGAGTCTCACAAAAACAGAGAGCTGGCCGGACAGCGGCCCCTCGCCGTTCACACTGGTGAATATCTCCACGACAGCAAGTTTATCCCCCCTGCTCATCTTACGAATTCCTCAGGCATATAGGAAGCCGAATTCTCTCTTGTCTCATATACGGTTGTTCTGTATACCCTGTATCCTTTTTCTGAGATCTTTTTATAAAAATAGAAGGCCAGGCGCTCAGAAGTGGGGCGGAAGGGAAATTCTACTATCTTTATCTTCTCATCGGCAAGCGCCGCCATCGTCGATGCCATAAGGCTGCCCTTCTCAATGATCAGCGCGTGGTCCAGGGCGTCGGCCTCAGCCTTTAAGTCCCTCTTCAGGGCAGAAAAGTCGAAGATCATATCTCTTGTCTGGCCTTCCCCGTCAAGATCTTCCCTGCAGATCTCAACGATCACCTGCCATTCGTGCCCGTGGATATTGCGGCATTTTCCTTCATAATCAGCCAGAAAATGCGCCGAGTCAAAACTGCATTCTGTTCTCAGAAAATACATCTATCGATCTCCTTTTCTCATTCAGCCGCCGAAAGAAGCGGTACATATAATAAGAAAGCCGTCTGCATTGCTGCAAGGCGGCTTATGTGCTGTAAAAACAAAAGCCCTGGTTTTTTTTAATGACAGGATGGTGCAAGCGAACTGTCCTTAAATGTTATAGCATCCGCCTGGCCTCATGTCAATCAGGAGCCCTGCTTTTTTCAATTGTCTATGGAATTTGACTGGAAAATAAGTTATGATATCTACAGTCATGATGGTCCCGCATTTGCGTGCAGGACCAGATTTATTCAGGAGGACAGACATATGAGCAAATATCTTGTTGTTATCGACATGCAGAAGGATTTTATAGACGGAGTACTGGGAACAAAGGAAGCCAGGGAGCTTGCCCCCAGACTGATAGAAAAGGTAAAGAATTTTCAGGGGCCGGTCATGTTCACCAGGGATACCCATGACGAAGACTATCTGCAGACACAGGAGGGGACCAGGCTCCCGGTACTGCACTGCGTAAGGGATACAGACGGCTGGCAGCTGCTGCAGGAGCTTGCCGATTACGCCCAGGAGAAGCACAGCCTGATATTTGATAAGGGCACATTCGGGTCTGCCAATCTTGCCGGCTGCCTTTCCGGCATAGACAGGGTCGTCCATATAGATGAGGTAGAGCTGATCGGGGTCTGTACAGACCTCTGCGTTATCTCGAATGCCATGATGCTCAAGGCAGCGCTTCCCGAGACAAGGATCACGGTAAATGCGTCCCTCTGTGCCGGATCCGATCCGCATAAACACGATATCGCCCTGGAAGCCATGAAGGCCTGCCAGATAGATATCATAGATGATAAGGAACAGTGATCATGGGGAAAACAGACAGGATTTTGTCTGGGGGAATCACCCGCAGGAGAAAGATCGTGATCCTGATCCTCCTGCTTATCGTAATTGCGGCAGTATTCGCGCAGATCATATTTCGGCCCGACAGAAAGGCAGATCTTAAGGTCGTTGTCAGCGGCGGAGTTCAGGGAAGACTCACCTATGAAAAGGGCAGAAGTCTGGGCTATGAAGGGATCAGTTCCCTGAAGACGGGCAGAAACGTCCTGCTGCTGGACGCAGGAGACTGTCTGGGCGGAAGCGAAAGCGCGGAGACAGGAGAAGGCCTGGGCGTGATAAATATCATGAATCAGGCCGGTTACGATGCCATGGTCCCGGGCAGACTTGATTTTGTCTACGGGACAGATGCCCTGGGCAAGCTGCGCTCTCAATCGCATTTTCCCATCATTGCCGCCAATATAAAAGAGGCATCCGGCAGATCTTATTTTGAAGATTATACGATAATGAATGTAGACGGAGTCCGCATAGGCCTGACCGGAGTGACAGGCGCGCTCAGCTCCGAGACGGCCAAAAGTGAAGATCTGACGATAGAAGATCCGTCCAGGGCTGTTGAGGAAGCGATAAAAAAGATGGGCAGGAATGTTGATGCTGTTATCGTTCTCGCTAACATATATGATGACGCTGAACTTTCCCAGATCGCATCCCTGGACAATGTTGCTGCCGTTATCCAGCCGGCTTCGGATAAAGCTTCCAAAAAGAAGAAGGGATCGGCTCTTATTGTATCACCCGGACGCTATGGCAGCAGCGCGGCTGTCCTTGACGTGAATGTGACAAGGGATAAAGCATCAGTAAAAGCATCATTTGCGGATACGTCCGATATAAGCGAGCCGGAAAAGGATTCCTCTACCAGGCAGGCTGTTGAAAAATGTCTGGCCGATATGCAGGATAAGGCATCAGAGAAGATCGGCACCATAAAGATCAGCCAGGAAAAGACGGATGCCGGTCTTGAGACGGAAGCCGTGACAGAGGCAGAGACCGCCGCACAGACAGATGAGAGCTCAGGGGAGACATCTCAGTCAGAGACAAAGACCGCGAAAGCGGCTGTTCACAATGAAGAAACCCCGACCGGTGATTATGTGGCTGATGCCATGGTGGCTGCCGGCTCTAAGTACGGAGTGAAGGCAGCTCTTATCAAAGACAGTGATATAAAGGGAACTCTCAGATCCGGCGACGTTTACAGAGGAGATCTGAATGCTCTTTTTGACGATGATCTTTACATGGTCGTGTGCAGGATCACAGGCGGGCAGCTGAGAAATATACTGGAAGACAGCTTCAGGGATTTCCCCAAGGCAGCTGATTTTCTGCAGGTTTCAGGCCTTACGTTCACATATCAGAGCGGAACAGATATAGGAAGTTCTGTTTCCGATGTCACGATAGATTTCCGGGAACTCCAGGACGCTCAGACATATACTGTCGCCCTGACCAGTGATATTGCAAAAAGCTTTGGACTTGATTCAAAAAACAGCGGCAAAACGATTCCCATGATGAGTATGGGAAACACACTCTGTTCCTACGTCTCCGGCAGGGGAGGCAGCCAGAGCGCTGAGGCTGAGACTTCCGCGGAAGGCGAGAGCTCTGAAGACGAGTCTGAAAGGATAAATATTCAATAGAGTTTGCTTATGCCGCAGGAAATTTACACTTGTCTATGCATATGAAATGGTGTAAAATCAAGTATGAGCACGGCGGCCGAAAGTCTTCTGAAGCCGCTGGATTTTTGTATTAGTGGAGGAATTGCGATGAGTCTGCTGCAGTCGATTTTACTTGGTATCCTGCAGGGTGCCACTGAGTTTCTGCCGGTGAGCAGCTCCGGTCATCTGGCTTTGCTCCAGAACTTATTTCACATGGACGCCGATGTAGGTGTTCTCTTTGATGCCATGCTGCATCTGGGCACACTGATTGCGGTATGCATCGTGTTCTGGAAGAATTTCAGTAATCTTGTCAAGGCTTTTGTCGAGATGATCAGAGATCTTTTTACAAATATCAGTATATTTTTCACCAGCAGGGGACAGGCAGACAAACATTATATCGATCTTGTGGACACAGCCTACAAGAAGTTCGTGGTCCTTATTATCATTACAAGTATTCCCACAGCTGTGATCGCTCTGATCGTTTATCCTGTAGTGAAGATGGCTCAGTCCAATCTTCTGATCCCCGGCGTATGCCTGGTCATAACAGCTATCATCCTGCTGATATCTGATTCTGCACGCCCGGGGAAAAAGAAGGTCAGGAGGACGACATACAAAGATGCAGCAATCGTAGGCGTTGCCCAGGGCATCGCTGTTCTGCCCGGAATTTCAAGATCCGGTTCAACCATAACAGCTTGTCTTATGCTCGGCTTTGACAGAACATTTGCGGTAAAGTACTCTTTCCTTGCCTCTTTGCCGGCTATCATAGGAGCAAACCTCTTTGAACTGAGACATATAGGCAGCGATGTGATAACAGGCGCTGTTGTGGGCAATTGTTTTGTCGGGATGATCGTTGCCGGGATCGTCGGCTATATCAGTATAAAGGCTATGCTTTACTTCGTGCAGTCAAAGAAGTTCAGCTATTTTGCCTACTATTGTGCGATCATCGGCATCATCGCTATTATCGCTTATTTTATCGCAGGATAAGAGGACGGATGAGACAGGCGGTTTTTGTGAACGGAATATCCTGCGTGTATCCGCCTGCAGCTATATTAACAGGGAAAGTGAGGCTGGCATATGTGTCAGCCTCATATCATATAGACGGGAGTGATAGGATGGCGGCGAATACTGCCAGAAACAGAAGAAGTACCAGCAGATCGGGATCTTCATCCATCCGGACGAAGTCCGGCAGGGGGTCTCAGGCAGGCAGACCGGTCAGAAAGGCTCAGTCAAAAAGGCCTGCCGGAAAATCTTCCGCGAAGAAGACAGCTGCCCGCCGCCGGACAGCTTATGAAGATACATATGCGGAACCTGTGAAAGAGGATATTATCCTGATAGCCGTATTGGCTGTCTCGGCCCTGCTCCTTCTGGGAGTTTTTGGTCTGGGAGGCAGGGCGGGGGACCTGGCGGCTTCCTTCCTCTTTGGTATATTTGGAAGTCTGGCCTATGCTTTCCCTTTTTTGCTGTTCCTGGGAACTGCCTTCTGCCTTTCAAACAGAGGAAGCCGGCTGGCAAGAATAAAACTGATCGCAGCATTTTTCTTTATATGGTCCCTATGTGCCCTGATCTGTGTAGACACTCTTCCGGGCGATCCCGCGGGGAATATTTTGCAGGGATACAGGATAAGCGCATCATCGCGGTCCGGAGGAGGGCTTCTGGGCTATATTCCGGCATATCCTCTTTATAAGGCCTTTGGCCGGGTTGGAGCTGTTCTCATATTCGTATGTGCTCTTATGATCTTCGGCGTCCTTGTAACCGGGAAGAGAATATTTGCCAGGATCTGGTATGGCATCAGGACAGGCATGGAAAACCTGTCCGGACACCTTGAGGAGGCCCGGCAGGAGAGGCAGGCCCGAATGGAAGAGCGCCTGCTGTATGAGGAAGAAGAGGCTCAGGAGGATATTGACGCGGGCGACAGCTTTTCTGAGGATGATGATATCGATGAAGAAGCAGAGCCGGCAGCTTCCTCCAGACCGAAAAAAAACGCGGGAAGATTTTCTCTTGGCATATTCAGCAGGGGTGCAGATGATTCTATAGACGAAGAGGAGTTTATGGATGAAGAGGAAGAAGGCGGCGATGAGCCGAAGGAGAAAGTGCCTGCCGTGCAGGCAGTGTCTGCTGACCATGCTGCTCCTGACAGGGAGAGGAAGCAGCCCGCCGCGTCTGCGGATAAGCTTATAAAGCCTGCGCCTAAAAGGCCCTCTCCTTCCATAACCCTCAGACAGAGGGAGCCTTCTTCAGAGAATCTCCATGTGCCTGAGTTCCTCAGGGGCGGCAGGATGCATGATTCCCAGCTGGAGAGATCTGTGAAGACCAGCGTTGAGGAGGAGAATGCACAAACTGCGGCGGATATTGACGCGGTCGTATCCAGAAGTATGGAGAAGGCAGAGAAGGAAAAGTACAGGTTTACCCCTACGGTAAAGGCTGCACAGGGAGTTCAGGCCGCAGGCAAAGATCAGCAGTCTCAGCAGGCTCCTTCAGAAACAGCTTCCCCGGATCCGGCAGACGCGAAGGCTCCTGCCGGTCAGGAGGACAGCCAGGAGAAAAAATATATATTCCCTCCCCTTGATCTTCTTGAGAGTTCTGGCGGACAGTCATCAGTAGAGACAGACAGTCTGAGACAGACAGCGGCAAAGCTTCAGGAGACATTTGACAGCTTTGGCGTGGGAGCCTCTGTCGTGGATGTCAGCTGCGGACCTGCCGTCACAAGATATGAAGTACAGCCTGATACCGGTGTCAAGGTCAGCAAGATCGTCAGTCTTGCGGATGATATCAAACTGAATCTTGCCGTAACGGATATCCGTATAGAAGCCCCGATCCCAGGCAAGGCAGCCGTGGGAATAGAAGTCCCCAACAGCAAAAAAGAGATGGTCTGTCTGAGAGATCTGCTCGCAAGCCCGGAAGCTAAGAGCATGAAGTCTAAGGTCGCGTTTGCTGTCGGAAAGGATATCGGCGGCCAGGTTGTCATGGCCAATATCGACAAGATGCCTCATCTGCTTATTGCGGGTGCAACAGGCTCCGGCAAATCTGTCTGCATCAACACGATCATCATGAGCATACTCTATCGGGCGGATCCTTCTGAGGTCAGGATGATCATGATAGACCCCAAGGTAGTCGAACTGACTATGTACAACGGTCTTCCCCATCTTCTGATACCGGTCGTCACAGATCCCAAGAAGGCGGCCGGCGCTTTGAACTGGGTCGTTCAGACAATGATGGAGCGCTACCACAGCTTCTCTCAGGCCGGAGTAAAGGATATAAAGGGTTATAACGCAAAGGTTAAGAATATTCAGGCTCAGGGCCTGGACACAGAGGAATTTCAGTATATGCCGCGGATCCTGGTGATCATAGACGAGCTCGCGGATCTTATGATGGTCGCTCAGTCCGAGGTGGAAAGCTCCATTGTCAGACTCTGCCAGCTGGCAAGAGCCGCAGGCATTCACCTTGTCATCGCGACTCAGAGGCCCTCTGTCAATGTAATAACCGGACTGATAAAGGCAAATGTTCCTTCCAGGATTGCCTTTGCCGTGTCATCCGGAGTCGATTCCAGAACGATCATAGACACGAACGGAGCAGAGAAACTTCTGGGCAACGGGGATATGCTTTTTGCGCCCCAGGGTTCTAAGCCCCTCAGAGTCCAGGGAGCCTTTGTCTCAGAGAGTGAGATAAAAAAGGTAACAGATTTTGTAAAGGAACAGTATGCTGAACCCATAGGCTACGATGAAAGCATTACACAGAATATAGAACAAAAGAGCGCCGATCTTGTTCTGACTGGCGTCTCAGGCAATGACAACGAACATGATCTTTATTTTGAAGACGCAGGCAGATTTATCATAGAAAAGGAAAAAGCTTCCATCGGCATGCTGCAGCGCGTCTTTAAGATAGGCTTCAACAGGGCGGCAAGGATCATGGATCAGCTGGCGGATGCCGGCGTTGTCGGACCTGAACTGGGCACGAAGCCCAGACAGATCCTTATGTCAAAGGAAGAATTTGAGCAGTATCTGGCAGATCACAAGTGAGATCTGGCGGCAACTATATTCATCAGGAGGTAATTTATGGTAAAAACAGACATTGAAATCGCTCAGGAAACAAAGATGGAGCACATCAGAGACGTGGCTGCAAGGCTGGATGTAAGCGAGGATGATCTGGAGCTTTATGGAAAGTATAAGGCAAAGTTCACAGAAGAATACATCCGCAGTCTTTCAGACAGGAAGGATGGCAAGCTCATCCTGGTAACAGCCGTTAACCCGACACCTGCCGGTGAGGGCAAAACTACGACAACTGTCGGTCTGGGCGAGGCCTTCGGCCGTCTGGGTAAAAAAGCAGTCATCGCTCTTCGTGAGCCTTCCCTTGGACCCTGCTTCGGCATAAAGGGTGGAGCTGCCGGCGGCGGCTATGCCCAGGTCGTTCCCATGGAAGACCTCAACCTGCATTTTACAGGAGATTTCCACGCGATCACTTCTGCAAATAACCTGCTGGCAGCTATGCTGGACAATCATATTCAGCAGGGCAATGCCCTTGACATCGATACAAGGCAGATCATCTGGAAAAGATGTGAAGACATGAACGACAGAGCCCTCAGGAATATCGTTGTCGGCCTGGGCAGCAAAATGGACGGCTTTGTCCGCGAAGATCATTTCGTCATCACGGTTGCTTCCGAGATCATGGCGATCCTCTGTCTGGCAGATGATATGGAAGATCTCAAGGCAAGACTTGGCAGGATCATCGTGGCCTACAACAGATCCGGAGACCCTGTTACCGCTGCGGACCTCAAGGCAGTAGGGGCTATGGCAGCCCTTCTCAAGGATGCCATAAAGCCGAATCTCATTCAGACTCTGGAACACACACCGGCTATCGTTCACGGCGGTCCTTTCGCCAACATCGCTCACGGCTGCAACAGCGTGAGGGCTACAAAGATGGCATTAAAGCTTGCTGATTACGTTGTAACGGAGGCAGGTTTCGGTGCCGATCTCGGAGCGGAGAAGTTCTTTGATATCAAGTGCAGGATGGCAGGCCTTCATCCGGATGCTGTAGTTCTTGTGGCTACTGTAAGGGCTCTCAAGTACAACGGCGGTGTGCCCAAGGATAAGCTATCTGAGGAGAACATGGAGGCTCTCAAGGCAGGGATCGTAAACCTGGAGAAGCACATCGAGAATCTCCAGAAATATCAGGTGCCTGTTATCGTTACTCTCAATGCTTTCATCACGGATACGGAGCAGGAGATCGCCTATGTGAGAAAGTTCTGTGAAGACAGGAACTGCGAATTCGCCCTTTCCGAAGTATGGGAGAAGGGCGGAGAAGGCGGCATAGAGCTTGCTGATAAGATCCTCTATACGCTCGAGAACAAGAAGAGCAGCTTTAAGCCCCTCTATGGCGATGATCTTACCCTTAAGGAGAAGATAGAGACCATTGCGAAGGAGATATACGGCGCAGACGGCGTTACCTATTCACCGGCAGCTGAGAAGGCTCTGAAGAAGATCACGGACATGGGCTTTGGCAAGATGCCCGTCTGCATGGCAAAGACCCAGTATTCTCTCTCCGATGACCCTAAGAAGCTCGGCCGTCCGACCGGATTTACCGTAAATGTCCGCGAAGTATACGTATCAGCAGGCGCCGGTTTTGTTGTTGCGATCAACGGCTCTATCATGACCATGCCCGGTCTGCCCAAGAAACCGGCAGCAGAAGGCATAGATGTCAATGCTGAGGGCAAGATCACAGGCCTGTTCTGATAGACGGAGGTAAATATGGCATTTCTCATTGACGGAAAAAAGATATCAGGACAGATAAAGGATGAACTGAAGGTCAAGATAGCAGAACTGAAAGAAGAGGGACTCGTTCCCACCCTGGCGGTCGTCAGGGTGGGGGATGACCCCGCTTCAGCTCTTTATGTAAAAAACAAAAAGAAGGCCTGCGCCTATGTCGGCATAGAATCCCGGTCCTATGAGATCCCGGATACGACAAGCGAGGAGGAACTTCTGCAGCTCATCGGAAAGCTGAACGCTGACCCGGATGTCAACGGCATCCTGGTCCAGCTTCCCCTTCCCGCTCAGATAAATGAGAAGCATATCATAAGCGCTATCGATCCCATGAAGGATGTGGACGGATTCCACCCTATGAATGTCGGAGCTCTTGTCACGGGTGAGCCGGGCTTTGTCTCATGCACACCCGCCGGCATCATCCAGCTTCTGAAAAGGAGCAATATAGAGATAGACGGAAAGGAATGCGTTGTCGCAGGCCGCAGCAATATCGTGGGCAAACCCATGTCTATCCTGCTCCTTCGGGAGAACGCTACTGTAACCACATGCCACTCCCACACAAGAGATCTCAAGGAAGTCTGCAAAAGGGCAGATATCCTTGTGGCAGCTGTGGGAAAGCCCCATTTCTTCAACCATGAATATGTGAAGGACGGAGCTGTCGTCATAGACGTAGGGATCCACAAACTTGCTCCAAAGACATTTTGCGGTGATGTCGATACGGAAGATGTAATGGATAAGGTTTCTGCCATCACACCGGTTCCCGGCGGCGTCGGCCCCATGACTGTCGTGATGCTTCTCGTCAACTGTGTCGATGCTCTTCTCATGCAGAAGGGCAGAAAGTAGGATATGGAAAATATATTTTTTGTTTCTCTCGGATGCGATAAAAACCTGGTGGATTCCCAGATGATGCTGGGAAAACTGCGCGATTACGGCTTTAACCTTGTAAACAGTGAGGATGACGCAGATGTTATCGTTGTAAATACCTGCTGTTTCATAGGCCCTGCCCAGGAAGAGTCCATAGAGGCTATCCTGGAGATGGGACAGCTCAAGGAAAGCGGAAAATGCAAAGTCCTGATCGCCGCCGGCTGTCTGGCCCAGAGATACAAGGAAGATATCCTCCGAGAGATGCCTGAGGTAGATGCTGTCATCGGAACATCAAGCTTTGAACATATAGCCGAGGTCGTAGAGCAGGCTCTTGGCGGACACAAAGTATCGCGCTTTGACGATATTAATGAACTCCCCGAACCTGAGACAGGAAGAGTCCTTACAGCCGGCGGCTTCTCGGATTTTCTTAAGATAGCCGACGGCTGTGATAAGAACTGCATCTACTGCATCATTCCCAGGCTCCGCGGCCATTACAGGAGCTACCCCATGGATTATCTGCTGCGCCAGGCCCAATTTCTCGCTGACCAGGGAGTCCGTGAGATAAATCTTGTCGCCCAGGAGACGACTCTCTACGGCACAGACCTGTATGGGAAGAAGATGCTGCCCCAGCTTCTGAGAAAACTGAGCGAGATAGAAGGCATATCATGGATCCGGGTCCTCTACTGTTACCCGGAAGAAATCACGGATGAACTTCTTGAGACTATGAAGTCTCTGCCCAAGGTCTGTCATTACCTGGATCTTCCCATCCAGCACGCCAGCGATTCCATCCTGAAAAGAATGGGCAGAAGGACAAGCCGGTCAGATATAGAAGCAGTCGTTGAGAAAATCAGAAGATATATGCCTGACGCCGCGATCCGGACCAGTCTCATCAGCGGTTTCCCCGGTGAGACATGGGAAGATCATGAAGAGCTCAAGGATTTTATTAAAAAGATGAAATTTGAGAGACTGGGCGTCTTCTCTTATTCCCAGGAAGACGGAACGGCCGCGGCTCTCATGCCGGATCAGATAGAAGAAACAGTCAAAGACGCCAGAAGAGATGAACTGATGGAGATCCAGCAGGGCATCGCCTTTGCCAGAGCCCAGGATATGAGCGGACAGCTTTTGCAGGTCATGATAGAAGGCCGTCTGCCCGAGGAAGGCGTCTATGTGGGCAGAACATACATGGACGCCCCGGGAGTCGACGGGAACGTATTCATAGAATACACCGGACAATTGATATCAGGGGATATCGTACCGGTCAGGATATTTGACTCCAGAGGATATGATCTGGTCGGCCAAGTCGAGTGGCCGGAATAGAGGCTTTAAGGAGCCGCTGTATTCATTGCAATGCAGCGGCTTTTTTATTTTCAGAGTATTTCGCGGATTCTCTATCTTTTGGCCTTATGTTTATTGTAAACAATTTTTATTGTGATAAAATAGAAATTGACATAGAAAATGACGGATATTGTTTCCGCCGCACATAATTAGTTTGGTTATAATTTCCAGTAAAGGTGGTGTGAGCAGAATATGGAATGGACAACAACGATAGATGCACCGGGTAAAGTATGTCTCATGCAGGGGAATGAGGCAATCGTCCGCGGTGCCGTGGAAGCAGGCATTAATTTCGCGGCTTCCTACCCGGGTTCTCCTTCTTCACAGATTTTGGATATGCTGGGCAAGATAGCCGAGGAACGGGGTTTTTATGCTCAGTGGGCTGCCAATGAGGTCTGCGCGATGGAGGCCTGTATCGGTACAAGCCTGGCTAACGCCAGGTCCATCTGTATCGTTAAGCAGAACGGACTTCTTTGCTGCGCGGACGCTCTCCATTGCGGCGCCCAGCACGGGGTGAAAGGCGGCATGGTCATTGTGACAAGCGACGACCCCAGCGCGCATTCCAGTACAAATGAATTTGACTCCAGATTTATGGCTGAGTCGGCGGATCTTCCCATGCTGGAGCCGACCTGTGCCCAGGAGGCAAAGGATCTTGTCCCTTATGCTTTCGAGCTCTCAGAGAAACTCAGACAGATCGTCATCATCCGGCTGACAACAAGGATATGTCACGGAAGAGGGAATGTAGTCCTTGGGCCTCTTCCCCAGAAACCTCATCAGCTGGAGACAGTCAGTGAGTGGGAGAGACTGACATGCGTAAGCTACCGTCACATTCCCATGCTGAAAACTCTTGAAGATTTCAGGGAGGCATTTGAAGTCTGTTCCTACAACAGCTATGAAGGGCCTGAGAAGGCAGATAAGCTCATTGCAGCTGCCGGGACGGGGGTCTTATATGCAAGAGAAGCTCTGAGAAGACTGAATGTCCAGGATCAGGTCGGTCTGCTCACACTTGCCAGCATATGGCCTCTGCCGGAGAAGACCATTCTGAAATATCTTAGGAATGCAAAGGAAGTCCTGGTCGCAGAGGAAGTAGATCCTTTCCTGGAGCGCAATCTGCAGGCCATAGCAGGGAAAAATCAGCTGACCATAAAGTTTACTGGCAGAGGAGACGGAGCCCTTCCCAGGGTAGGCGAACTCATGCCTGATTATCTCATGTCTGCAGTCAGCAATCTAATCGGCAGGCCTCTTCCGGAGAAAGAGGAGGAACAAGAGGCTCCTCTTCTTGAAAGAGAGTTGAACTTCTGTGCGGGATGTCCCCACAGAGCAACATTCTATCTGCTGAAGAAGGCCTTAAAACGCAGCTGCACAAAACCCGGTGTTGTGATCGGCGATATCGGCTGCTATATCATGAGCGGGCAGGAAGCCGGCCATTATGCCTACCAGGCATGCAACTGCATGGGATCAGGCATAAACCTTGCCGAGGGTCTCGGACAGCTCCACCGCTTCGGTATGGATCAGCCTGTCGTGACCATGTGCGGGGATTCGACATTCTTCCACGCCGCGTTGCCCGGCCTGGTCAACGCCAGCTATTATCATTCAAACATGCTCTTTATGGTCCTGGACAACTCAGCCACGGCCATGACAGGATTTCAGCCTCATCCCGGCACCGGCATCACTGCCCTGGGGCATAAGGTAGAGCCCATGTCCATCCGGGCTATCTGCGAATCCATGGGCTGCCAGGTGACAGAGGCAGATCCCTTTGACACAGAAGGGACGCTGAAGATCCTGGAAGATCTGCTCTCTCAGAAGGGCCTGAGGGTCCTCATCATGAAACAGGCCTGTGCAACTCTCATGAGCAAGAGGCACAGGGCCAAAAGGCGGGTCTATGTTGATCAGACAAAGTGCATAGGAGACGGCTGCGGCTGCGACAGATTCTGTGCCAGAGTCTGGGGCTGCCCCGGAAACAGCTGGGATTATAAGAACAATAAGGCTGTTATCGACCCTGTAAGCTGCGTAGGCTGCGGAGTCTGCGCGGATCTCTGCCCTGCAGGGGCGATCCAGGTGGAAGGCGGTGACGAGAATGAGCAGGCTTGAATACAATCCCCTTAATATCGTGATCTGCGGCATAGGCGGCCAGGGCAATGTCCTTGCGTCCGAGCTTGTATCCAGCACGATGAACGATCTTGGCTATAAAGTTGCGGTAGGAGAGACATATGGAGCGGCACAGAGGGGCGGATCTGTCATGAGCCATGTCCGTGTGTCCGAGACATACGATATGGGCGTACTCATTCCCTATGGCGAAGCGCATTTTATCATAGGCTTTGAGCCCCTGGAAACCCTGAGGCTCGCAAGAAAATACGCCTCAAAAAAGACACGGATCATCTATGATCCCAGGCCCGTCTATCCTCAGGGAGTTCTCGCCGGCCGCCAGGTCTATCCGGATCTCATGAAGATGAAAGAGGAGATAAGATCCTTAAGCGCCCAGGCAGTGGAAGTACCCGCGGCGGATATCGCTCTGTCCTGCGGAGACCCCAGAACAGCCAACATTGCCCTCCTGGGAGCATTCAGCCGGCTGGAAGGCGCCCCCTTAAGCAGTCAGGAGCTGATAGATGTCCTGCGCCAGCGCTTTAAGGGAGATGTGCTGGCCATGAATGAGAAAGTATTTGACATGGGCTGCAAGGCGATGGATGGAAAGGAGGATGACTGATATGACTCCGAGAATGATAAAAGTTCATTTCAGCTGCCAGGAGAATGATAAAAGCCTGGACCTGGATCTTCCTTCCGATATCAGATTTGAGGATCTCACACCGCTCATGATAAAGAATGATTTTGTCCTCCCCCAGAAACCCGGTTATTATTATATAATAAAAGATCATCTCTGCGGAACGCGAAGCTGCCTTTGTGATTATGTCCCTGACTGGGAAGACAGTGTAGACGTAACAGTATTCGGTATACCGCAGATCATGGTCTGAGAGGGGGGGAGTATAAATGATCAGTACATTCGCGCTTGATTCTACGGTTCTCCAGGAAGGTCTTTGCACGACATGCGGCGCCTGTCAGGGCCTGTGCCCCTACTGGGACTGCGTAAAGGGGAGAACGATCACATATTTTGAGTGTCAGAGACAGGACGGCAGATGTCAGCGCTTCTGCCCCAGAATGCCGGTAGACCTGAAGGCCCTGATGGAGAAGGCATTTCCGGGTGAGAATATCATACCGGAGATTGGTCCCTTCCGCAGCCTCCTCCTGACAAGGGCAGCCGATCCCGATATCCGGGCCGGCTCTCAGCACGGCGGAACAGTCACAGCTCTCATGGAGCTGGCTTTGAGGGAAGGCCTCATAGACTCGGCAGTCCTTACAAAGTCAAAGAATACACTGGATCCTGAAGGTGTCCTCGTTACAGATCCCGATAAAGTCCGCCAGTGTTCCGGAAGCAGTTTCCAGATTGCGCCGGCTCTGGCTCAGCTGAACCGGGCCCTGGCAGATGACCGCTGCCATAAGATCGGCGTTGTCGGCACACCCTGCAAAACGCTTGCCCTCTATAAGATGAGATATGATCCCTTGCCGGATAATGACAACCATGCAGGAAACATCGGTCTGATCCTGGGACTTTTCTGCGGCTGGGGTCTTGATTGGGACGGGATTCGCTCTCTCACGGAAAAGTACGCGGATGCAGGCAGTGTAACTCACGCCGATATTCCGCCAAGCAAATACCATTCCTACGAGATCCGGGCAGGGGAGAAGACCGTTTCTGTAAACCTGGATGAGGTGACTCCCCTTGTAAGAAATGCCTGCCATTACTGCGCTGACATGACATGCGAATTTTCAGATCTCTCTGTCGGCGGAGCAAGAAGCAAAGACGGATGGGATGTGGATAAGGGCTGGAATCAGGTCATAGTCCGCACAAAGCTCGGGCAGGATCTGATCGAGCTTGCTAAGGCAAAGGGAGTCCTGGAGTTTAAGGAGGTTCCGGACACGGCCCTTGACAAGATAAAATCTGCCTCTTCCGGGAAGAAGAGAACTGCCATGCGCTATCTTCACGAAAAATATGGCAGTGAGTCCCTCGGTTATCTGCAGCCGTCTGCAGATTGGCTTAAGACTATCACAGATTAATATATGCCGTAAGGATGGATCCATAATATTTTCCATCAGGGTTCCGGCCCTGCCAGCTGGCAGGACCGGGGCTTTCTTTTTTTGAAAATGCCTTTTTATCAAGGAACAGATATGGTATGATTAGAATATTAGTTTTCTGTTTCCGGGACATATACCCGGGTGGGGAAGGAGTGTTAACAGAGAATGAATCTGCCAAATAAACTGACGACGCTGAGGGTCATCATGGTTCCCTTTTTCGTATTTTTTATGCTCATGTCAGAGCATTTTGGGACATGGTCCAATATCGTTGCCCTTATCATCTTTATAGCAGCCAGTCTGACCGATATGCTTGACGGCAAGATAGCAAGAAAGTACAATCTGATCACCGACTTCGGGAAATTTATGGATCCGCTTGCCGATAAGCTCCTTGTCTGCTCGGCTCTGATCTGTTTCATCCCGCTGGGACGGATACCGACCTGGATCGTACTGATCATCATCGCAAGAGAATTTATCATCAGCGGATTCCGTCTTATCGCGGCTGAGAAGGGAAAAGTCATAGCGGCAGGCATCTGGGGGAAGATGAAAACTGCCGTGACCATGGTAACCATCATCATAATGATCCCGCATTTACCGGGAACCGGCATCTTTGTGCTCGAACAGATCCTTATCTATCTGTCCCTGGCTCTGACCATTATCTCGCTTTGCGATTATCTGATCAGGAACAAGGATGTCCTTGACGGTGAGATGTAAAAACAAGAAGACCCGGTATAACGGATTGATTTTGTCAGGAGATTGATATCGAATGAAGAAGATCATCAGGACATTTGTTCTGCTAACATCGGCTCTTATCCTGCTCTTTATTGCCGGCTGTTCCACAGACTTCAACAGCGTAACTGTTGATACGGTCATGACGGCTGACAAGTCTTTTGACGGCAGCAGAGTGATGAGCGCCGATATCCCTGCGGTCATCTACAGGAAGGCTTTCGGAGGAAAACTGGAGAATATCCGCGCTCTTGCGAAGAAGTATGCACCCGGTCAGATCTACTGCAAGACATCTGAGAACAATCTGGGCGGCGCCCACATAGAGATGAGCATAGATTTCGGCTCTGTAAAAGACTATCAGGAAAAGCTGACAGCCATCTGCAGCGGGAATAAGTCAGAGGACGCGGTAAAACCCTCTGTGACATTTTCTTACTCCCGGAGCCTGATAAAGAAGGGCTATACAATTCGAGAGAATTTTACATCTCTTGACCTTCTTTACTGGCTGGAAGACGCAGTAAAGGAAGAGTACCCGGCTGCCGCAAAGAAGGCAGACGGCATATTAAGGTCCGGAAGTACTTCCCTTGTCCTTGCCGGGGCCAAGATAGATCTGGGCGGAGAAGATAAGATCCAGGCCTCTGATCTCGAGTCCCATGCCTTCAAGGGGATCCATATAGAATCCGCTATGGAGAGCGACGGATCCATTGATACGGCCATCCGCTACACAGCCGGCAGCAAGACCGTGAAGGATCTGGGAGACAAGCTTGACAAGCTGATGAAGGACAAGGTACCCAGCGGAGGAAGCATCGCCCATTCTGACACGGATTCCGGAGAGCGCATATACCGGATGAAATTTACGAGCACCGGTCCGGAAACATTTGTCCAGGCTATGAACCGGGCTCTTGGCAGCAACGATACAGTCTTTCGCCTGCAGTCAGAGGGGAATAACGATTCCCACGCAGTCACAGATACCTATGAGCTCTATTTTGACGGGAGCTATTTCCTCGACTTTACGGATAAAGATACGGACTTTACATTTGTCCTCAATGTACCATCCGACCATTCCGTCCAAAGCTGCAAGGGGGAGTACGGCTGGCTGAAAAGCTATGAGCCTTCCTACAGCAGCAGCAAAAGTTCTGTCAGCATGACATTTTCATCGCCCGATATTGTTAAGCTTGTCCTGGGTTATACGGTCGATATAGAATCTATCGACGTGTCCACCTATTTCCACAATGATATCAGCATTGACCGTCAGATCAGTTTTAAGCTTACATCAGACGCGGATAAGCTGATAGGAGACGGTATATATGCAGGTCTGAAAAAGGCAGCAGAAAAATATAAAGGACAGATCAGTGTCGACGCAAAAAAGACATCCGGTTCGGCGGAATATCTGGTAAAAATGAACGCCGCCTCTGCCAGCCAGCTCACAGACATGACCCGGCTGGTCCTTCAGGAAAAGGATCAGACCCAGACAGGGGAAGGAAGCGGACAGCCGGATTGTTCTCTGATGACAGGCGGAGCTCAGCAGCCTCATCAGCCCTTTAAAAAGTACATCAGGCTGACAGATACCATAAACTTTTCCAGTTTTCTCAAGGGGTCAAAGGTATCCGGAGGCATCCAGTATTCTCTGAAATATCCCAGGTATTTCAAGGCTTCCTTTACCGGCAACACATCATTTGAGAATGCTTCCTCTGACGGACAGAATGTATCCTGTACCTCATACAACAGCATCATTTCCGTCGGATCCAATGCCGTAAAGTGGAATATAGAGGGCATTGCCGTGCTGATCGCATGGCTGGCTTCCCTTACCGCCTGCCTGGTATTTGTCTTCTTCGAGTTTCCGCATATCCTTGTCTACATCAGGGAGAAGAGACTCGGCGTAGATGGAGCAGCCTTATTTAGCGGGAAGAATAAGAAGAGGCTTGCCTTCGCGGCCCTGTGCAGCGCCTGCTTTATCATCATGTCCATCCGCCTGATCTTCATGATCTACTGATCGGATAGGACCGTAAGATAAAAAGATCGCCGCCACCCTTATATGAGTGGCGGCGATCTGTCGTCTGTTAATAAATATCGGCCAATCTCTCTTTTACTTTATGTCAAAATTCTTTCTCACGACAGACTCCAGTACATCTACCGTGCCGTCTATGCCAAGAAGGCTGCTGTTCAAAAGCATGTCAAAGCCCTCCTTGCTGCCCCAGCGGTATTCTGTATAATACTGGTAGTATGTCTTCCTGATCTTGTCTACACGGGCGATCTCTTTCCTGGCCTTCTCAGCTGAATCGAGACGGTAGCGTTCCTTGACCCTCTCTATCCTGTCCTCGAGGGGAGCATAGATATAGACATCAAAAGTATCACAGTAACCGTCAAGGACAGAATTCGCACACCTGCCGACAATGACAAAAGATTCGTTATCTGCCAGGGACCGGATCAGATCGCTCTGAGCGAAAAAGAGCTGATCGGATACAGTCGGCGTGTAGCCTGATACAAAGAGTCCGGGCGCTTTCTCATCGGAATGGGCTACAGATGATGCATCAAGGCCGCTGCGCTTTGCCGCAAGTTCTATCAGGTTCCTGTCGTAAAAATTAATACCCAGCCTCTGCGCCAGCTTTTCACCAATCTCACGGCCGCCGCTTCCGTACTCACGTCCTATTGTTACAATAACATTTCTCGTATCACTCATAAAGCCACCTCCGTCCTCTAAATTGAGGCTATTTTCTGAAATTATTATAACATACCCGAGGGTATTCTGTCAAAAAAAGTGCATGAGAAGTTTTGTGTAGACACGACAAAGGCCTGAGCGTTTGCGCACCCAGGCCTGATAGGATCTTGTGCTCCGTGGCGGGTTCGAACCGTCGACCTTCTGGTTGTGACCCAGACGCTCTCCCAGCTGAGCTAACGGAACCGACATTGGTATTATATCACAAAAGCGGCGCAATTCAATATGTCAGGAATATTATTGAATAGGAGAGCCGGATATGATATCATGAGTCAGATGATTTTCTTTTTTACTAACAGGAGGTTGTAATGGATATCAGATATAAGAGCACCAGAAACAGCAGCGATGAAACAGTCTCATCATCCTATGCCATATTAAAAGGACTGGCTGATGACGGCGGCCTGTATGTCCCTGTCAGCTTTCCGAAACTGGATAAGACGATAGAAGAGCTGTCACAGATGACATATCAGGAGATCGCCTATGAAGTTATGAAGCTTTTCCTGACGGATTTCACAGAAGAAGAGCTCAGATACTGCATCAGCCATGCCTATGATGAGAAGTTCGACGTTGACAGCATTGCGGCTCTCACAAAAGCAGATGACACATATTTCCTTGAACTCTTCCATGGAAGAACGATTGCTTTCAAGGACCATGCTCTTTCCATTCTTCCTTATCTGCTCACGACAGCAGCGAGAAAGAACAATGTAAAGAATCAGATCGTCATCCTGACAGCAACATCCGGTGATACGGGCAAGGCCGCGCTGGCCGGATTTGCGGATGTAGAGGGGACAAAGATCATTGTATTTTATCCCAAGGACGGCGTCAGCCCTGTTCAGGAAAAGCAGATGGTGACCCAGAAGGGTGACAACACATTTGTTGTCGGGATCCACGGCAACTTCGATGACGCCCAGACCGGTGTCAAGAAGATGTTCGGTGACAGAAAGCTGAGCGAGGAGCTCGACGAGAACGGCTTCCAGTTCTCATCCGCCAATTCCATAAATATCGGCAGGCTGGTCCCCCAGGTCGTATATTATGTTTTTGCCTACGCTATGCTGGTGAAGAACGGAGAGATAAAGGCCGGAGATAAGATAAACGTTACGGTTCCCACAGGCAATTTTGGAAACATCCTTGCCTCCTATTACGCAAAACAGATCGGACTTCCCATAGAGAAGTTTATCTGCGCATCCAACAAGAACAACGTACTGACTGATTTCTTTGGAACAGGAACCTACGACAGGAACAGAGAATTTTTTGTCACATCTTCCCCTTCCATGGACATCCTTGTCTCCAGCAACCTGGAGAGGCTGATCTATCTGATCTGCGGATCTGACGCTGACAAGACAAGAGACTTCATGAAATCTCTGGAGAAAGACGGCACCTACACGATCACAGACAGTATGAGAGCTGGACTTTCGGAATTCTTCGCAAGATTTGCCAGCGAAGAAGAGACTCTCGGTGCTATCCACGACCTGTATGAGAAGACAGGCTATGTCATAGACACCCATACAGCTGTCGGCGCTGCCGTTTATAAAAAGTACCGCAATGAGACCGGGGATAAGACTCCGACAGTGATCGCCTCGACCGCAAGTCCTTTCAAATTTGCCAGAAGCGTCATGACTGCCATAAAGGGAGATGTATCTTCCTTCTCTGAGCTGGAACTCATCGACATGCTCTCCCAGGTTTCTCAGAGGGAAGAGCCCCCCGCTGTCATAGAACTGAAGAATGCCCCCATCAGACATAAGACACAGTGCGACGTTTCCGATATGGAGAAAACCGTCAAGACCTGGCTGGGCATAAAGTAAGGATCCTCTGAAAAATATGGCCTCTGCCTCCGATAGGAGCAGGGGCCTTTTTCTTTTTTTTGCCATTATCTGCCTGTGAGGATCCTCTGCAGGAGAATGTTGATATTCGTATGCCTTTTCAGGGAGTTGCCCCCCTCTTTTATAAAATCCCAGGACTCCTTGTAGGACATATTAAGAGCGGCATCAGGGTCTGTCAAAATCTTCTGAAGAAAATGATCCATATTCTCAGAGGAAAGTGTTGAAAAATCCCTTGCCATCTGACATTTGAGCTGGGGTGAGAGATTCGCATCTGAGTGGAGATAGTGATCCAGATTGCAGGAGAAATAAAAAACGGAATAGCGGATCAGGCGGGATCCCACCTTGATATTTTCCATCCGCACAAGGTGGTTTAAGTTGCCCATCTTTCTGAGGTTGCGGATCATCACGTTTTTTGCCGAGGCAGCCCAGATGCCGTCCTCTCTGTACAGGATCTTATCCGTGCATGCCGTATCCTCATGGATCATCTCATCAGGGATATAGATGCCGTCCGTGTCAACGATCTGAATGATCTGCGCGATATCTCTGGGATAGAGGTAATTGTTCTGCAGATAAGGACCGATAAAAAGCTTGTTGAGGCAGCCCTCTATATTGCTCGGCGTGATTCCGTAGCGGGTCGTGATGTCTCCTCCCTCGCGGCCGTCTTCTATTTTCGTCGGGAAATCAACACTGATATCGGGATCAACAGAGGCATAAAGCTTTGGGATGACGACCTCGAGGGCGTTCTTGTCCGAGGGTCCCTCCACAAGAAAAAGAATTTTTTTCTTTCTATTCTTTTTTCCCATTTTCGGCCTCCATCCGTTTATTCATCCTTTCCCTGGCATCTTTGGCCACCCGGTTTAAGGCGTCAACGATCTTATATTTCTGAGTCTGCTCATAGATGGTCTCATCCTGCTCCCCCAGGATGATCTCCCGGTAATATGTGCTTCTCAGGTTGTTCGTCTTACCGATATTCTTCAGCCTGATATAACGATTCTGAGGGTTTACCGTTGTAAAATAAAGAAAATTCTTATTGATGACCTCAAGAGGGCGCAGGTTGTGGGAGGTAAAGATAAACTGGCCCTTGCCCGAGTCCTCAAAGATCTGCAGGATCTCCCCCAGGAGATATTCGAATATGCCGGCGTCAAATTCATCGATGGCTATGGTGACGGATTTTTCATTGTAGGCTGCTATGATCAGATTTAACACGGAGATCACCTTGCGGATGCCGTCAGATTCATCCCGGATGGGCAGTTCAAGCCCGCCTCGCTCTGTAACGATCTCTATGATCTCACCTCTGGCTCCGTTGTCCATAAGGGCTGGCGAGATTGAGCGGATCTTGACGCAAAGTCCGGGCACCAGCTGCTGCATAACGGTATCGATATCGCTGAATATTCCCTGCAGTTCCCTGTATACTGCCTGACTGACTGTGCTGGGCTTATTGACCATGAGATAGAGGATACCGGCTCTGGTATAGAGAGGAAAACCCATGTTGAGCCGGATAAAACCCGTAGATTTCGTATCCATGACATAGAAAAAGAAACTTGCGAAATGGCGCAGCTCCAGAAGGACCTGAAAATAGGGAGAGTAGAGACCGCTTTCCTTGAAAATGCTCAGAGTTTCCGGGGAGAAGATGAAGGAAGCTGATCTCTCAGAGGCAAGCCTTTTCCCGACCTCCAGCTCCACGATCCTGTCCTGATCTGTGCCTGCCAGTTCCTTTACTTTTGCGGCGGGAGTAAAAGGATGGCCGCCTGCCGTATCTATGACAGGAGAGAGCCTGATCTTCTTCCCTTCTATATCGCCTCCCAGACTCAGACATTCGTCATATACCTTCAGCCTGAACCCGGACTCGTAGACATCAAAAGAATCCATGTCGACCTGGCCCGGATAGGTCCTTCCCTCTTCATTCTGAACAGCCTTGAGAGAGCAGGAGTAGACGGCCTTTCGAATGCAGCCGTCCGGGTACTGAAGATCAAAAGTGAATTCCATCCGGGCATGATCCGCGTTCTGGGAAATACACTCGGCATAGATGGGAGGCACGCCGCGGCCCATCATGAGCATCTTCAATATGTAAAGAACCTCGATAAATGTTGTCTTGCCGGAACCGTTCTGCCCGTAGATGCCCAGAATATCGGAAGTGGTCCCATAGGGAATAAAATGCCTTCCGCAGTCAAATAAAAGCTCGCCGTGTTCAACACTCTTGAAATTGTCCAGCACGGCTTTTTGTATCCTGACTGTAGGAAGGCTTTGGGAATGCTCCTTTGTAAATAAATCCATATCAGCTGCCTCTTTCTTTGATTATTAACTAAAATATAGCATTGGCAAAGGCCAGCGTCAATGTTGAAAGGCAGTTTTTGGATATTTTATATCGTTTTTACATTTCAATCACACAATATTTACATATCGCTGTCAGGGCCGGAAACCTTCAAAAATAATGAGATCCGCCTTGTTCTTATACTTTCGGTATGCCGGAAGATTGCGGACAGTCCACAGGGCAGTCATGGCATGCCACACATGTCTGTTGAGCTGGTAGGCAGGGATATAGGTGTCTGTATATTTGTAGGAGATGAAATCCGGGAGGGTCATAAAATTAGTCATAAGATTGGCTACGATCATCATAGGCAGCCCCGTGGGGATCTTCTCAGCCAGAAAATCGCAGGAAAGCTGGCCGCGCACAACACGGGGGTGGTGCAGAAGAAACCACTGGACAGCAAGGGGATTAAAAGACTCGATACAGAACAGGCCGGGGTAATCCTTCAGTTCCTTCCACACAAGAGGGCAGATCCGGTACTGCTCATAATCATCGGCCTTTATCTCGACGATCAGAGGCACGCGGCCGCCGACCATCCTGAGCACATCGGAAAAGAGGGGAATATGCATATCTGTACCGGCAAGGGTCAGCTCCCCCATCTGCTTCAGAGTCATGTCGGATACCTTCCTGTCTATGCCGCACATCCGCTTCAGGTTCCCGTCGTGCATGATAACAAGCCGGTTATCTGCCGTGACGCGCACATCCATCTCTATGCCGTAACCGGCCTGCACAGCGTCCCTGAAAGCTCTCATGGAGTTCTCGGGTATGCCTGCCTCTTCATCGTGAAGGCCGCGATGGGCATAGTCCCAGCCCAAGAGCTTTTTCCACTTCTCTTTTCTGTGAAAACCGGAAAAGGAAGACAGAAAATAGATCCCACCTGTAATTGCTGAAAATTTTAGTAATTTTGCCGTCAGCTTCCTGCAACTCATCCTATACCCTCCCGCAGTCAGTCTTGAAAAATAGTTTTCTATCATGTATAATGAGCGTGGAGAACTTATCTGGGATGTACGAGACACCGCAATTTTGAACCTACATTTTTTTGACAGGGAAATCTATTGTGTACTCATAGATATGTCGTGCCGCTTTTAAAGGCGGATGGCAGAAGGTGAGCACCGGATTACCCACCTAGCTGGGGCTAGGAGTCAAAAATGCGGCAGACGGCACCTTGGAGGTTCTCTTTTTTATGGATCAGACTTTTACTCTCTCAAGATTGGGAGCCAGGACCATATAGGTAGAAAGGGCGGCGCAGCAAAGTTCTCCCGTTCTGTCATTGAATATCTTTGCATGGCCGCTGACCATCTTGCGCTCGATATGGGTAAGCTCCACATGCAGGCGGAAGGTGGGGCCTGTAAGGGCACGGTAGTAGGAGATTGACATGTCGGTCGTCGTGACCGGGTTCATCCTGGCGCCGGCTGCCGTGTAGCCGATACAGGTGTCAAAGAGGGCGGCGGCGATCCCGCCGTGTACCTCGCCGTAGGGATTGAGGTGATCGTCCGACACCCTATAGCTGTAATCAGCAGAATAAACATTCTCTATCTTTGACGCAGATATAAGCCTGATATTCAAAAGACGGTTGAAGCCCTTGTCTTCTCCGTTATTTCTGCTGACAATGTCCTCTATCAGCTCGGCAAATCCTTTTCCTTTTGCCGCAAGCATGCTTTCCGTCAGTATATTCGACACTGTATCCATAAATCTGCTCCCTTTTTTTCTGAATCATTAATAATAACCGGTTCTGTCGATAAAAAAGATAATAACATATTCTTTCTTCTCTTACAAATTTAAAATGCTATAGCGGCAGCATTTACTTATATGATATAATTATTGAGTTATATTATATGAAAACAGGTATTATGAGTGCCCGGGATATGCTGCCCGGGCCCGGACTCTTTCATACACGGAGGATTTTCATCATGAGCAAGATTATTTTGACAGGAGACAGACCCACCGGCAGACTGCATGTGGGACACTATGTCGGTTCTCTCAGAAGAAGAGTGCAGCTGCAGAACTCAGGAGAATTTGACAAGATTTTCATTATGATAGCCGATGCACAGGCTCTTACGGACAACGCGGACAACCCCGAAAAGATCAGGCAGAACGTGATAGAAGTTGCCCTGGATTATCTTTCCTGCGGACTCGACCCCAAGAAATCTGTTCTTCTCGTCCAGTCCCAGATATCTGAGCTTACTGAGCTTACATTCTACTATATGGATCTGGTCACCGTATCAAGGCTGCAGCGGAATCCTACCGTCAAGTCAGAGATAAAGATGAGAAATTTCGAGGCGAGCATACCGGTAGGATTTTTCTGCTATCCAATCAGCCAGGCGGCAGACATCACCGCTTTCAAGGCAACGACTGTCCCTGTAGGGGAGGATCAGGAGCCCATGATAGAGCAGACAAGGGAGATCGTAAGGAAATTTAACTCTGTATATGGCGAGACTCTTGTAGAACCCAAGATCATGCTTCCGGACAACGCGGCATGTATGAGACTGCCCGGCTTGGACGGCAAGGCCAAGATGAGCAAATCTCTGGGCAACTGCATCTATCTGGCCGATGATCCCAAGACAGTGAAGCAGAAGGTCATGAGCATGTTTACGGATCCCGGCCATATCCGCGTCGAGGATCCCGGCAAGGTAGAAGGAAACCCAGTATTCACATATCTTGACGCCTTCTGCGACGATGATCTGCTGGCTGAATATATGCCGGATTACAAGAGCCTGGACGAACTGAAGGATCATTACAGGAGAGGCGGTCTTGGCGACGTAAAGATAAAGAAATTCCTCAACAACGTGCTCCAGGAAGTCCTCTCGCCGATCCGGGAGCGCCGCCAGCAGCTGCAGAAAGATATCCCTTCTATCTATGATATTCTCAAGGAGGGCAGCGATACCGCCAGAGAAACAGCAGCCCAGACCCTCAGCGAGGTTAAGCGCGCCATGAAGATCAACTATTTTGAAGATCAGGAACTGATAAATTCCCAGGCTGAAAAGTACAGCTACGAAGACTGATAAGAGGATAATATAAAAAAAGGAATGATTTTATGAAGATTTCAACAAGAGGACGCTACGCACTCCGAATGATGCTGGATATCGCTACCCACGACCAGAACGGACCGGTCAGAATAAAGGATATCGCTGCCAGACAGAAAATCTCCGTAAAATATCTGGAACAGATCGTTTCCGTCCTTACAAAGGCGGGCTTCCTTAACAGCGTCAGAGGACCCCAGGGCGGCTATCATCTTTCCCGGTATCCCAGAGAATATACCGTCGGCATGATCCTTCGCCTGACAGAGGGAGATCTGGCGCCTGTCAGCTGCATAGACGGATCTTACCAGTGCCCGGAGCAGGATGACTGCGTTACCGTCAGGATCTGGAGGGAGCTTGACAAGGCCATCAGCGGCGTCATAGACAAGTATACGCTTGAGGATCTTGTTGAATGGCAGAGTGAGAATAACGGCGATTATGTAATCTGATAATGCCTCTGGTAAAAAGTGCCTTTTTGTGATAGGCTATAGCATATCAAGAACTATAAGCGGAGGGTTTATATGGAGAAGTTAAACAGGATCCTTCTTAAACTGAGCGGCGAAGCCTTATCCGGCGGCAAGGGCTTTGGATTCGACGAGGCGACATGCCTGGCAGCTGCCGATCAGGTAAAGGAGATCACAGAAAGGGGCACACAGACTGCCATTGTCATCGGCGGAGGCAACTTCTGGAGAGGAAGAGAGAGCAGCAAGATCATAGACAGAACCCGGTCCGACCAGATCGGCATGCTGGGAACCATCATGAACTGTATCTATGTATCTGAGATCTTCCGCACAAAAGGAATAGAGACCAGTGTCTATACACCCTTTGTGTGCGGGGCTTTTACAAAGCTTTTTTCCAAGGAAGAAGTTCTTGCGGATTTGCAGGCAGGCAAGGTCGTATTTTTTGCCGGCGGCACAGGCCATCCGTATTTTTCGACAGATACGTGCACGGCTCTCAGAGCCATTGAGATCGAAGCGGATGCCATTCTGCTTGCCAAGGCAATAGACGGTGTCTATGACGCAGATCCCAAGACAGTTCCTGATGCCAGGAAGTATGACAGACTCAGCATTCAGGAAGTGCTGGATCAGAGACTGCAGGTCGTAGATCTTACAGCGACGATCATGTGTCTTGAGAACCGCATGCCCATGCTCGTATTTGGGCTTAACGAAGAGAACAGTATTGTGAACACTCTTTACGGAGAGTTCAGCGGAACCTATGTATACATATAAGAGGGGGTAACTGTATGACCAGCGAAAAGATCAAGGTTTATGAGACAAAGATGACCAAAACACTCGAAGCTCTCGACAGAGAGTATCAGGGCATCAGAGCCGGCAGAGCGAACCCGCATCTGCTCGACAGGATCAAGGTAGATTACTACGGCGCGCCCACACCGCTGCAGCAGGTCGGCAATGTCTCCGTGCCCGAGGCAAGAGTCCTGGTCATCCAGCCGTGGGAACCCAAGATGGTCAAGGTAATAGAGAAGGCGATCCTTGCCTCTGATATCGGGATCACGCCTTCCAACGATGGAAGCACCATCCGCCTTGTATTTCCCGAGCTGACAGAAGAGAGGCGTAAGGAACTGGCCAAGGATGTGAAGAAAAAAGGAGACGGAGCCAAGGTCGCCATCAGAAATATCAGGCGCGACGGCAATGATGCTTTCAAAAAGAGCCTGAAGAGCAAGGAGATCTCAGAGGACGAGCACGATGAGCTCCTGGAAGACCTTCAGAAGCTTACAGACCAGTACATTAAGAAAGTCGATAAGGCTGTAGAAGTTAAGACAAAGGAGATCATGACTGTCTGATATGATCTTAGGATCTTCCGCTTATGTTCAGGCGGAAGATATCAGGAGGGGCTGCCGCACGCATCTGACAGGAGAGAGCAAGGCTTTCTGCTGATCACTGCGTGTGACAGCGCCTTTGTCTTATGAAAGTTTTTGGATATCCAAAAAAGATATTGAGGGAATATTATGGAGAGAACTATTGACGGCGAGCTTCTGAACATACCGCAGCACGTAGCTATTATCATGGATGGGAACGGAAGATGGGCCAGACAGCATCACAGGCCGAGGACTTTCGGACATAAAAAGGGAGCCGCCATTGTGGAACAGATCTGCGATGATGCCTGGGAACTGGGGATAAAATATCTGACCCTCTATGCCTTCTCAACAGAGAACTGGAAGAGACCTGCCGATGAGGTAACAACCCTGATGGGGCTCTTTCACCAGTATCTGGTATCCTATCTGGACCGGATGATGAAGCAGAATATCCGCATCCGGATCATCGGTGACAGGAGGGGGCTCAGCCAGCAGATCCTTGACGATATTGAAAGAGATGAACGGGAATCGGCAGGCAATACGGGACTTCAGTTCAATATTGCTCTGAATTACGGCAGCCGGGATGAGATGATCCGTGCCATGCAAAAGATGGCGGCAGACGGCCATACAAAACCGGAGGAGATCACTCCCGAACTTTTCTCATCATACCTTGATACAGCTGGGATGCCTGATCCCGATCTTCTGATCCGGACAAGCGGAGAACAGCGTATCTCCAATTACCTCTTATGGCAGATCGCATATTCCGAACTGTATTTCACACCTGTACTCTGGCCTGATTTCAACAGGGATGTGCTCTTAGATGCTATCCGCGCTTATTCAAAGCGGGATAGAAGATTTGGTGGTGTATAATAATGCTTAAGACAAGAATGATCGGCGGCGCAGCCATACTTGCTGTTACCGTTGTCTGTGTGCTCGGCGGCGGATATGCTGTCTTTGGATATGTTGCGGCTCTTTCCCTGATCGGAATGTATGAACTATATAAGGCGAACGGCATAGAGAAGACTCTGCCGGCGGCCGCCGCTTACATCGGCGCTGTCGTATTTGAACTTTTCATGCTCTTTCATGTGACAAACGGGCCATTGATGGCTATCGCCATCGGAGTTCTTCTGATCATGGCTGTATATGTATTCACATTTCCCAAATATAAGGCAGATCAGATCTTCTGTGCCTGCACGGGCCTTGCCTATATTGTGGTGCTGATGTCATTTATCTACTATGTCAGGAATATGTCTGACGGCCTCTTCCTTGTGCCGCTGGTCTATATCTGCGCCTGGGGCAATGATACATTTGCCTACTTTACGGGAAGAAAACTGGGCAAGCATAAGATGTCTCCCATACTCAGCCCCAAAAAGAGCATAGAGGGCCTGATAGGCGGAATAGCCGGAGCTGCTCTGCTCGGCCTTATCTATGGTCTCATATTCGGCTCAAAGCTTCCTTCTCTGACCCTGCCGGCCATATCCTGCTGCATAATAGGAGCAGGCGGCGCACTTCTGGCCGTTATCGGAGATCTGGCGGCTTCCGCTGTAAAAAGGGATACCGGCATAAAGGATTACGGATGGCTGATCCCCGGCCACGGCGGTGTGCTTGACCGTTTTGACAGTATATTATATACAGGGCCTGCTGTCTATATCCTCGCCATGTTCATTCAGGCTCTCAACGTATGACAGTTTGCAAAGAGGTTTATTTATTATGAAACACATAGCCATTCTTGGCTCAACAGGTTCCATCGGGACCCAGACCCTAGATGTTGTCAGTCAGCACGAAGAAGATTTCAGGGTCGTATCCCTGGCAGCCGGCAGAAATATAGATCTTTTGGAGAAACAGATCCGCCGATTTCAGCCAAAACTGGCTGCGGTCTGGGACAAGGATAGAGCACAGGAACTGAGGATCAGAGTCAGAGATCTTGATGTCAGCATCGTCAGCGGCATGGAAGGCCTGATAGAGGCGGTAACCCTGCCGCAGGCAGATATCGTTGTCACTGCGATCGTCGGAATGATCGGGATCCGGCCGACGATGGAGGCCATCCGGGCAGGCAAGGATATTGCCCTTGCCAATAAGGAGACCCTGGTCACTGCCGGTCATCTGATCATGAAGATGGCAGGAAAAGCAGGGATCTCCATCCTGCCGGTCGACAGCGAGCACTCGGCAATTTTCCAGTCCCTGCACGGAGAAAAGGGGAACAGGATCCGCAGGATCCTGCTCACGGCTTCCGGCGGCGCCTTCCGGGGCTGCAGCCGCAGCCAGCTTGAGAATGTGAGAGTGGAGGATGCCCTCAGGAACCCGAACTGGGACATGGGTCCAAAGGTAACGATAGATTCCGCGACCATGGTCAACAAGGGTCTGGAGGTCATAGAGGCCAGATGGCTTTTTGACGTATCGCCGGATAGAATACAGATCCTGGTGCATCCCCAGAGCGTCGTGCACTCTGCCGTGGAATTTGAAGATCACGCAGTGATCGCGCAGATGGGAACACCGGATATGAGGCTGCCCATCCAGTACGCCCTGTGTTATCCTGACAGGAAAGTACTTAACACGGATGTTCTGGATCTATTCAGCCTGGGACAGCTGACATTTGAGAAGCCTGACCTGTCTGTATTCCGCGGACCGGCCTTTGCCTATGAGGCCATAAGGGCAGGAGGAAGTCTGCCGACTGTGATGAATGCTGCCAATGAGATGGCAGTCAGGATGTTCATGCAGGGCAGGATCTCTTTTCTCCAGATCTATGATATTATTGAAGACTGCATGTCCAGGCATACCCTGATCCCCGATCCGGATCTGGACGATATCCTGGCTGCAGAGGAATGGACATACAGACTGATAGAAAGCAGGTGGTAGATTGAGCATAATCGTTGCGATCCTTATATTCGGTATTCTGGTCATATTCCACGAATTCGGACATTTCACCGCCGCCAGGAAAAACGGCATCACGGTGAATGAATTTGCCATAGGGATGGGACCCAAACTCTTTGGGATCCGGCGGGGAGAGACAGAATACACCTTAAGACTGCTTCCTATAGGAGGAGCCTGCATGATGCAGGGCGAGGACAGCGGCGAGGATACCCCGGGATCATTTAACTCAAAATCCGTATGGGCAAGGATAGCTGTGGTTTTTGCGGGGCCTTTCTTTAACTTTATCATGGCATATATCTGCGCTGCCATCATCATAGGGATGAGTGGGTATACATCAGCTCAGGTCACAAAGATCGTCGACGGATACCCGGCAACCCAGAGCACTCTTGAGCCGGGCGATCTGATCGTAAAGGCAGACAAAACATCTATCCACAACTTTATGGATTTCAGATACCACATTATGCTCAACCAGGGCAGACAGACAGAGATCACCTATAAAAGGGACGGGAAAAAGTACAAGACGACCATCACGCCGGTCAAAACAGACGACGGCACCTACGTGATAGGCATACAGGGCGGTGTGAACATAAAGCCAGGTCCTGCCGGAGTCCTTTCGCAGAGCTTCTTTGAGGTGAAGACAAACATAGATATGGTCATAAAGAGCCTTGAGATGCTGGTGACCGGCCAGGTGGGCAAGGACGACATATCCGGACCGGTGGGAATGATCTCAGCCATAGGCAGCAGCTACAGCGAGGCGGCAAAGTACGGCGCGAGGACAGCATTTCTTACCGTGCTGAATCTTATCCTGCTTCTGTCGGCCAACCTTGGCGTTATGAACCTGCTCCCCATACCGGCACTTGACGGGGGAAGGCTTGTATTTCTCATCATAGAAGCCATCCGCAGGAAACCGATTCCTCCGGAAAAAGAGGGCATGGTGCATTTTGCGGGTTTTGTGCTTCTCATGGGCTTTATGGTCCTGGTATGTTTTAATGATATAACCAGACTGCTGGGAGTTTAATTTGGAGGTAGATACCATGTTTGACAGGACGAAGACCAGGGTCGTTAAGATCGGCAGCCGATCTATAGGCGGCTCTTATCCGATCGCCATTCAGTCTATGTGCAATACCCGCACGGACGACGTGCCCTCTACTGTCTCGCAGATCCTCAGACTGGAGGAAGCGGGATGTGATATCATCAGAGTCGCTGTTCCTGACCAAAAGGCTGCTAAGGCGCTTTCCCGGATAAAAGAGCAGATCCACATTCCTCTTGTGGCAGACATTCATTTTGACTACAGGCTGGCCCTGGAGGCCATGGAAAACGGAGCCGATAAGATCCGCATCAATCCCGGCAATATCGGCAGCAATGAGCATGTAAGGGCAGTGGTCAATAAAGCAGCTTCCTGCCATGTCCCCATCCGGGTGGGCGTAAACAGCGGGTCTCTTGAGAAAGATCTGATAGAAAAATATCAGGGAGTGACTGCTCAGGGTCTGGCCGAAAGCGCCCTGGAGAAAGTCCATCTGATAGAGGATATGGGCTTTGAGGACCTTGTCATCAGTATAAAATCTTCCGATGTCATGATGTGCGTAAAAGCCCATGAGATCCTGGCCGGTCAGACAGATCATCCTCTCCACGTGGGGATCACGGAGTCCGGCACTCCATTTTCCGGAAATATAAAATCTGCCGTCGGCCTGGGCATCATGCTGAATGAGGGTCTGGGAAGCACGATCCGCGTCTCCCTGACCGGAGACCCGGTGGAAGAGATAAAATCTGCCCGGCTTATCCTGAAAACTCTTGGCCTGCGCGAGGGCGGAATAGACGTTGTATCCTGCCCCACATGCGGGCGCACCCAGATAGATCTGATCGGGCTGGCAAATGAAGTAGAGAACATGGTTCAGACCTACAAAGACCTGAATATAAAGGTTGCTGTCATGGGCTGTGTTGTCAACGGGCCCGGCGAGGCAAAAGAGGCTGACCTGGGAATAGCAGGCGGCGTGGGATGCGGCCTTTTGATAAAACACGGCCAGGTCGTGAAAAAACTCTCTGAGGAAGAATTTATCCCCACTCTCAAATATGAACTTGACCATTGGAGCTGAGAACCGTCTCACATTATTGATCCGAAAGGAACGATCTGTTTGAAAAAATTTCCTGAGCTTCTTCCCGATCTCGTACTGGCCGATGACCTGTACGAGATTTTTGAAGATGTAGAATGTGATAAAGTCGCCAGATGCAGGCAGGGCAGGGGCATCCGGATCTATGCCGTAAGCAGCCATCTTATTGATTTCGGCAGTGTCAGAAGGACTGAGCGCGAGATCAGAAAACAGATGTTTAAAGACAGGGTCAGCGTTCAGATCCATCTTACATTTGACCTGTCCAGCCTCTATACGAGAGGCAGGCTTTTTACGGAATATGCCGACAGCATGGCCCTGGAGCTGGAAGAGAAGAGCACCCTTCTGGCAGGTATATTCCGGAAGGCAGAGATGTCTATCGATGAGGATGGGAACCTGCGCATGGAGCTGGAGGATAACTGCATCGTCAGGGCAGCGCTGCCAAAGCTGACGGCTTATATCCGCCAGGTCTTTTCCGGCCGTTTTGGGATAGACCTTACTGTAGAGCCCGTCTGGCTGCCCTCAAAGAAAAGCCCCTACGCGGATTATGCGGAAGATCAGATCAGGACTGAGGTATCCAGGATCGTCGAGCAGTATGAAAAAAAGGCGGAAGAAGAGAAGAGCCAGCAGGAGTTTCAGGCAGCCGAGTCTGCCAGAAAAGATCAGGAGCCCAGGAAGAATTATACAAAAAAGAGGATCCCTCCTGATAAGGATATCTTTTTCGGAAGAAATTTTGAAGGCGAAGATACCCCTATATCCGAGATAAACGACGAACTGGGCGATGTCGTGATCTGCGGACAGGTATTTCAGCTTGAGACCCGGGCAATAAAAAATGAAAAGACCATCATTATTTTTGCCGTGACGGATTTTAAAGATTCCATAAAGGCAAAGATTTTTGTAAAAAACGAACAGATGCCGGATATCCTTGACAAATTAAAGGACGGAGTATTTATCCGCATGAAGGGCGAAGCCTTCCGGGACAGCTACGAACACGACGTTATGATCAGTTCTGTCAAGGGCATAAAGACAGTCGCCGATCCACGGGAAAAGCGCATGGACTTAAGCCCCGTTAAGCGGGTGGAGCTGCACTGCCATACATCCATGAGCGATATGGACGCCATAACAGATGTTAAGGATATCCTGAAGACCGCCATGAAGTGGGGACACAAGGCCATAGCCATAACAGACCACGGCGTTGTTCAGGCCTTTACGGATGCCAATCATGCCACGGAGGGCACGGATTTTAAGGTCATATACGGCTGTGAGGGCTATCTGGTAGACGATGTAAAAGAGATCGTCCACGACCCTGCCTGCCAGTCCCTCTATGGGAAATATGTCGTTTTCGATATAGAGACGACAGGATTTTCCGCCGCCTCCGATAAGATCATAGAGATAGGCGCCGTCAGGGTGGAGAATGGGCAGATCACAGACCGCTTCAGCGAGTTTGTAAATCCCCAAAGACCGATACCGCTGAGGATCCAGAAGCTGACCAATATCGACGATTCCATGGTCGAGGATGCCCAGCCGATAGAAATTGTCCTCCCCCGATTTATCGATTTCTGCCGGGGGACAGTTCTCGTCGCCCACAATGCTGATTTCGACACAGGCTTTATCCGGCATAACTGCCGTCTCATGGGACTTGACTATGATTTTACCCATGTAGATACCCTTGCAGCTGCAAGAAGTTTTCTGCCGGGCCTTAAGAATTATAAACTGGACACGGTAACCGAGGCACTCGGCTGCGTGCTGAACGGCCACCACAGGGCCGTCAACGATGCCGAGGCAACAGCTGCCATGTTCATTAAGCTGATCGATCTGTTCAGGGAAAAAGGAATAGACAATCTGGACCAGCTCAATGAATACAGCAAGGTCAGCCCGGAGACCGCAAAAAAGCTCAGGGCAAATCATATCATTATTCTGGCGAAAAATGATATAGGAAGGATAAACCTCTACCGTCTGGTTTCCTACGCCCATTTAGACTATTTCCAGAGATTCCCAAAGATTCCCCGCAGCCTTCTCATGCAGTACCGCGAGGGCCTCATCCTTGGCTCCGCCTGTGAGGCAGGCGAGCTTTTCCGGGCTGTGGAAGAGGGCAGGTCAGAGGAAGAGATCAGCCGGATCGTTCAGTTTTACGATTATCTGGAGATCCAGCCCATCGGGAACAATGAATTTCTTGTGAGAGATGAAAAGTCTGACGTCAGAGACGACGAGGATCTCCGGGAACTCAACAGGAAGATCGTCGCCCTTGGAGAAAAGTATGACAAGCCTGTCTGCGCGACATGCGATGTCCACTTCCTCAACCCGGAGGATGAGATATACCGGAGGATCATCATGTCCAACAAGGGATTCTCCGACGCGGATCTGCAGCCGCCCCTCTATCTGAGAACGACAGAAGAGATGCTGGAGGAATTTTCCTATCTGGGAGAGGAAAAAGCCAGGGAAGTCGTAGTGACGAATACAAATATCATAGCGGATATGATAGACTCCATAAAACCCGTACGCCCGGATAAATGTCCTCCCGTCATAGAGGATTCCGATAAGATCCTCCGCGATATCTGCTACAACAGGGCTCATGAGATATATGGGGATGACCTCCCTCAGATCGTCGTTGACAGAATGGAGAAAGAGCTCAGCTCCATCATAGGAAACGGTTTTGCCGTTATGTATATCATAGCCCAGAAATTGGTATGGAAATCCGTGGCAGACGGCTATCTGGTCGGCTCGAGAGGTTCCGTTGGCTCCTCCCTTGTCGCTTACCTGGCAGGGATCACAGAGGTAAATTCTCTCCAGGCCCACTATCTGTGCAAGAAGTGCCACTATGTAGATTTTGATTCCGATTACGTCAAAAGCTTTGCCGGAAGGTCAGGCTGTGATATGGAGGACAAGGTCTGCCCCGTATGCGGCAGCCCCCTCTCAAAAGAGGGCCATGATATCCCCTTCGAGACATTCCTGGGATTTAAGGGAAACAAGGAGCCGGATATCGACCTGAATTTCTCCGGAGACTACCAGAGCAAGGCGCACGCCTACACAGAGGTAATATTTGGCAAAGGCAAGACATTCCGGGCGGGAACTGTCGGCACTCTGGCCGACAAGACCGCCTACGGATATACCATGCACTATTTTGAAGAACATGGTCTTCACAAGCGGTCCTGTGAGATCGGAAGGCTTGCCGCGGGCTGTGTCGGGGTAAAGAGGACAACCGGCCAGCACCCGGGCGGGATCATTGTTGTGCCCCACGGGGAAGAGATCTACTCCTTTACCCCTGTCCAGCATCCGGCAAATGATCAGACGACCCGGATCGTCACAACTCACTTTGATTACCATTCCATAGACCACAACCTGCTAAAGCTCGACATACTGGGTCATGATGATCCGACCATGATCCGAATGCTTGAAGACCTGACAGGAGTGGACGCGACAAAGATCCGCCTGGACGACCCGGACGTTCTCTCCCTCTTCCATGGGCTGGACGCCCTGGGGATCAGCCCGGATGATATAGGGGGGACAGACCTGGGCTCCCTGGGAATCCCCGAGTTCGGCACAGAATTCGCCATGCAGATGCTAAGGGACACGAAGCCGCAGGCATTTTCCGACCTGGTCCGCATCGCCGGGCTGGCCCATGGCACGGATGTATGGCTGGGCAATGCCCAGACCCTGATAAAAGAGGGAAAGGCCGTCATATCGACCGCCATCTGTACCCGTGACGACATCATGATCTATCTGATCGGAAAGGGAATGGATTCCGAACAGAGCTTTAAGATCATGGAAGCCGTGCGAAAAGGGAAAGGTCTGAAGCCGGAATGGGAAAAGCTCATGGTCGAGCATGGTGTTCCGGACTGGTATATCTGGTCCTGCAAAAAGATCAAATACATGTTCCCCAAGGCCCATGCCGTTGCCTACGTTATGATGGGCATGAGGATAGCCTGGTTTAAGATCCATATGCCCCTGGCCTATTATGCCGCCTTCTTCACCATAAGGGCGACAGCCTTCAATTACAGTCTCATGTGCATGGGCAAACCCCTGCTCGATGAGAAGATAAAGATCTATAAGGAAGCAGTGGACAGGTCAAAGAAGGAAAAGGGAGCCCAGAAGGTCACCCAGAAGGACAAGGATACCTTAAGAGATATGAAGATCGTACAGGAATTTTATGCCAGAGGCTTTGAATTCCTGCCCATCGATCTCTACCGGTCAGACGCCATAAAGTTCCAGATAGAAGACGGCAGGCTCCTGCCACCCTTTATGGCGATAGACGGGATGGGACTCATCGCCGCCCAGTCTCTGTGCGACGCGGCAAAGGGAGAACCCTTCCTGTCAAAGGATGATATCAAGCAGAGGGCAAAGATCAGCCAGAGCGTCATTGATACCATGTCAGACATGGGAATCCTGGGAGACCTTCCTCAGTCCAGCCAGATGTCTATTTTTGACTATGGCCTGGTCTCCGATGACAGATAAGACAAAGATCAGGGGTATGAGAAATGTCAGAGAAAAAAAGAAGAGATAAAAGTATAAAAAAGGACAGGAAAAATCTTTCCGGGGCATGGATCTATCTGACCGTCATGGCAGCATTTTTCATATACAGCCTGGCATCGGGAGCAGACACCAGCCCCTGGCTGGTCCTGTCCGCCGGGCTGATCGCCGGAGTATTTTTCTTCAACAGGAAGGTAGAAGTTCTGCCTCTGCCGGTTCAGATCATCTGTCTTTTAGCGTCTCCGGCTCTTATCTTCATGCTGACGGAATCCTATACCCACGGCCTGTATCAGATGTGGGTCGGGCCTGTCTTCTTTAACATCGTCATCTATTACCTGATCGGGGCCTTTCTTTTTACTCTGCTGGGGAGCGCAAAAATGGCTGTCCGCGTCCATGCCCTTGTCATGGCTGCCCTGGGAGGATTCAATTATTTTGTCATCCTCTTCCGGTCATCCCCCGTCGTCCCCTGGGATATCTACTCCGTAAGGGTGGCAGCTTCCGTGGCAGACAATTTCCGCTATACGATCAGCGTGAGGGCACTGAACGTCGTGCTCCTTTTTATCGCCCTGAACGCTGTCTGCGGGAAAATGACGATCCGGATAAAGAAAAAGCTGGTCAGGGCAGCAGTTCCCGCCGCCAGCCTGGCAGCATTTCTGGTGATATGTTCTTATGTTCAGACAGACCGGGCCGCTGAGAGATTCACATTCGACACGACACTTTTTACACCGAATGTCTACTATCGAAATAACGGTTTTCTTCTGAGCTGGATCGTAAACATGCGGTACCTGAATATAGAAAAACCTGCCGGCTATTCGGCGGAGGCGGCCGAGAAGGCGGCTTCATCCTTCAAAACAGAAACTTCTCAGACTGAAAAGACAGATATTCATGACAAGCCAAATATCATAGTCGTCATGAACGAGGCTTTCTCGGATCTCAGTATTCTGGGAGATTACAGCACAAATAAAGAAGTGATGCCCTTTATTGACTCTCTGAAGGAAGATACCCAGAAGGGCTGGTATTATTCTTCTGTAAAGGGCGGCAATACGGCCAATACGGAATTTGAATTCCTCACGGGAAATTCTCTCTACTTTCTGCCTGTCGGAAGCATTGCCTATCAGCAGTATATCCACGGCACTCTTCCCGCTATGAGCAGCCGCCTCTCCGGTCTGGGCTATACGTCCATAGCCATGCATCCCTATTACAGCAAGGGCTGGAACAGGGATAAGGTATATGATGATATGGGATTTGATGAAAAGTATTTCATAGACGATTTCACAGATCCGGAATATCTCAGGCTTTACATCAGCGATCAGTCCACATATGACAAGATCATAGAGCGATATGAAGAAAAGGACAAAGATGAGAGGCTCTTTTTCTTCGATGTGACGATGCAAAACCATGGCAGCTACTGGCGGCGCTACGATAATTTCACGCCGGATGTGAAGATAAGCGGAGCCTTCGGCACATATCTGACATCCACAGAACAGTACCTGTCCCTGATCCGCAGGTCGGACCAGGCATTTAAAAATCTGGTCGATTATTTTAAAGGGCAGGACGAGAAGACCATCATCATCATGTTCGGCGATCACCAGCCGGCGGACTATGTCGTTGACGCCGTGCAGGATACAGGGTCGGACACGCTCAAGGATCAGCAGCTGCGCTACAAGGTCCCCTATGTCATGTGGGCAAACTACGATATAGCTGAAGACCGGGACGATGTGACAAGCGCCAATTATCTGGGCGTAAAACTGATGAAGGCGGCAGGGCTCCCTCTGACAGGCTATGAGACCTTCCTTGACCGGCTTTCGGAGCAGATCCCTGTGATCACCGGCAATATGGCCGTGGATTCTTCCGGGGTCTTCCATGCCAGAGGTGATAAAGCGCTGGCAGACCAGCTCAGGCAGTACAGCATTCTGGAGTATAACGACATAGCTGATGCCAAAAACAGGATCAGCGGATTCTTTGACCAATGACAGGGCAAAAACAGGATCAAATGACAAATAATCCTTGAAATGTCGTGTAAAAAGTGGTATAATGCTTGCGAAACATGGTGATTTTAGCAAAGAGTGGGCGAAAGTCCACTCTTTGTTCGTGATTAGATATTTTACAGGAGGTGTGGATCGAATGTCAGGTAAAGATTATGTCAGCAAAACGGAAGAGCTTCTTAAGCCTATCCTGGATGAGAACAATTTCGAGCTTGTAGACGTCGAGTGGGTCAAAGAGGGACCTGAAAGATATCTCAGGGCATATATTGACAAGGAGGGCGGCATCACTATCAATGACTGTGAGCTTGTGAGCCGCGCACTGAGCGACCTCCTGGATGAGAAAGACTTTATCTCTGAAAATTATATACTGGAAGTCAGCTCGCCCGGACTGGACAGACCGCTCAAGAAGGACAGAGATTTTGAAAGAAGTCTGGGCAAGGATGTGGAACTCAGGCTTTTCAGGCCGCTGAACGGGCAGAAGGAATATACAGGGCAGCTGAAGTCATTTGACGGTGAAACGATATGTATCGGGCTTGAAGACGGTGAGGATCTCACGGTAAGCAGGTCCGATATCGCGCGTATCAGGCTTGCATTTTCATTCTGATCCTGCAATGGCAGGCAGATAAAAAGCAGGATAAAAGATAGTGAGGTAAAACATGAAGACCAAAGATGTATACAATCCGCAGAAGGAATTGATCAGATCACTGGACCTGATAGAAAAAGAGAAGGGGATCAGCAAGGATATTATTCTTGAAGCAATAGAGAACTCTCTGGTAGCCGCCTGCAAGAACGAGTACGGCAGCGCGGACAATATCCGTGTCAATCTCAACAGACAGACCGGGGAGATAAAGGTATTTGCCGACAAGACAGTAGTTGAGACAGTAGAGGATCCCGAATGCGAGGTAAATATCGGCGACGCCAGGATAAAAGACGCCGGCTATCAGCTGGGAGACATCGTCCCTTTTGAGATCGTCCCCAGAAACTTCGGCAGGATAGCTGCCCAGAAGGCAAAGCAGGTCGTCGTACAGAAGATCCGTGAAGAAGAGAGGAAATCTCTCTATGAGGAGTACCTGGCCAAGGAAAAAGGGATCGTGACCGGAGTTGTCCAGCGTATCAGCGATTCCAATATCTATGTGAACCTGGGCAATGTTGACGCGGTGCTCACGAAAAAAGAACAGGTACCCACGGAGGTATTCGAGCCCACAGACAGGATAAAGCTCTATATCGTCGAGGTAAGGAATACGACAAAGGGTCCCAGGGTTACCATATCCAGGACTCATAAGGATCTTGTAAAGAGACTCTTTGAGGAAGTGATAGACGAGGTCAGAGACGGCACAGTTGAGATCCACAGTATCTCCAGAGACCCCGGATCAAGGACAAAGATAGCCGTAAGCTCCAACGACCCCAACGTTGACCCGGTAGGAGCCTGCGTCGGCAGGGACGGCATGCGTGTCGGCACGATCGTAGAAGAGCTCCGCGGTGAGAAGATAGATATCATCAGATGGAGCGACGACCCTGCGGAACTGATTGAGAATGCGCTCAGCCCGGCAAAGATCATCTCCGTAGATGTAGACGAGCTGGAGAAGTCTGCTTCCATCATAGTACCCGACAACCAGCTGTCCCTTGCCATAGGCAAGAATGGACAGAATGCCAAGCTTGCCGCAAAGCTCACAGGATATAAGATAGATATAAAGAGCGAGCTGCAGGCCGGCCAGGATATGATCTGACAGGGCGCAGCCATGAAAAAGATCCCCATGCGGCAGTGCATCGGCTGCCGGCAGATGAAAAAGAAGCAGGATATGATCCGTGTGATAAAGACCCCGGAGGGGGACATATGTATCGACGCGACCGGCAGAAAGAACGGCCGCGGAGCATATATCTGTCCGAATATGGAATGTCTTGAGGAAGCCATCCGGCACAAAGCCCTGGACCGGTCTTTCAAGATGCAGATATCTCCGGAGGTATACGAGCAGTTAAAAGAGGAGATGGACAGTATTGGCAGATAAGATCTTATCTATGATAGGTCTTGCCGTCAAAGCCGGAAAACTCTGCACGGGAGAATTTGCGGTAGAGAGCGCCGTGAAAAAGGGCAGGGCCTTTCTGGTCATAGTAGCCGGCGACGCTTCACAGGCATCAAAAAAGTCATACCGCGATATGGGAAATTTCTATTCTGTGCCTGTTGTTGAGTACGGGACCAAGGAAAGTCTGGGGCATAGCTGCGGCAAGGAATACAGAGCATCCGCCGCTGTGACCGACGCAGGATTTGCAGCTCAGATTAAAAAACTGATTGAGAATAAAATAGATCATTAATATATTTGACGGAGGTAGCCTATGTCAAAAAAGATAAGAGTATTCGAATTGGCAAAGGAGTTGGGCAGGACAAGCAGAGATGTTATGGCTGCCATGAAAAAGCAGGGGATGAGGGTGGAAAGCCATGTAGCCATCGTTCCCGATGATATGGCAGAAAAGGTGAGGAAGACCCTGGGAGCAGAAGCGCAGGCAAAAAAATCGGCTCGGGCAAAAAGTACTGCTGCAGCCGGCACGGGATCTAAAACTGCCTCTGACAGATCTGCAGCCGGAACTCCCATTATTTCATCAGGAAAGGGCAAGGGTGCAACTCACGGCACAATAGACAGCAGGGGCAATTTTGTCATGGTATCCGACAGTCAGGAAAACCTTCCTGAGGCAGAGACAAAAGCAAAAGCCGGAAAAGCAGAAACCGCAAAGGCAGAACCTGCTAAGGCAGAGCCCGCCAAGACAGAGGCTGCAAAGACAGAACCCGCCAAGACGGAGCCTGCCAAGGCAGAGCCTGCCAAGGCAGAGCCTGCCAAGACGGAGCCCGCCAAGGCTGAACCTGTTAAGGCAGAACCTGCTAAGGCGGAAAGTGAACCCAGGCAGGATCGCAGAGGCAATTTCGGCCAGCGAAGAGACCACTCCGGAGCAGCTTTCAGAAATGAAGGCGGCCAGCACAGAGAATATACAAGGCGCAGCGACGGCGAGCGCCCCGCAGGCAGAGGACAGGAGAGGTCATTTTCCAGAAATGAGGGCGGCCAGGGCAGAAGAGGTCCCGGCGCTCCCGCTCAGGGCAGAAATAACAGCAGCGGCAGAAGGGGTCCCGGCGCTCCCGGTCAGAACCGCCAGGGCAGGCATTTTAATCTCGGCTCTGCTATAAACAAGGAAGTTGTTCCCGCAAAGGACAGCGGCAAGGACAGCCGTCGGAATCATAAGAACAACAAGGACCGCGATAACAGGAGAAATGACCGCGATTTCGATGAGATAAACAGCAGAAAGAATTCATCCGCGAGGAAGAACCCCAGGAATGTTCCCGCTCATCAGAAGGATCACAGGAAACAGAATCCTGCTCCCAAGCCGGTCCAGGAGAAGGTAACCAGCATAGAGATCCCCGAATCCATTACCATCCAGGAACTTGCCTCAAAGATGAAAGTTCCCGCGGCCCAGATCATAAAGAAGCAGTTCCTCGCAGGCAACGTGTATACCATGAATACGGAGCTTACATACGATGAAGCCGAGGAGATCGCTCTTGATTTCGATATCCTCTGCGAGCACGAACCTGTCGTGGATGTGATAGAAGAGATGCTTAAGGAGGATGAGGATTCAGAGGAAGATATGATCGCCCGTCCGCCTGTCGTATGTGTTATGGGCCACGTCGATCACGGCAAGACCTCTATCCTCGACGCTATCAGGAACACACATGTCACCAGCGGCGAAGCGGGAGGCATCACCCAGCATATCGGTGCATATGTTGTAAATATAAAAGGACAGAAGATCACATTCCTCGATACGCCCGGCCATGAGGCATTTACGGCCATGAGACTGAGAGGCGCGCAGTCTACAGATATAGCTATCCTTGTCGTCGCGGCAGACGACGGCGTCATGCCCCAGACCATAGAGGCAATAAACCATGCCAAGGCAGCCGGCATCGATATCATTGTTGCCATAAACAAGATAGATAAACCGGGCGCAAATGTAGACAGAGTAAAGCAGGAGCTTATGGAGTATGAGCTTGTCGCGGAAGACTGGGGCGGCAAGACCATCATGGTTCCTGTGTCAGCTCATACAGGCGAAGGACTTGACGATCTGCTGGATATGATCCTCCTGGATGCTGAAGTTCTGGATCTGAAAGCAAATCCCAACAGAAAGGGACGCGGACTTATCCTTGAGGCTCAGCTGGATAAGGGACGCGGCGCCGTTGCAACGGTTCTCGTGCAGAAAGGTACTCTGCATGTAGGCGATAATGTGACATGCGGTACGGCCTTCGGCAAGATCCGTGCCATGATAGATGACAAGGGCAGAAGAGTAAAGAGCGCCGGCCCCTCGACCCCTGTAGAGGTCCTCGGACTGGATGCAGTACCTCAGTCCGGAGATGTCTTCCTGGCAACAGACTCAGAGAAAGAAGCCCGCTCCATGGCTGAGACATTTATCGCTACAAATAAGGAAAAGCTTCTTCAGGAGACAAAGTCCAGGCTTTCGCTGGAGAGCCTCTTTGACCAGATAAAGGAAGGCCAGGTCAAGGAACTCAATATCGTCGTGAAGGCAGATGTACAGGGTTCTGTCGAAGCTGTCAAGCAGAGCCTTACAAAGCTCTCAAATGATGAGGTCGCAGTCAAAGTCATACATGGCGGCGTTGGCGCGATCAACGAATCCGATGTCATTCTTGCATCCGCGTCGAACGCGATCGTTATCGGCTTTAACGTTCGTCCTGACAATCAGGCCAAGGCTACCGCAGAGCAGGAGAACGTGGACATCAGGCTTTACAGAGTCATTTACAACGCGATCGAAGATATAGAGGCGGCTCTCAAGGGTATGCTGGAGCCTGAATTCAGAGAGAAGGTCATCGGACATGCCGAGGTACGTCAGACATACAAAGTCTCCGGTGTGGGAACGATCATCGGCGGTTATGTAAACGACGGTCAGATCACAAGATCCTGCAAGGCAAGACTGATCCGTGACAATGTTGTACTCTATGACGGAGAACTTGGATCACTCAAACGTTTCAAGGATGACGTGAAAGAAGTAAATGCCGGCTTTGAATTCGGTATGTCTTTCGATAAATATAACGATATCAAGGAAGGCGATCAGGTCGAGGCCTATATCATGGAGGAAATCCCCCGCTAGGCAGACGGCGCGTGAAGCTATCCATATGAAATGGAAAGGTATCTCAGGATGAGAAAAAACAGTGTTAAAAATACAAGGATAAACGGTGAGGTCCGCAGGGAGCTCAGCAGGATCATATCCCGTGATATCAAGGATCCGCGCGTAAGCGGGATGACATCCGTGACAGACGTATTTGTCTCTCCCGACCTCAAGACATGTAAGGTATATATCAGCGTATTTGGCGATGAAAAGAGCCGAGAAGATACACTGAACGGGCTCAGAAACGCTGAAGGCTACATAAGGCGTGCTCTTGCCCACACAGTAAACTTACGCAACACTCCGGAACTTAACTTTATCATGGATCAGTCTATAGAATACGGCGTCAATATGTCAAAACACATTGACAAAGTGATAGAGGCAGACGAGAAAGCTGAGAGACAGGCGCAGGAAAATGCGAAAAAACTCAAAAGGGAAGAATGTCACAAGATACTCGACTGCCTGGATCAGGCTCAGACAATAGTCATCTCCGGCCATACAAGGCCGGACGGCGACTGTGTCGGATCCTGCCTGGCCATGTATCACTATATAAAGGACAACTACCCGGAAAAGGATGCTCAGGTCAGACTGGAAGAAGTTCCTGAAAGCTACCGGATCATTCCCGGCGCAAAGGACGTGATCTGTGAGCCGGCAGACGATGAGACCGTTGACCTTTTTATATCCCTTGACTGCAGCGATGCCCAGAGACTGGCATCCAATCAGGCCTGCTTTGAATCAGCAGAATATAGGATCAATATAGACCATCACGCAAGCGACAAGGGATTTGCCGATGAAAACATCATTTTCCCCGGCGCAAGTTCAACCTGTGAGGTCCTGTGCGATGTCTTCGATCACGAGAAGATATCAGAAGAGACGGCATATGCTCTCTACGCGGGCATCATCTGCGACAGCGGCGTCTTCAAATACAGCTGCACGGGCAGTCATACGATGGAACTGGCGGGCATGCTGATGGACAAGGGGATCCCCTATACGGACATCGTAGACAAGGTCTTCTATGAGAAGACATATATCCAGAATAAGACAATGGGCTGGTGTCTTATGAACAGTAAACTCAGCCCTGACGGCAAAATCATCTCCTGCCTGATCAGCAGGGAGCAGATGGCAGAGCTTGGCGCCTCCCACTCGGATCTGGAAGGCATCGTCTCCCAGATGAAGCTGACAAAGGGCACAGAGATGTCTATGCTTGTCTCCGAGAATGCTCAGGGAGAGTACAGACTCAGCCTGCGCTCCTCCGGCAGGGTAGATGTGATGAAGATCGCCGAGCGCTTTGACGGCGGCGGACACGCGGCAGCGGCCGGAGCAACACTTAAGGGCGATATCCCTTCCATCATGGAACAGATCGCCGGCATGGCCTCGGAGCAGCTTTACTGATGATCAACGGGATGATAAATGTCTACAAGGAGAGGGGATATACGTCGCATGACGTTGTCGCCCGCCTCCGGGGGATCCTGGGGCAGAAAAAGATCGGTCATACCGGAACTCTTGATCCGGATGCCGAGGGCGTTCTGCCCGTCTGTCTCGGCACTGCGACAAAGCTTTCTGATATGATCACAGCCTCCCGAAAGACATACCAGGCTGTGATCCGGCTGGGCATCACGACAGATACGCAGGATATGAGCGGAAATGTGCTGACAGAAAAAGAAGTGACATGCAGCCCGAATGAGTTCCGGCAGGCAGCCGCATCCTTCGTCGGCAGCTATGACCAGATCCCTCCCATGTACTCAGCCATAAAAGTCGGCGGCAAAAAGCTTTATCAGCTGGCGAGGGCCGGCAAAACAATAGACAGAAAACCGCGGCATGTCAGCATATTCCGTATAGATGTAGAATCTGTTGATCTCCCGCTTGCGGTAATGACGATCCACTGTTCAAAGGGAACCTATATCCGGACTCTTTGTCACGATATAGGAGAAAGGCTGGGATGCGGTGCCTGCATGCAGGCACTTGTGCGGACCCAGACAGGAATTTTCACCCTGCAGGATGCTGTCAGACTGGAGGAGATCGAGAGGCTTGCCGGGGCGGACAGGAAGGCTCTTTTGGAGCTGATCATACCTGTAGAGAGAATACTTGGAGACCTGGCGCCGGTCTATTCCGGCAGCCGGCAGACAGACGTCCTCCTCCACAACGGAGCCAGGCTTGAGGGCAGACAGCTCTCCTGCCCGGGAAAAGAGCCGGAAGACGGACAGCTTTTCCGGGCCTACGACAGCAGCCATTCTTTTATAGCTGTCTATCAGTATATAGAGGCTCAGGACAGTTTCAGAAACTATAAAATGTTTTACAGACAAGAGGAGCTGAGATCAAAATGATGATTTACAGTGATCTGGAAAATGTAAGACTGCATCACACAGCAGTGGCGCTGGGCAAATTTGACGGCATGCATAAGGGGCACCAGCTCCTCTTTGACAAGCTTGCATCCTACAAAGCCAGAGGCCTTATGACTGTGATCTTTACATTTTCTTTTCATCCTGCAAGCCTTCTCACAGGGAAAAGACAGCAGGTTATTTATACACGCGAAGAAAAGCGCAGGATCCTATCCACATTCGGCGCAGATGTACTGGTAGAATTCCCCTTTACAAAGGAAACAGCCCACATGCTCCCGGGCGATTTCATAAAAAATGTGCTGGTAGATACTCTCGGCGCGCAGGCTGTCGTTGTCGGCAATGATTTTCACTTCGGCTATCAGCGCAGCGGAGATGTCGCCTTTCTACGGGAAAATGCCGAAAAATATGCCTATACGGTCGACAGCCAGGAAAAAGTCTGTTTTGAGGGGGCTGAGATCAGCGCGACCCGCATCCGGGAAGAGATTTCTCAGGGCAATATGGAAGAGGCCTATGAGATGCTGGGCAGAAGATACAGCGTCAGCGGCGTCGTCGTGCACGGCAAGGGAAATGGCAGGACGATCGATATGCCGACGGCAAACCTGATCCCCGAATCGGAAAAACTCCTGCCGCCTGACGGAGTCTATGTCTCCCGCACGCGCATAAATGATCTGCCCGATGCTTTTGATTCTGTAACAAATATAGGGACAAATCCGACAGTGGGAGCCAACAATCTCAGAAGCATCGAGACATTCCTGCTGAACTTTGACGGCAATCTCTATGGTCAGAACATATCCGTTGAGCTTTATAAAAAGCTGAGGGATGAAGAGACATTCAGCAGTCTGAGCACGCTTAAGGCGCAGATGAAGGTAGATATCATGAATGCTGAGGATTATCTGAGGAGCCTGAAAAAATGAGAAGGATCATTCTTGCCTCAGCCTCTCCCAGAAGACGCCAGCTTCTTGAGCAGGCAGGCATAAAATTCGAACTGATGACAAGTACAGAGGAAGAGACTGCCCAGGGAGAGAGTCCTCAGGAGACTGTCATGATGCTCTCCCGCCGGAAGGCTGAGAATGTTGAAAAAAGGACATGGGGAGACCGCACGATCATAGGAGCGGATACCGTAGTTGCCATAGATGGTAAGATCCTGGGCAAACCGGCGGATGACGAACAGGCCCTTGCCATGCTGACCATGCTCCAGGGGAATGTGCATCAGGTCTACACCGGTGTCACGATCATAGAAGACAGAAAGGGCTCACGCAATATACATACATTTTACAGGAAAACAGATGTCGAGATGTACCCGGAAGATGAGCCTGTTCTTCGAAAATATATAGCCACGGGAGAAGGAAGAGACAAAGCCGGTTCCTATGCCATTCAGGGCTTAGGGGCTGTCTTCGTAAGATCTATCTGCGGCGATTACAACAATGTAGTAGGGCTGCCGGCTTCAGAGATCTGGCAGTATCTTTTCGGCAGAAAAAACAGAGACAGGGGGTAAGGCTGTGCTGGAATACAGTGTTGATCTTGAGATCCTATCAGATCTTTATGATGAATACATGAAACATTCCGGTGACGGAGCTGAGACGATTCGCCGGCTCGGCCGAAGCTATGAAAAATATATACAGGACTACTCCCTGACGGAGGAAAGCATGCGGACGATCCGCATGCTGGCACGGTGCACAGACGAAAAGGATCAGAAAGCAGCCCAGGAAAGGCTCATCCGAGCCAGAGCCGGCAAGAAGGCCGGACTGAGAAAAGAGAAGCGGGAATACAAAGACTTCTGTTCCCGGTTTTCCGGGGAAACGGCCCTCGCGCTCAGAAGGCTGCCGGACCTTGTCTTTGGCAGAAGCATTCCCTACCGCCTAAAAAACCGCTGTCTGAATATAGACATCGCCTCCTGTGCCTCATTTTCTCTCTCTGTAGAATTTTCCGACGTTCTGATAGAAGATGGAAGACATCCAAAGGAAATCGTCATCACCCATCTGAGCGGAGAAGATCTCAGTCAGAGGGAAAAGGCCATCCGGAGAAATGAAACAGGGCAGGCGGAAGATCCTTCTGTCTACCGCATTTCTTTTATCAACTCCCTCTGCGGGAGGGATTATCCATCCAGGATAAGCTCTTTCACCTGCTCAGATATAAAGGGAAGGATCCGGCTTTACGACTATTCATCCTATCCCGGACAGCTTTCTCCGGCATCGGATAAGATCCCCTACCGCAGACTCTATTACCTGCTCGACAGTATCATCTATAAGTATGACTGTCTGGCACAGGCCGGCTTAAACGATAAAGAAAAGAATGTCCTTCCTCTTTTCAGAGTCTTTCATCAGCTGACAGGGCTGTATCTGGACAAAGGATCGCACTCAGGCGCGAGGCCGGATTCTGTGACAGTAGCCAGTGAAGCCGCCTTGCGGATCAGCCTGGCCGCTGATGATATGGATCTTACCTGCCGCGTATTGAAGGAAAACGGTTTTCATGATCTGTCATCTGCCCTGAGGGAGGCAAAAGATGACCGCAAAAAGCTGGGCAGGTTTTATATCTATTATGCCGCGTCAAAGAGGTCGGCTGACCTATACAGCTTTCTTATGGGGCTGATTTCCGGCTGCAGCGAGGGCTATAAAAGACATCCCCTGCCTCTTTCCTACCGCAAATTCCATGCGATGACGCGGAAGATGCTGGACAGGGATATGGCCAGAAGAGGATGGTCCGGAAGTTTTCCGTGTTTTTTTATCAAGAGCAAGGCTGGTAAAATCCCCGTAAAGAGTGTATACTCTAAAAAATATGATTATGAAAATGAGAAATCTTACTACGTTGATTTTATGGAATCTGTCTCAGACACATCTTATACCATCATGGCATTGACCGGACAGATCCTGCGCAGGCCGGATGAAGAGGCATCCGATTTCTGCGCGCTGGACTGCTGTTTCCTGGATGGGGGGAGAAGGGAAAGCAGAATGTTCGGAAGCATTACCATGAATGGACAGGAGAGTGCGCAGCAGGTACTGGACGCGGCAGTCCTGATGGCTGAACGCGTAACTAAGTCAGTGAGAGGTTGATCTTTAAGATGTTAAAAAGGAAGAAGAAAAAAGAAGGCATAACAAAAGCAAGTCTGGTGACGGCGATCCTGCTGGCAGCCATTGCTTCTATCTTGTTTTTCTTGTCCATATGGGCCTTTAAGACCTGGACCGGTCTTACCATGGATGAGATCATTTTCCATTTGAATGCCCCTCTTGAAGGAACAGGGGACGGGATGATCCAGAGCGGTTTTATCAACACTCTGCTCCCGGCATCCATCGTCATTGCCGCCGATATTATCATATTTGCCATATTCCGCAAAAAGAAAAATTTCCGGCGTTTTATCAGTGTGCAGAAGATCCTCAGCGTCGTCCTCATCGCAGTCACATTTGCCTTCAGCTGGAATAAGCTGGCTCTGGGCTCCTATATCGGCAATCAGCTGAATGTCTCCTCCTATATAGAAGATCATTATAAAGATCCCGCCAAGACAAAGATCACATTTCCTTCTAAGAAGAGAAATCTGATCTATATCTATCTGGAATCCATGGAGGACACATATTCCGATACAAAAAACGGGGGTGCATTTACCCGCAATACCATACCGGAACTGACAAAGCTTTCCGAAGAGAATCAGAACTTCTCCGGAACAAAGGATACGCTCAACGGCGGATATGTCATGCCGGGAGGCACCTACACCATGGCTGCCATCTTTTCCCAGTCTACCGGTCTGCCCATGAAGGTAAATCTGGGAGACGACTTTACGGACACCCGCGGTTCCTTCAATAACATGGATACCCAGTCATCCTTTTTCCCCGGCGTGACCTCTCTGGGCGACGTTCTTGAGGATCAGGGCTACAAGCAGGTCTTTATGCTTGGATCAGACGCCAACTTCGGCGGCCGCAAGCTCTTTTTCACCGGCCACGGAGATTATGAGATAGATGATTACAACTGGGCTATAGAGAAGGGTCTGATCCCCAGCGACTACTATGTCTTCTGGGGATATGAGGATCAGAAACTTTTTGCCAACGCAAAAAACAGGCTCACGGAACTCGCCAAATCAGATCAGCCTTTCAATTTCACCATGCTGACCGTTGACACTCACTTTGAGGATGGCTATGTCTGCAATCTGTGCGGCAATGAATTCGGTTCTAACCAGTACGCCAATGTTATGGCCTGCTCCAGCCGTCAGGTCACGGAATTTGTCAAGTGGATCCAGAAGCAGGATTTTTATGACAATACGACAATTGTTATCTCCGGAGACCATCTGACGATGGATTCCGATTTCTGCAATGATGTTCCTTCTGATTACGAGAGGAAGGTATATACTACCTATATTAATCCTGCTGCTCAGCCTGAGCTTGCGGCGAAAAGAGAATATACCACCCTGGACAATTTCCCTACAACCCTGGGAGCCCTCGGCTGCAAGATAGAGGGAAACAGGCTGGGACTGGGGACAAACCTTTTCTCATCTGAAAAAACACTTGTCGAGCAGGAGGGATATTCCGAACTTTATAAGAATATCGAAAAGCGTTCCAAATTTGTAGAAAAACTGGCAAATATCAATGTCTACAATCAAAGCCTGATGCAGAAGAAGGGCCTGACTCCCTCTTCCCTTATCACGGTGGATTCCTTCAGTTCCGAATCAAAGAATATGCAGATCAGCGTATCCGACATTCAGAATGTCTTCGGAAAGATCGCCTCTGTAAAGGCTACACTTACGGACAGCTCCGGCAAGAGTGTGACTGCGTCCACAGATAAAGAGACCGATGACTCCTACAAGATGAGCCTGGATCTGTCAGGCATTGATTATACAGACAGCACGCTGAGTGTTCAGGCTGTAGGCAAGAATGGAAAATCCAGCGATATCGGGCAGGCAACAGGGGACATGAGTATAAAGAGTACAAATGTCAACACCTATCTGGGACAGCTGGCAAAGCATCCCGAATACTGCATCCTTCTGGCTGTCAGAGATGACGCCAGCCGGCTTCTTACCCAGCCGATAGACGATGGCCTGAAAAATCTGGGCTTTAAAAAATCACTGATCGATCATTTCAGATGGTCTTATTATGGTGTAAAGGCACCTGACGGACTTCTGGGTGAGGATCTGAGTGAAGAGGAGATCAGCCAGAACGGCTCCCTTCCCGACGGCACACCCTATGCCATCATCAGTCAGGGAGGCAACAGCGGGGCAGGCGGCGCGGCAGGCCGTTATCTCACCTGTTCCATCAAACTGAATGATATCCAGTATGCTGTTAAGAAGATCGGTCTGAACTTTGTCATTTATGACCCTGACTCTCATAAAGTAGTCGACAGTGTCTGCTTTAATACAAACGATAAATATACCTGCACACGTGCGGACATTGCCCAGATAGAGAAGGCAGCTGCCCAGCAGGAGACGAAGGAAAGCGATACGGAGGAAACAAACTGATGCCAGTCTGTGTAAAAAGTGAAGTCGGCCCTCTGAAAAAAGTCCTTCTCCACAGGCCGGGCAGGGAACTTGAGAAGCTTGTTCCCGGCGATATGGAAAGAATGCTCTTTGATGATATTCCCTACCTGAAAAGAGCTCAAAAAGAACATGACCAGTTTGCCCAGACTCTGAGGAGCAATGGCGCGGAAGTTGTATATCTCGAGGATCTGCTCGTCCAGGTCCTTGAGAACCCTCTTTTGCGCAGGCATTTCATCAAGCAGCTGATCATGGAAGCCGGCCCTGCCTCTGAGCGCTTCCGCCATGGTCTTTATGATTATCTTATGGGGATAGAAGATTCCCGCCTGCTTGTCAGCGAAGCCATCTCCGGCGTCGACGCTTCCCGGGTCAGAGGAACGAGCCATCCCCTTGTTGACCTGGTGAAAACACACAGGGCATCCGTCCTTGATCCCATGCCCAATCTTTACTTTACAAGAGATCCATTTGCCATGATCGGCAGCGGAGTCAGTCTGAACAGGATGTATTCCACTGCCCGGAGGCGGGAGACCATACTCGGCCAGTATGTTCTGGAATACCATCCCTATTTTGCGGGAAAGATAAAATTTTATTACAGGAGAGACCTCCCCTATAATATAGAAGGAGGGGATATCCTGAATATAGGACCGCACACCGTCATGGTCGGGATATCCCAGCGGACAAGCCCGGAAGGAGTAGAAACTCTTGCCGGAAATATTTTTTCCGACCCTGAAAGCGAAATAGACAGCGTGATAGTCCTGGACATTCCAAGCATGCGCGCTTTTATGCACCTGGATACGGTATTTACCCAGGTCGACGTTGACAAATTCATGGTCTACCCCGGTATTCTCGGAGGGCTCCACTGCTATGAGCTCACCCCGGGCACGGAAACGGAACCGGTGAAGGCGAGAGAACTGGATGAATCCCTTCAGAGCATCCTGGCCAGAAAGACAGGTGCCGGATCTGCCAGCCTGATAAAATGCGGCGGTGATGACAGGATCGCCTCTGAGAGAGAACAGTGGAATGACGGGTCCAATACCTTGTGCATAGAACCGGGAAAGGTCATCGTCTATGACAGGAACTATGTCACGAATGAACTTCTGGAAAAGAACAATGTAGAAGTCATAGAGATCCAAAGTTCTGAACTGTCCCGCGGCCGCGGCGGCCCCCGCTGCATGAGCATGCCTCTCGAGAGAGAACTTCTGTAACAGATAAACTTTTCCTTGCATATAGGCTGGCATAGTTGTATAATAATACTCGGTGTTAATTTAATAATAAGTCAGCTGCTGATCCAGCAGCGTGAAAACAATCTTCAGGGCAGGGAGAATTTCCCGACCGGCGGTAAAGTCCGCGAGCGCATTGCACGAACCGGTTAGATTCCGGTACCGACAGTAAAGTCTGGATGAGAGAAGATATGTAATAATTTTTGCTGCCGCCTTTTTTGGCGTGCGGCGCTAAAGATGCTTTTCTTTTGTCCCTGAATATTGTTTTCAGGGACTTTTTTCTGTGCAGGCGATAAGCCGCAGGATACAGATTAGAGGTGCATAAAACAATAACATGAAACAGGAAGACATAAAATATATGCAGATGGCTCTGGAGCAGGCAGCTCTGGGAGTCGGGTATACGAATCCCAATCCCATGGTGGGCGCTGTCCTGGTCAAGGACGGCAAGGTCATAGCGAAAGGCTATCACCACCGCTGCGGTCAGGGGCACGCCGAGGTTGAAACATTTAAGGCCGCCGGCGACGCTGATGTCACAGGGGCAACACTTTATGTGACCCTTGAGCCCTGTTCCCACTACGGAAAGACTCCCCCCTGTGCGGATCTTATCGTCAGCAAGCACGTCGGCCGCGTCGTTGTCGGCGCTCTCGATCCCAACCCTCTTGTCTCAGGCAGAGGCATAAAAAAGATAAGGGATGCCGGCATAGAAGTAGAAACCGGAGTTCTGGCAGAAGAGAGCCGAAAGCTGAATGAGATATTCATGAAATATATCGTTGCCAAGGAACCATTTGTCCTCTACAAATCGGCCATGTCACTCGATGGGAAGACTGCGGCTCCTAACGGCGAATCCCAGTGGATATCCTGTGAAGAATCCAGACTTGAAGTCCACAGGCTGAGGAACCAGTATATGGGGATCATGGTTGGAATAGGAACTGTCCTTAGTGACGACCCTATGCTCAACTGCCGGATCCCCGGCGGAAAAGACCCCGTAAGGATCATAGCGGATTCCTCTCTTCGCCTGCCCCTGGATTCCAGGCTTGCCGCTACAGCAAAGGATATTCCTGTTATAGCAGCCTGCAGGCAGGACGCTGATCCGGCAAAGGAGGCCGCTCTGAGAGAAAAGGGAGTTCAGGTTATCCGCACAGGCTCTGCCGGCGGGGACGTCGATCTGGCAGAACTTGTCCATACACTCGGACAGCAGGGGATAGACAGCATTCTTCTCGAAGGCGGACCGACACTTGCCTTTGCGGCTTTTGAGGCAGGCATAGTCGATAAGGTACAGATGTATATCGCCCCTGAGATCATAGGCGGCGCCACATCAAAAACCCCTGTGGAAGGGAAAGGGATCGCACACCTTTCTGATGCCTGGATCTTAAAGGATATAGAGAGCAGACGCATAGGAAGTGATATCTGCCTTACCGCTTATGTGGATAAAGACAGAAGCTAAGTCTTAAGGAGGAGGAAGAATGTTTACAGGTATCATAGAAGAGATAGGCACTGTAAAGCAGCTGATTCCGGGGACTGTATCCTATAAGCTTGTCGTAAGCGCCGATAAAGTCCTTGAGGGGACAAAGATCGGAGACAGCATATCCACAAATGGGATCTGTCTTACCGTAACAGCCATACACGGAGGCTGTTTTGAAGCGGATGTCATGCCGGAAACCGTGCGCAGGACAAGTTTTTCATCCTTTCATTCCGGATCAAAGGTCAACCTTGAAAGGGCTCTCACGCTCAACAGCAGACTGGGCGGTCATATCGTCAGCGGCCATATAGACGGAACAGGCACGATAAAGTCAATGACCAGGGAAGATAACGCAGTATGGCTTACCATAGAGACGCAGCCCCAGCTGCTCAGATATATGATAGAGAAAGGATCCATCGCCCTGGACGGAGTCAGCCTGACCCTGGCCGGCGTTGACGATAAGAGCCTGAAAGTTTCTATCATCCCTCACACAGGAGAGGAAACCGTTCTCCTGATGAAGAAACCCGGAGACCTTGTCAACATAGAATGTGACCTGATCGGCAAATATGTCGAAAAGCTCATGAAAACAGATACTGACCAGCCCGCCCAGGCGGAAAAAAGCGTGATAGATCTGAATTTTCTCGCTGAAAACGGGTTTGTCTGATATACAGCTTTGGAGGAATGCAAAATGTACAAGTTTAACACCATCGAAGAGATCGCGCAGGATCTGAGAGACGGCAAGATCGTAGTTATCCAGGATGACGAAGACCGTGAGAACGAGGGAGATGTCATCTGCGCCGCCCAGTTCGCGACGCCTGAGAATGTCAATTTCATGGCATCCTACGCAAAGGGCCTCATCTGCATGCCCATGAGCGAGGAATATGTAAAAAAACTCGATCTGGACATGATGTGCGCGGTAAATAAAGACAATCATGAGACCGCATTTACCGTATCCATCGATCACAAGGCAACAGAGACAGGCATATCCGCCTACGAACGCTCCATCACAGCTTTAAAGGCTGCCGAGGACGGGGCAAGACCGGATGATTTCAGACGTCCCGGTCATATGTTCCCTCTCAAGGCAAAGAGAGGCGGCGTCTTTGAAAGAGGCGGACACACAGAGGCCACGGTAGATCTTATGAAGGTGGCCGGCCTGAAAGAGATGGGCCTTTGCTGTGAGATCATGAGAGATGACGGGACCATGGCAAGAAGAGAAGACCTCTTTGAATTTGCCCAGAAACACGGCCTCAAGATCAGCACGATCGGCGAACTGAAAAAATACCGCAAAGAACATGAAAAGCTTGTCGAGTGTGTGGCAAAGGCAAAACTTCCCACAAAGCACGGCGAATTTATGATGTACGGATATATCAATAAGCTGACCGGCGAACATCACGTAGCCCTGGTAAAGGGAGATATCGGTGACGGAAAGAGCGTGCTGGGAAGAGTTCACTCCGAATGCCTGACAGGTGAAGTTTTCGGTTCCTCCCGCTGTGACTGCGGTGAACAGCTTGATACCGCACTTGATATGATAGAGAAGGAAGGAAGAGGCGTTCTTCTTTATCTCAGACAGGAAGGCCGCGGAATTGGCCTGATCAATAAGATAAAGGCCTACGCCCTTCAGGATGAGGGTTATGATACGATCCAGGCAAATATAAAGCTGGGCTTCCCTGCCGATATGAGAGACTACACGATCGGTTCCCAGATCCTTCAGGACCTGGGCGTACACGAACTCAGGCTCATGACAAACAATCCGCAGAAGATAGAAGGCCTTGAGGCTTTCGGCCTGAAGATCGTCGAGAGAGTTCCCATCCAGATGAAACTGAAAAAGGCAGATACATTCTATCTTCTTACAAAGCAGGAGAAGATGGGACACATGCTCGACTACAAGATCGATCCTGAAACAGAGGCGCAGATCAAGGAAGAAAAAGCCCGCCATGTAAAAGAAGCAGAGGCCGAAAATAAGGCTTCAGATAAATAGAATTTTTATAAAATAAGGAGAAAAGACCATGAATGTAATTGAGGGAAATGTAGTAGCAGGCAGCGACGTTAAGATCGGTATCGTATGTGCGCGTTTTAACGAGTTCATCACAAACAAGCTTCTGGGCGGCGCCCAGGACGCTCTTCTTCGTCACGGAGTAAACGACGACAACATAGACGTTGCCTGGGTTCCGGGCTCATTTGAGATTCCGGTAGCGGCAAAGAGAATGGCACAGTCCGGCAAGTATGACGCGATCCTCTGCCTGGGCGCTGTTATAAAGGGCTCAACAGATCATTACACATTCGTAAGCTCTGAAGTTTCAAAGGGCATTGCCACTGTCACCCTGCAGACCGGCGTTCCCGTAATGTTCGGTGTGCTGACGACAGACAATATAGAGCAGGCAATAGAGCGTGCCGGCACAAAGGCAGGAAACAAGGGTTACGATGCTGCCTGCAGCGCAATAGAGATGATAAATCTTTTCAAGAAGCTGTGATAAGCGCCCTGTAAAAGAGGAAAGACAAGGCCCGGTCTGCACATCCCGTCGGATGCCGCAGACCGGGCTTTTTTCTGCGCAGCGGGAGGATCCCGGCCATATCATGAAAAGGCAAAAAGGAAATCCATCTAAAGCATTATGAAAAGAATGTGAAATTTTATTAATTTGCACGCAAAGTATATAAAAATAATGCTTGAAAATATATAGGCAACATTGTAAAATGTTTTGAGAAGCGTTAATTAATTATCAGGCGAGGTGTATGCTTTGCTCAGAAAGCGGATTATGATCCTGCTGACAGCTGCAGCTGTCAGCGCAGCCCTGGCTTTAACGGGCGGCTGTTCTGTAAAAAAGACAGCAGGGCAGCAGACGGAAAGCCAGACAGAAGATAAGAATGACCGGTCAGCTGAGATATTTTCCATGGGAACGGTATTTTCGGCAAGAGTTATCGGTCAGGATGCGCAGAGCATTCTCGAAGAGGCAGACGATGCCATATACAAAGCCGACGATCTCATTTCCTACAGGAAAGAAGATTCTCTGACGGCAGATTTCAACAGTCAGCACAAAGCAGACGTGTCCCCGATCAGTGATCTGATGCAGCAGACGCTGGATATCAGCAAAAAGAGCAAGGGAGCTTTTGATCCAACTGTTCTTCCCCTGACACAGGTCTGGCAGTTCGACAGGATGCAGGAAGAAGACTTTGATGTCTCTTCCATGAAAGTCCCGGATCAGGCATCTATTGATCAGGCTCTGGAGCATGTGGATTACAAGAAGCTTGACTTTGATAACAAGACTGGCCTTCTCTCGACATCCGATCCGGATCAGAAACTGGAACTGGGGGCCGTGGGCAAGGGCTTCGCTATCGATCAGGCCATGTCTGTCATCCGCGAGAAAAAAGCAAAAGGTGCACTCATATCCGCCGGCAGTTCTATAGGGCTCATGGGCGTCAAGGAAGACGGCAGCAGCTTTACGGTCGCCCTCAGGGATCCGAGGGGTGACGAGGGAGATTATATCGGACTTTTTCATACAACGGACTGTACGATCTCCACATCCGGCGATTACGAAAGATATTTTGAATATAAAGGAAAAAGATATCATCATATATTAGATCCGCATACCGGATATCCCTCTGACAGCGGGCTGATGCAGGTCACGATCCTGTGCAGCAGCGGTTCACTGGGAGATGCCCTTTCAACAGCCTGTTTTGCCCTTGGCCTTGATGAGGGAATGAAACTGGCGAAAGAATATAATGTTTTGGCCATATTTGTTGATAATGACAGGCATATTTGGTATAATAACACGGGTTTATCGGATATTTTTGAATTCACCGGAAAGGATTCCGGCTATACCCTGTCCGAATATAATAAATAATTTTGTTGTTTGCGCGCACTTTCCGGGGACTGACCAGGAACTGCGCGATTAAACATATGTTAAATGTCACTATTTATCAGAGGAGGATTCAAATGGCACAATCATCAAGTCTTCTTGGCCGCCTGGGTTTTGTAAAGACGCCGGGAGCTCCTGCACCTCACAGAAAGAACACTGCAGAGTGCGAGACTGTGACAATGCCTGTCCCTAAGACAGTTACGATTGTCATGTCCATGCACATCGGCGCACCGTGTAAACCCTGTGTTAAACCGAAGGATCAGGTTTATGTAGGAACGCTCATTGGTGACAGCGACGCATTCATGTCCGCTAAGATACATTCCAGCGTGTCAGGAACAGTCAAAAAGATTGACACAGTATTAATGCCTAATGGTTCTACGGCTCAGGCTGTCGTTATCGATACAGATGGCGAGCAGACGATCGATCCGAACATTAAGCCGCCCGTTATAAACTCCAGAGAGGATTTTATCGAGGCAGTTAAGAACTCCGGACTTGTAGGTCTCGGCGGTGCTGGTTTCCCGGCACATATCAAGCTGAATCCGGCTCCGGACGTTCTTGCCAAGGTCGATACTCTCTGCATAAACGGAGCTGAGTGCGAGCCCTACAACACGGCAGATTACAGAGAGTTCCTCGAGAACTACGACAATGTGATCTACGGTATCACAGAGGTTCTCAAGGTTCTTGAAGCCAAGCGGGCGATCATCGGCATCGAGTCAAACAAGCCGGAAGCGATCAAGCTTATGACAGAGAAGACAAAGGAGTATGACAACATCTCCGTTCAGGTTCTTCCCGCTCGTTACCCTCAGGGCGCTGAGAAAGTTCTCATCCATACCCTGACAGGCAGAGAGGTGCCTCCGGGCAAGCTTCCCGCAGACGTTGGCGTTGTTGTTATGAACGTTGCATCAGCAGGCTTCCTTGGAGGATATCTCAAGGATGGCATCCCTCTTACAACAAAGCGTGTCACGATCGATGGTTCTGCTATCGCAAACCCTCAGAACGTTAAGGTCTGCGTTGGTACCTCTATTAAAGATATCATTGATTTCTGCGGCGGATACAAGGGAACACCCTATAAGCTCATCAGCGGCGGCCCTATGATGGGTATGGCGCTTGTGACAGATAATTTCCCTGTACTCAAGCAGAACAATGCATTCCTGGCATTTGATGAGAAGGATGCCAAGAGCCTTGAGCCCACAGCATGCATCAGATGCGGCAGATGTGTCAATGCCTGCCCTATGAACCTCATGCCCACAAAGCTGGAGGATGCAGTGAATGCAAGGAACGTCGACGGCCTTAAGGAATTTGGCGTTCTCAATTGTATGGAGTGCGGATGCTGCGCATTCGTATGTCCCGCAAACAGGAAACTCGTTCAGGCAATGAGAATCGGCAAGTCCATTCTCCGTAATGCAGGAAAGTAGGTGTTAAAGAATGGAAAATAAATTAATCGTTTCATCATCTCCTCATATTTCCAGCAATACGAAGACTAAGGACCTTATGCTCAATGTCATCATCGCGCTGGTTCCTGCTCTTATCGCTTCCATCATCTTCTTCGGCTACAGAGCTATCATCATTGAGGTTGCCTGCGTTGCATCCTGTGTGATCTCCGAGTATATCTGCCGCAAGATCATGAAGAGAGAGCAGACCATTGGAGATCTCAGTGCGGTTGTTACAGGTCTTCTCCTGGCATTCAACCTTCCCTCAAGCGTACCGATCTATGTTCCCATCATCGGCGGCGTAGTAGCAATAGTAGTAGCAAAGCAGATGTTCGGCGGTATCGGTCAGAACTTCGTTAACCCGGCACTTATCTCCCGTATCATCCTCATGAATTCTTTCCCTGTTCTGCTTACCACATGGTATCCGGCAACACCGGGAAACTTCCTGGGTGATGCAACAGCTGCGGCAACACCTCTTGCCATCGCGTCAAGCGGCAGCGGAACACTTCCTTCTTATCTCGACATGTTCCTTGGAAACACAGGCGGATGTCTTGGTGAGACAAGTGCTCTTGCCCTCCTTATCGGTGGTCTCTTCCTGATATTCAGAGGTGTTATCTCCGCGATCATACCTTTCGTATACATTGCAGTAGTATTTGTACTTTCCGCGATCGTAGGTCTGGATCCCGTTATGCAGATCCTTTCAGGCGGTCTCTTCATCGGTGCATTCTTCATGGCTACAGACTATGTAACAAGCCCTCTTACACGCAAGGGCAAGTTTATCTATGCTCTGTGCATGGGTATCATAACTGTATTCATCCGTAGATTTGCATCTCTTCCGGAAGGTGTATCTTACTCAATCGTTCTCATGAACATCATCGTTCCTCTGATAGAGCGCAAGACCATCCCTCTTCCTTTCGGAGCAGTAAAGGAGCCCAAGAAAAAGGAGGCTGGTAAGTAATGGATGCAAAAGCAATATTAGTTCCTACATTAAAACTTACAGTAATAGGCGTTATCATCACAGCTCTGCTTTTCATGACAAACAGCAGGACTCAGGCAAAGATAGAGCAGAATGAGGCCCAGGCGGCTGTTGAAGCCCGTAAGCAGGTGCTTCCTGAAGCTGATGATTTTGAAGAGAAGAAAGTCACTGTTGACGGCACAGAATATACATATTATGAAGCTACAAACAAGGCTGGATATGTATTTTCCGGAAGCAACAAGGGCTACGGCGGCCAGGTCGTAACCATGACAGGTATCGACGCGGACGGCAAGATCGTTGGTGTACTTGTTACAGATGCCAGCAACGAGACTCCTGGTCTTGGTGCGAAATGGCTTGCAACAGATCAGGCTAATCAGGACAGACTCGCTCAGTTCTACGGCGATGTTCCGGATTCTGATTACGCTGTAACAAAGGATGGCGGAAAGATCCAGGCTGTATCAGGCGCAACATTAACATCCCGTGCCGTTACAGCAGACGTAAACTCCGCGATCGCTCAGTATAAAGCAGCTACTGGAGGTGCTAATTAATGGCAAAGAAACAGAGAAGTATAGGTGATATATTCTTCTCAGGATGGATCAAGGAAAACCCTGTACTCAGACTGGTGCTTGGTACCTGCCCTACACTTGCGGTATCTACACAGGCATTCAACGGTATCGGTATGGGTGTTGCCGCAACATTCGTTCTTGTTGGTTCCAACCTTGTTATCTCACTTCTGAGAAATTTCATTCCTGACAATGTACGTATTCCTGCATTCATCACGATCATCGCCGGATTCGTTACTGTTGTACAGATGGTTATTCAGGCGTTTTCACCTGCCCTCGATAAGGCTCTTGGTATTTACCTTCCCCTTATCGTTGTTAACTGTATTATCCTTGGCCGCGCAGAGAGTTTTGCCAGCAAGAATGGCCCGATCGCTTCCATATTCGATGGAATCGGAATGGGCATTGGCTTCACGATAACCCTTCTGCTCATGGGATCTATCAGAGAGATCATCGGAAACGGTTCCTGGATGGGTATCGTCTTCAACCATGGCACTGTTATTCAGCCCATGCTTATCATGATCCTTCCTCCCGGCGGTTTCTTCGTATTCGGTCTTCTTGTTGCTCTCTTCAACAAACTTGCAGAGGGTAAGGGCAAGGAGCCTGCAACTCTTACATGCTGCAATTGCCCTCAGGCTGATATGTGCCGTGAGTCTATGGAAGGAGGAAATAATTAATGATCGTTAATCTTGTTTCCATCTTCCTGGCAGCTATCCTGACAAACAACTACGTATTATCCAAGTTCCTTGGTATCTGCCCCTTCCTGGGTGTATCAAAGAAGATCGATACAGCTGTCAGCATGAGCCTGGCCGTTATCGTAGTTATGACAGTCGCAACTATCGCAACATGGCCGATTCAGACATTCATCCTCGACAAGTTCGGGATCGGATATCTGCAGACCATCGTATTCATTCTTATCATCGCTGCACTCGTACAGTTCATCGAGTCTTTCATGAAGAAGAATATGCCTCCCCTTTACCAGGCACTTGGTATCTACCTTCCTCTGATCACAACAAACTGTGCGGTTCTCGGTGTTACAACACTGAACATTGACAACAGCTACAACTTTGCAGAGTCAATCGTGAACGCTATCGGTTCCGGTGTTGGTTATCTCGTAGCTATGGTACTTTTCGCAGGCGTCAGAGGAAGACTTGAATCTGCTGACATTCCCAAGTCACTTCAGGGCCTGCCCATCACACTGATCGCCGCAGCTATCGTTGCCTGCTCATTCCTGGGCTTTGGCGGTATGATAGATGGTATATTCGGATTAAAGTAGGAGGATAGATATGGCTGGAATTATTCTGATAGCAGTAGTAGCTATTATAGCCGGCGTCCTTCTGTCGGTAGCATCCATTAAATTTGCTGTACCTGTAGATGAACTTCAGGTAAAGATCAGAGAAGTCCTTCCGGGCGCAAACTGCGGTGCCTGCGGTTTCTCCGGATGCGACGGCTACGCAGAAGCTCTTGCATCCGGCAAGGCAGAACCGGGACTTTGCTCTCCCGGCGGAGCTGATGTGGCAGAGGAGTGCGGTGTACTTCTTGGCAAGTCAGTAGGAGCTATGGAGAGAAGGGCAGCATTCGTACACTGCAATGGCGTATGCGGCAATACACCTTCCAAGTATGTATATGATGGTGTTGATACCTGTGAGGCTGCAAGCCTTATGTTCCAGGGCGACTCCTCCTGTGCGTTCGGATGCCTCGGCAAGGGAGACTGTGCCGCGGTCTGCCCTGAGAAGGCCATCATCATCCAGGACGGCCTTTCCATGATCGATCAGGACAAGTGCGTTGCCTGCGGACTCTGTGTAAAGACCTGTCCCAAGCACCTGATCGAGATCGTTCCTTACGGACACCTTACCCATGTAATGTGCAGCAACAAGGAGAAGGGTGCTCAGGCCATGAAGGTCTGCAAGGTATCCTGTATCGGCTGCATGAAGTGCCAGAAGACATGTCAGCATGACGCGATTCATGTTACAAACTTCCTCGCTTCCATAGATTACACAAAGTGTGTAGACTGCGGCGAGTGTGCTGCTGTATGCCCTAAGAACGCGATAAGCAAGGGCGCGGTACAGGCAAAGCCTGCTGAGGAAACTCCCCAGACAGCTAACGCCTGAGACATTTTCGTCATTCCTGCCGGGATCTTTTATCAGATCCCGGCTTTTTTAATATGAGAGACCCTGAAAACCTTTGTTAAAAATACTATACTGCTTTGGATAACATCGAAATGTGTTTTCGCATCATTACTTGTCATTCTTGCCTAAACAAAGAGTCCGGCAAAATTTTCACATGTATAATATTGACCTAGAATTTATAAAAAAACAGAAAATGAAGTGCAAATTTCATAATTTCACCTAGACAAAAATTGCAATATATTTTATAATAAGCAAGTAGTAATGCGTGAGTTATAAGACTTGTGAATCTTATAACAATCAGAGAAGGAGATTGGTATATATGAGTGGATACAACAAGGTAACCCCTGAAATTATCGACCAGTTGAAAGCGGTTATTGCTCCTAACCGAGTACTCACAGGTGAGGACATCAACGATGATTTTACCCATGACGAGATGTCCATCTACGGCAAGTCTACTCCTGAAGTCGTTATAGACGCAACGACTACAGAGGAAGTAGCAGCTGCTATGAAGATCGCTTATGACAACAATATCCCTGTAACTCCCCGTGGCGCTGGTACAGGTCTTGTTGGAGCATGTGTTCCCCTGGCAGGAGGCATGGTCATCAACACTACAAAGATGAATCACATCCTTGGTTATGATCTGGACAACTTCGTAGTTCATGTTGAGTGCGGCGTTCTCCTGAATGATCTTGCAGAAGACTGCGTAAGCAGAGGACTTATGTATCCTCCCGATCCCGGTGAAAAGTTTGCGACTCTCGGCGGCAATGTTTCTACGAATGCCGGCGGTATGAGAGCATGTAAGTACGGCGCAACAAGAGAGTTCGTACGTGCAATGAAGGTTGTTCTCCCCACAGGTGAGATCGTTAACTTCGGAAGCACAGTTTCCAAGTCATCATCCGGTTATTCACTTCTTAACCTTATGATAGGTGCTGAAGGTACGCTGGGCATCATTACTGAGATCACACTCAAAGTTATCCCTGCACCCAGAGAAGTCATCTCCCTCGTTATTCCTTTCGAGAGCCTGGAAGACTGTGTATCAACAGTTCCCAAGTTCAAGATCAACAAGCTCGATCCTCAGGCTCTTGAGTTCATGGAGAAAGCTATTGTTCAGAAGTCCGAGAGATATATCGGCAAGAGCGTTTACCCTCAGGTTCTCGACGGTGTAGAAGCAAACGCTTACCTGCTTGTTACATTCGACGGCAACAATATGGAGCAGCTTGAGAATATTATTGAAGAGGCTTCCGAGATCGCTCTTGACAACGGAGCTATCGACGTACTTGTTGCTGATACCCCTGCAAAGATTAAAGATGCATGGGCAGCAAGAAGCTCCTTCCTTGAAGCGATCAAGGCAGAGACAAACTGGAAGGACGGACTTGAACTTCTCGATGAGAGTGATGTCGTTGTTCCTCTTAACAAGATTGCAGAGTATGTAGAATTTGTATATAAAGTAGGCAAAGAACTCGGCCTTACAGTTGAGAGCTTCGGTCATGCAGGTGACGGCAACCTTCATATTTACTCTATCGGCAATGACAAGGTTTCCGTAGAAGAGTTCAAGGCTTCCGCTAAGAAGTTCTTCGATACCATTTATCCTAAGGCTACAGAGCTTGGCGGCCTTGTATCCGGTGAGCATGCTATCGGTTCCGGTAAGCTTGACTATCTGGCTGAGTCCGTTGGCGAGACCCAGATGGAGATCATGCGCGGCATCAAGAAAGTATTTGATCCCAAGATGATCCTCAATCCCGGAAAGGTTTGCTACAAGCTGTAATATTATTCATTTGCTTATGTCTCCGCCGCGGAATGATCCGCAGCGGAGCTTAGTGCAGAATTTTCTGCATTGCCATATAAACATTCATAATTATAGGAGGTATTATTTATGAATTTTCATTTTTCAGAGGAAGAGCAGGATATCCTCGACGCATTACGTGACTACTGCGAGAAGGAAGTAGGTCCTAAGGCTGCTGAGATCGATGAGGAAGAGAAGTTCCCCGAAGAAGCTCGTAAACAGCTCGGTGAGATGGGCTACATGGGAATCTATTTCCCTGAAGAGTACGGCGGTGCCGGCCTCACATATCTTACTTACATCGCAGCTTGCGAGACGATCGCTGAGTACTGCGCAACAACATCCGTTGTTCTTTCTGCTCATGAGTCACTCTGTGCATGGCCTATTTACAAGTATGGTACAGAAGAGCAGAAGCAGAAGTATCTTGTTCCCCTGGCTTCAGGCGAGAAGCTTGGTGCTTTCGGTCTTACCGAGCCCGGTGCTGGTACTGATGCAGCAATGCAGAAGACTACAGCTACAGATGATGGCGATCACTGGACACTTAATGGTTCCAAGATCTTCATCACAAACGCTCACTATGCAGATATCTTCGTAATCTTCGCTATGACAGAGAAGGAAAAAGGAAACCATGGTATCTCAGCATTTATCGTTGAGAAGGGAACTCCCGGATTCTCCGTAAGCGGACATGAGAAGAAGATGGGTATCCGCGGTTCTTCAACATCAGAGCTTATCTTTGATGACTGCAAGATCCCTAAGGAAAACCTTCTTGGTGAGTACAACAAGGGCTTCAAGGTAGCTATGACAACACTTGACGGCGGCCGTATCGGTATCGCTGCACAGGCTGTTGGTATTGCTCAGAGAGCTATCATCGATACTGTTAAGTATGACAAGCAGAGGATCCAGTTTGGTAAGCCGATCTGGAAGTTCCAGAATACACAGTTCCAGCTTGCTGATATGCAGACAAAGGTAGACGCAGCTCGTCTCCTTCTCTATCGTGCAGCACAGGCTAAGCAGGATGGCGAGCCTCATTCACATCTTGCAGCTATGGCTAAGCTCTTCGCAGCTGAGACTGCTTCTGATGTAACACGTCGCTGCTTACAGCTCATCGGTGGATTCGGTTACACACGTGACTATCCGTTCGAGCGTTACATGCGTGATGCTAAGATCACTGAGATCTATGAGGGCACCAGCGAAGTTCAGCGTATGGTTATCTCTGGCTGGTTAGGCAACACAATCGAGGCTTAATCACTGCCGCTGCAATTAAATCATATTTACAACTGGTGTGCTTCGCCACACCAGTTGTCATATTAAAAGTTTTAGAAGGAGTGTAAGGCTATATGGAAATATTAGTTCTTATCAAACAGGTTCCAGATGATTCCGTTGATATTAAGCTTGATCCTGCTACTGGCGCACCTAAGCTTGACGGTGTTACACCGGTAACAAACGCATTCGATACCTATGCGCTTGAGATGGCAGCCAGATATAAGGAAGCTAACGGCGGTACAGTAACAGTTGCTACTATCGGCGATGACGCTGCAGTTTCATCTATAAAAGAATGCCTTGCAGTTGGTGCTGACAAGGGCTTCCTCATCAAGGATGATTCTTTCGCTGACTCCGATCCTACCGCAAAGGCTTATATCCTTTCAAAGGCTGTAGCTAAGCTCGAGGAGATCAATGGAGCAAAGTTTGACATTGTATTCTGCGGAAGAGAAGCAACAGATGTTGCGAATGGTGCTGTAGCTGTTAAGCTTGCTGCTGATCTGTGTGTAGGCGTTATGACAGATGTCATCGCAGTTGACCCCGCTGACGGCGGTGTTGATGTACAGCAGCAGACAGATACAGGTTACAATGTGATCGGCCTTGCTACACCTTGTGTTGTTGCTGTTCAGAAGCCTGATTATGACCCCAGATATCCTACCATCAAGAATAAGATGAAGGCCAGAAAGGCACAGGTTCCCGTTATCACTGCTGCAGATCTCGGTACTGAGGCAGATAAGGTCGGTGCTGCTGGTTCCCTTACAAAGGTTCTCGGTTTACATGAGCCTCCGAAGAGGGAAGCAGGTATTAAGATTGTTCCTACCAAAGAAGAACCTATTGCTGCTGTTGTAACACGCGCTGTCGGCATGATGGCAGAAGCAAAAGTACTTTAATTGAAGGAGGAATCATATCATGGCTAAAGATATTCTTGTTGTAATTGAAGGCGCTGACGGAGCTCCCGCTGGTGTCAGCCTTGAGAATATAAACGCAGCTAAGACAGTAGCTGACGGAGCAAAGGTTATCGCTGTTTCCACATGTGAGAACTGCGCTAAGACTGCTATAGAGTATGGCGCTGACTGTGCTTATGTTATTGAAGGACCTCAGTTTGAGACATACAACGCTGATGTACTTGCAGATGCAGTAGCTCAGATCGCCGCAGAGGCAGATCCCGCTGCTATCCTCACTGCAGCTACACCCAAGGGCAAGGATCTTGTTCCCCGTCTTGCAGCAAAGCTCGGTGCTGGTTCTGTAAATGACGCTACAGGTCTTGAACTTGACGGTGATAAGATTAAGTTCTCCGTTCCCGTATACGGCGGCGGTATTATCTCTGATGTTGAGATCGAGTCTCCTGTTCAGGTCGCATCTATCAGAAGCGGTGCTTTCGCTAAGGCTGATCCTGAGACAGGCAAGGCAGGCGAGATCGTTAAGAAGGCAATCACAGTTGCAGATGACGCTGTTAAGTTCCAGGTAAAAGACGCTGTAAATGAGATCACAGAGTCTGTAAATCTTGAGGAAGCTGATGTCATCGTAACAGGCGGACGCGGCATGGGTTCCAAGGAGAACTACATGAAACTCCAGGAGCTTGCAGATCTTTTTGGCGGCGTTCTTGGATGCTCCAGACCTGTTTATGAGGAAGGCTGGATCAGCCGTGCTCATCAGGTAGGTCAGTCCGGTAAGATCGTAGCTCCCAACCTTTACTTTGCATTTGGTGTTTCCGGTGCTATCCAGCACATCGCTGGTATGGTTGGCTCCAAGTATATCGTAGCTGTAAACAAGGATGAGGAAGCTCCCATCTTTGATGTAGCTGATATCGGTATCGTTGGCAATGCCAATGAAGTTCTTCCTCTTATGATCGAAGAGATCAAGAAATTTAAGTAATCTTCTAAAACTCATTTTAATATGAATTTATTCAGACCGCCTGATTAGGGGCGGTCTGTTTTTCATATTGACCGCATAGTGATTTTGTTTTACAATAAATTATCACATGGTGCAGACCTCATCCGAAGGCAGTTCGGACTTAGGATCCTGCGTATTCTTTTTCCCCGGAGGACGCGATTACTATGAGAGACCGTTTCAGACAATTTATGATGGGAAGATATGGGAATGACCATCTGAATGGATTGATATTTGTCATTGCTCTTGTCTTTGTCGTATTGGATATCGTCCTGAAAAAGGATATCTTTCAGATAATCGCCCTGATATGCCTTGTCCTGATTTATTTCCGCATGTTCTCCCGAAATGTCGAGAAGAGATATGCCGAGAACCAGAAATTTCTGGGTCTGCTTGACAGAATAAAGAGCATCTTCGTCAGGTCAGGCAGATCATCTTACGGAAAGAGGACAGAGGACAGACAGTATAAGATATATTCCTGTCCCAGATGCAGACAGAAGATCAGAGTCCCCAGGGGGAAGGGCCGGATCAGGATCAGATGCCCCAGATGCGGGAACTCATTCATTAAAAAGACTTGATATTAATAAAAGGAGATACGATCATGTTAGAAAAAATAAAAGAACTTCTTGCTGAGAAATTTGATATTGATGCATCTTCAATCACTGAGGAGACTGATTTCAAGAAGGATCTGGGGGCAGATTCACTTGACCTTTTCGAGATGATCACGGATCTGGAAGACGAGTACAATATCACGATACCCGCGGAACAGCTTGAGAAGCTCGTTACCGTTCGTGACGTTATTGATTATCTCAAGAGCGTCGGCATAGAAGGCTGATGATGGATCGAGGCATTATTACCCTGAAGAAGGGTGAAGGCCGTACCCTCAAGGCAGGCGGTCTCTGGGTTTATGACAATGAGATCGCATCCATGGAAGGCTGTACAGAAGACGGCGCCATCGTATCTGTACATGACTTTGACGAATATCCTATGGGGTGCGGCTTTATCAATTCCAGGTCAAAGATCCGGGTCAGACTTCTTTCCCGCTCTGAGAATGTCAATATCGACAGAGAATTTTTCAGGAGGCGGCTTGAAGCAGCCTGGGATTACAGAAAGAAAACCGTTGATATTTCTTCCTGCCGGATCGTATTCGGTGAGGCAGATCTTCTGCCAGGCCTTGTCATTGACAAGTATTCCGATGTCCTCGTCATCCAGATCTCTGCCCTTGGCATGGAGCAGTTCAAGCTCATGGCTGTCCAGGTCATGAAGGAAGTGCTCTTAGCCGATGGAATATGTGTCCGGGGCATATTTGAGAGAAGTGACGGGAAGTATAGAAAGCAGGAGGGTCTCCCTGTGGTCAAAGATTTTATCACAGACCCTTTTGATACAATGGTTCCGATCTGCGAAAACGGCGTTCAGATGCTCGTGGATGTGAAGAACGGCCAGAAGACAGGATACTTCCTTGATCAGAAATATAACCGTCTGGCCATTCAGGAGCTGAGCAAGGGCATGACCGTTCTGGACTGTTTTACCCACACGGGATCCTTTGCCCTTAACGCGGCAAAAGGCGGGGCAGCGCACGTTACTGCTGTGGATGCCTCAGCACTTGCCATCTCCCAGGCCCAGAAGAATGCCGGGCTGAATGAATTCGAAGATATCATTGATTTTCGAACTGCTGACGTGCTGGACCTTCTGCCGGAGCTTGAGAGAGAAGGCCGGAAGTATGACCTTGTCATTCTGGATCCCCCGGCATTTACAAAGTCAAGGAATTCCGTAAAACATGCCATGAAGGGCTACCGGGATATCAATATACGCGGCATGAAGCTTGTGAAAAATGGCGGCTTCCTGGCGACCTGCTCCTGCTCATCATTTATGACATATGAGCTTTTTACCAGGATGCTGCATCAGGCAGCTTCCTCCGCCCACAGGATCATCCGCCAGGTGCAGTACAGGACTCAGTCACCGGACCATCCCATACTCTGGTCCGCGGATGAATCTTATTATCTGAAGTTTTATATCCTGCAGATAACAGATCCCTTCCAGATCAGGAAAGAAGACAGTATGACCGGAGAAGACAGATGAGGCTTTCCCTGACATATGTACTGATAGCGATAAACCTGCTGATATTTATAGCAGAGATTCCTGTTGGGGGAAGTACCAACAGGGAGACGTCACTGAGGTTCGGTGCCCAGTACACCCCTCTGCTGGAGAGAGGCCAGTGGTTCCGCCTCTTTTCCTCCCTGTTCGTCCACTGCGGATTCTGGCACCTGATCTGCAATATGTATTCCCTCTACTGTCTCGGGCCTGCGCTGGAGAATATATTCGGCAAAACTGTATTTCTCATCATCTACCTGCTGTCAGGCATCTGCGGAAATCTGCTGACATGGAAACTGGAAAAAATGAAGGGGGATTACCGGGTTTCCATGGGGGCCTCCGGAGCAGTATTCGGCCTTCTGGGATCCTGCCTTGTTCTGGCCGTGCTGCCTGCAACAGCGCATGTATTTTCCATCCGGGGGATCATCAGCGTACTTATCGTGAATATTGTTTACGGAGTGACCAATAAGTCCATCAACAATGCAGCCCATCTCGGGGGATTCGCCGGGGGAGCGGTCATTACTCTTATCCTTGCGGCCATCATGAAAATGTTTTAATCTATGTCTGGCAGAGCTTTTTCGAAAGTACTGCCAGACAATGTTTAGAAAGGCAGTCTTTCTTATGAATTACGCTGAAGCTATGGATTATGTGAAAAAATCCTCCGGCAGCGGCATCCGGCCCGGGCTTGAAAGAATTTCATCTCTGCTTGAGCTTCTGGGAAACCCGCAGGAAAAGAAACCGGTCATCCATGTTGCCGGCACGAACGGGAAGGGGTCTGTATGTACCTATATTGCATCTATCCTGAATAAGGCTGGATACCGTACAGGCAGATACATATCCCCTCCTGTCTTTGGATACCGGGAGATCATACAGACAGATGGAAAGTGGATATCAGAGCAGGCCGCGGCAGACTGCGTCAGCAGGGTAAAAGAGGCTGCCATGAAAGATGACGGTCTGAGGAATGATCCGCCTACATCCTTTGAGATAGAAACGGCCATGGCCTATCTGTATCTGGCTGAGTCGGATACGGATATCCTGGTCATTGAAACCGGTATGGGCGGGCGGCTGGACGCGACAAATGTCGTGAAGCATCCTCTTGCCAGCGTTATCACATCCATAAGCCTGGATCATATGAGATTTCTCGGCACAGACACCCGGTCTATTGCGCGGGAGAAGGGCGGTATCATAAAAGAAGGCCGGCCTGCCATCGTATGCGGGGATGACCCGGCAGCTCTTGGCTCCCTGACAGCTATATGCAGAGAAAGGGATGCTCAGTGCTTTATCGTAAAAACATCCGATATCCGCGACTCTTGCCTTGATCTGACAGGAGATCTTCCGGTGCGGACATTTTCCTACCGGGGCCTGTCCCTGAAGACGTATATGGCCGGCAGCTATGAACCGCTGAATGCGGCTCTTGCCATAAGAACCTGTCAGGAGGCTGGTCTTGACATCAATAAGCAGGCTCTGATAGAAGGCATCAGCAGCGCAAGATGGCCCGGCCGCTTTGAGATCATCAGAAAAGATATCCCTGTCCTGATCGACGGAGCGCACAACCCTGCCGGAGCCAGAGCTCTGGTGAGATCTGCCCGGGAGTACCTGGGAGAAAAAAAGATCATCCTCATGATGGCTGTATTTGCGGACAAATCCTACGACGAGATCCTGTCCATCATGTCAGACCTGTCTGACACGATCATCGTATTTCGGTCAAAGTCCCCCCGGGGACTTGATCTTGACCAGCTTTCACAGGCGGCCGGCAGGCATTTTTGTCATGTTTTTCCGGCTGGCTCCTATGCCCGGGCTGTAGAACTGGCAAAGCAGCTGGCGGCGGAACACAAGGCAGCTGTGCTGCAGTTTGGAACCTTAAGCGTCATTTCTGATATGGAAGATCTATGGAAAGAAGATAAATACTTATGAAGATAGGCGGAAAAATTTTTGATACGAATAAGACATCTGTCATGGCTGTCATGAACGTTACACCGGACTCCTTTTCTGACGGCGGCAAATACAAAGATCTGGACGATATACGCCGGGCAGCCGCTTCCATGATAGAGGAGGGAGCCGACCTGATCGATATAGGCGGGGAATCCACTCACCCCGGCTACACGATGATATCATGTCAGGAAGAAATTGACCGCATCATGCCGGCGCTTGAATGTATAAAAAAAGAATTTGACATTCCTGTGTCCGTCGATACCTACAAACCCCAGGTTGCCCGCGCTGCCGCGGCAGCCGGCTGCGATATGATAAACGATATCTGGGGACTGAAGTATGACAGGCAGATGGCAGATGTCATAGCAGATGCAAAGCTGCCCTGCGTTCTCATGCACAACAGAAAAGAGGCCGTCTACGGGAACTTCCTGGCGGACTGCCTTAATGATCTGAAGGAGACACTGGACATTGCCTCCCGTGCCGGTATAAAGAAAGATAAGATCATTCTTGATCCCGGGGTCGGCTTTGCAAAATCTTATGAACAGAACCTGATCGTGCTCAGGCATCTGAAGGATTTTAACAAGCTTAACCTGCCTCTGCTGCTGGGAACATCACGAAAGTCTGTGATAGGCCTGACGCTGAAGGAGCCGGTAACAGAAAGACTGGAGGGCACCCTGACTACAACAGTACTGGCCGTGCTTGCCGGCTGGTCCTTCGTCAGAGTACACGACGTAAAAGCCAATGTAAGGGCAATAAAAATGACAAAAGCCATACTGGAAGCGGAAGAATAAGAAGCACATGCAAAGACAGGCAGGAGGAATAATATATGTGGGAAAACAGCAGTGACAGGATTTCTTTAAGAGGTCTGGAGGTCTATGCATTTCATGGCTGCATGCCGCAGGAAAAAACGCTGGGTCAGAAGTTTATCATAAACGCGGATCTTATGTTCGATCTTGCGGGGCCTGCAAGGAATGATGACCTGAAAGAATCCGTTAATTACGCCAGGCTCTGTGAACAGATAAAGAGCTGGATGGGAGGCAAGTCCTATGACCTCATAGAGACGGCCGCAGATCTTCTTGCTAGGAAGATCCTTGTCGAATATCCTATCGTAAGAAAAGTATGTATAGAGATAGAGAAACCCCATGCTCCCGCAGCATTTCACTTTGATACGGTCTTTGCCCGCGTAGAAAGGGCCCGTCATACCGTGTATCTGAGCCTGGGAAGCAATATGGGCAGCCGCGAGGAAAACATAGCCGATGCCATAGACATGATGGACGGGCGCAGCGATATTGATATAAAGGTCTGCTCTCAGCTTTATGAGACAAAGCCCTACGGCTTCACGGATCAGCCCGATTTCATAAATGCCTGCGCCCAGGCAGAGACGATCCTTGATCCTGCTCAGCTGCTCGAAGTCATACATGTCATAGAAAAAAGTCTTGGCCGGGAGAGGCTTCAGCACTGGGGACCCCGAACAGTGGATATCGACATCATATTCTACGATGACCTGGTCCTGGACACGCAGACCCTGCATATCCCTCATATCGACATGCAGAACAGAATGTTCGTCCTCAAGCCTCTCGCGGAGATCGCCCCCTATATCAGACATCCCTATCTTGGCAAAACAGTCAGTCAGATGCTCTCAGACCTTCCGGAAGAAGAGGACGATGTCACGGATCTGGGAGAACTGCGGGAAAAAATTGACGGGATTGACAGCCATATCGTATCTCTGATCGAGAAAAGGATAAAAGTCTCTGAGGATGTAGCCCGGTATAAGATCGGGACGGGAAAACCGGTCTACGACCCTGTCCGGGAAAGAGAAAAGATAGACACCATCCGGTCAAAAGTCTCCACTGATTTCAACAAAAGGAGTATGGAAGCCCTCTTTAATCAGATCATGACCATCAGCCGCAGCAGGCAGTACGAACTGATAGCCGAGAACAGCGGGGAAAGCTTTGGATTTACAAAAGTTGCCTCATTTGACAGAAATGCAGAAAAAGTCTGCTATCAGGGGGTAGAGGGGGCCTATGGGCACCAGGCCGCCAAAGGATATTTCGGGGACAATACCCGGCTCTATCATGTCGAGACATTTGCTGATGTCCTGAGAGAAGTCAGTGAGGGCAGAGCAGAATACGGGGTGCTCCCCATAGAAAATTCCTCCACCGGCATCATAACAGATGTCTATGATCTGCTCAGCCTCTATGATATCTGCGTCACAGGAGAATATGTCGTAAAGGTAGACCATGTACTTCTGGGTCTTGAAGGGGCACGCGAGCGCAACATAAAAACCGTATTTTCCCATCCCCAGGGACTCATGCAGTGCAGCCAGTACCTGTCCTCAAAGCCCGATTGGAACCAGATCAGTCTGAAGAATACAGCCGTAAGCGCCAGACGCGTCCTGGAGGGAGGAGATCCCACCCAGGCGGCCATAGCCGGCAGAAACGCGGCACAGTATTATCATCTTTCCGTACTTAAGGATAATATAAGCGACACAGAGAATAATTCAACGAAATTTATCATAATAAAGAAGGAGAAGCAGTTTGAGGAAAATGCCAATGATATCAGCATTACATTTGAACTGCGCCACGAATCAGGAAGTCTCTACCATATACTCGGCTTCATCATCTACAACCATCTGAATATGAACAAGATAGAGTCCCGCCCCATAAAAGGAGAAAAGTGGAAATACCGCTTCTTTATCGATTTCGACGGCAACCTGTCCGACGCTCCTGTCCGGGACGCCCTCAAGGGCATAGAGCAGGAATCCGACAATTTTAAGATTCTTGGCAATTACATCCAGGTCCTGTAGACATGTCCCGCAGAGATACGATATAATAAGAAAGCAGGCAAATATCAGGAGCAGTTATCTGCTCTCCACTGGCTGAAGGAGGAAATGATATGGCAGATGATCATAAAACATCACCCGCCGACGCAATACAGGATGTAATAGACAAGGCGCTGGACTCAAAGAATTACTCCTCCCTGAACAGGGATATCAATGACTCCATAAAGTCTGTCTTCGATGAACTGAACATCAACGTCAACATCAGCGACCATATAAAGAAAGACACCGCATCGCCGGAGAATAAAAAGCCGGATCAGAAAGAGAAAATAGAAAGACCGATCGCTGCCCGCACGAGCAGGGAGTCTCTCCCGGCAACCGTGCTGACAGCTCTCGGGGCGACATTTACCGCAATATTTGCCCTCTCGGAATTTGTTGTTGTCATGCTCAGCAGCGCGATAGAGAAATTTGCACGCGCAGGCTTTATCACATTTATTGTCCTGCTCCCCCTGCTTCTCATTTCTATATTTGTGCTCGTCAAGGGTACGCGCATGAACAGCCGGATAAAGCGCTTTAAAAAATATCTCCGGATCATAGGCAGCAGGAAAAGCGTTGAAGTAAAGGAACTGGCTGACGGAATCGGCAGATCGGCAAAATATACAGCCCAGGACCTGAAGAATATGATAGACAGGGACTTCTTTACAAATGCCCACCTTGACACACTGGGAACCAGGCTCATGCTGGATCAGGACGCCTATGACGAATATCTCAGGTCCATGCAGCAGTACCGGCAGAAGGCAGAAAAGGAATATGAGACAGAGAAGATATTCTCGGCTGAGGGCACGGGGAATAACCAGGAACTGGCCAGCACCCTGGAAGAGGGGGGAAGGTACTTAAAAGAGATCCATAATATCGGCGACAGCATTGCCAACAAAGAATTTTCCCAAAAGACAAAGAAACTGGAAGAACTGGTGGCAAAGATCTTTGTATCCGTGCGCAGAAAGCCGGATCAGCTCTACAAGCTCCGCAGATTTATGAATTATTATATGCCGACGACCGTAAAGCTCCTCAAAGCATACAAGGAGCTTGAAGGGCAGGAGACAGAGGGCGAAACTATCGAAAAGTCCAGACATGAGATAGAAGACGCCGTGGACAGTATCATTTACGCATACGAAAAGCTTCTGGACAGCTTTTTCATCGATTCAGCAGTTGACATAAGCTCTGATATCACAGTGCTTGAGAGTATGTTTGCCCAGGAAGGGCTGAGCAGAGATCCTTTTGAAAAGGATACGCCCGGATCAGGCAGACAGGAAGCGGGAAACAAATAAGACTCACAGATCAGTTGGAGGATCAAAAAATGAGCGATACAAAAATTGAATTAAAACTTGACCCGGTCATGACTACTCCCGATGTAAAAAAGGAAATAGAGATCTCCGCAGCCCAGGAAGCGGCACAGGCATCCGCCGATGCTGCCAAGAAGGCGCAGGAGATTGACGACAGTATGCTCAACGATGATGAGAAAAAAGCCATCGCGGCATTTTCCAAGCAGATAGATCTTACAAACTCATCGCAGATCATCCAGTACGGGGCTTCCGCCCAGCAGAAGGTCGCACAGTTTTCCGAGAGCGCTCTTGAGAATGTGAAGACAAAGGATCTGGGAGACGTAGGAAATATGATATCAGACGTTGTGACAGAGCTCCGCAGCTTTGACGTGGACGAACAGGATAAGGGCATACTCGGCTTCTTCAAGAAGGGCTCCAATAAGGTGACTGCCCTGAAGGCGAAATATGCCAAGGCAGAGACAAATGTCAACGCCATCGTAGACGAGCTTGAGAAGCATAAGATCACTCTCATGAAAGACGTTGCCACCCTTGACAAGCTCTATGAGATGAATGTGACCTACTATAAGGAGCTGACCATGTATATCCTAGCCGGCAAGAAAAAGATAGAGGAGACCCAGGCCGTTGACCTGCTCAGACTGAAAGAGAAGGCTCTGGCATCCGGCAAACAGGAGGATGCCCAGGCAGTCGCTGATCTGGAAGCCCAGATAGACAGATTTGACAAAAAGATCCACGACCTTGAACTGACCCGCGTGATCTCCATGCAGATGGCGCCTCAGATCCGCCTTGTCCAGAACAACGATGTTGTCATGTCCGACAAGATCCAGAGCACGATCGTCAACACAATCCCCCTCTGGAAGAGCCAGATGGTCATCGCCCTCGGGCTTGCCAACTCCCAGAGAGCTGCCCAGGCTCAGAGAGAAGTATCCGACCTGACAAATGAGATGCTCAAGAAGAACGCGGCCAAGCTCAGAGAGACATCCGTAGAGGTGGCCAGGGAATCTGAGAGAGGCATCGTTGACATTGAAACACTGAAGGCAACAAATGAGCAGCTGATCGGAACTCTCGATGAAGTAGTCCAGATCCAGACAGAGGGCAGGGCCAAGAGAAGAGCTGCGGAAGGGGAACTTATCAAGATAGAGAATGACCTTCGCGAAAAGCTCCTCAGCATGAAGAAGGAGCAGGAGCTGTAAGAAGGCCTTCAGGCAGCAGGCCGGCTTTACGCCCCTAACCCCTATACAGGAAGAAAAGTAACCGGAACCGGTATCTATACTGATCCGGTTACATTTTTATAGGCGGGAGGCATATTACATGAATATCAGGCAGCAGCAGGAAGAGTGGGAGAGGCAGCATCTGAGTCCTTTTGCCTCTCTTAGCTGCGATTCGCAGGGAAGAGACAGACCGGAACCCCAGTGTGATATCAGGCCGGTCTATCAGAGAGACAGAGACCGGATCCTCCACTCAAAGTCTTTCCGCAGGATGAAGCACAAAACGCAGGTATTTCTCGCGCCTATGGGAGACCACTACAGGACAAGACTGACTCACACCCTGGAAGTAGCCCAGATTGCCAGGACCATTTCAAGGGCTTTGCGCCTTAACGAGGACCTCACGGAGGCCATCGCCCTGGGGCATGACCTGGGGCACACCCCATTCGGCCACGCAGGAGAGAGCATCCTCGATCAGGTCTGCCCGGAAGGATTCAAGCACTATGAACAGAGTGTCCGCGTGGTGGAGGTCCTGGAGAACGATGGAAAGGGTCTGAATCTGACGAAGGAAGTCAGGGACGGGATCCTGCGCCACGGCACCTCCATGATGCCCTCCACACCGGAAGGCAGGGTCGTCAGGCTCTCAGATAAGATTGCCTATATCAATCATGATATCGATGATGCCATCAGGGGCAGGATCATCACAGATGAAGATATTCCTCTGAGATTCCGCAAGGTGTTGGGCGACACAAAAAAAGACCGGCTGAACTGCCTCATCCACGATGTGATATTCAGCAGTCTGGATCAGGAAGACATCGCCATGTCAGCCGAGATAGAGAAGGCTATGTTCGGCCTTCGCTCCTATATGTTCAAGAGTGTTTACACAAACCCCGTGGCCAAGGACCAGGAGGCCAAGGCCCAGAATCTTCTGCGCGTGCTCTATGAACACTTTATGCACCACGAAGACCAGCTGCCTGCAGAATACCGAAATCTCATTGAGCAGGAAGAGTGCAGCCGGGCCCGCGCCGTCTGCGACTATATAGCGGGAATGACAGACCAATACGCCATAGCCATGTACGAGGAACTCTATGTCCCCAAGGCCTGGAAAGTATTTTAAACATCATAATTTCTGGAAGGTGTATCGATATGTTTTATCCTGATGAAGTAATAGAACAGGTCAGGGACAGCAATAATATTGTCGATGTGATCGGGTCTTTTGTCAAACTGAAGAGAAGAGGAAGCTCCTATGTCGGCCTGTGCCCATTTCACAATGAGAAAACACCCTCATTTTCCGTAAGCCCGGACAAGCAGCTCTACCACTGTTTCGGCTGCGGGGCCAGCGGCAATGTCTTCACATTTGTCATGGAATATGAGAACATGAATTTTCAGGAAGCCATTGAAGAGCTTGCCGGCAGGGCAGGTATCACGCTTCCCCGGGCAGAAGAATCGCCGGAAGAAAAAAGGCAGCGCAGCAGAAGGCAGAAGCTCCTCGACATGCAGAAACTTGCCGCCAGCTATTATTATTATCTGCTGCAGTCGCCTCAGGGAGAGCAGGCAAGGAGATATCTGGATGACAGGGCCCTCAGCAAAGAGACTCAGCTGCACTTCGGGCTGGGATATTCGTCCAAGAGAAGGAATGAACTCTACCTTTTTCTGAAAAGCAAAAACTACCCGGATGATCTGATCGCTGACAGCGGCCTGGTAACATTCAATGAAAAATATGGCGCCTCGGACCGGTTCTGGAACCGGGTCATGTTTCCCATCATGGATGTAAGAAGCCGGGTCATAGGCTTTGGCGGAAGAGTGATGGGGGACGCCAAGCCCAAGTATGTCAACTCCCCGGAGACTGAGATATTCGACAAGAGCCGCAGCCTGTACGGGCTCAACTTTGCCCATACATCCCGCAAGCCCTATTTCATACTCTGCGAAGGCTATATGGATGTGATTGCCATGCATCAGGCGGGCTTCACAAACGCCGTGGCTTCCCTGGGGACAGCATTTACCCCATCACATGCCCAGATGATCAAAAGATACGTACAGGATGTACGCCTGGCCTATGACAGTGACACAGCCGGTATAAAGGCGGCTCTCCATGCCATTCCTATATTGAAAAATGCCGGTATCACCGCCCGGGTCATTCATATGGATCCCTGCAAGGATCCCGATGAATTTATAAAAAATTTCGGAGCGGAAGAATTTCAGAAAAGAATAGACGAGGCCCAGTCCAGCTTTATGTTCGAGATCTCTGTCCTGGAAAAAAATTACAGGATGTCAGACCCGGAAGGCAGGGCCTCGTTTATAAAGGCAGCCGCCAGGAAACTGCTGGAATTCCCCCAGGAAGTGGAGAGAAATATATATATAGAATCCATCTGCAGCACGTACGGCATAGACTCCCGGGGGCTGACAGACATGGTAAACAGCTTTGGAGCTGCCCTCAGCCCCGACCAGATAGAAGAACTGCAAAGGACGGACGACCCTCTGATCCTGTCAGACCTGTCTTCCGTCAGGAATAAGAAAAAAACGGTTCCCTCCGACAGGATCAAAAAATCACAGCAGATCCTTCTGACCTATCTGATGAACGATTTCAGTCTCTATGACAAGCTGAATGGACAGATCGGACCGGAAGACATCAGCGACCCGCTTTACCGCAGGGCCCTGGAACTTGCCCTGGATCAATATCAAAAGGACAGGGCCGTCCAGCCTGCACGGATCGTCGCAAGCTTTGAAGACGCAGACCAGCAGAAGGAGATAGCAGAGCTTTTTTCTCCGCCGCCTCAGCTGGACGAAACGGCAAAACAGAAGATCCTCTCCGATGTGATAAAAAATATAAAAGCCTACACAGAGAGGGAAGCCCTCAGGAATTCATCGACCATGGATCAGGTCATGGATGCCTATAACAAGATCAAGAAGACCCGAAGATAAGGACAATATTCTATGGATGCAGATATCACATTATTTACCGAGAAACTGAAGGAGCTTTCCGAAGAAGGAAAGAATAAAACGCTCAGCCGCAGCGAGATCCTTGACAGATTCCAGGGCATTGACCTGACAGCAGACCAGATAAACCAGATCATTGCCTACCTGGGCGGGACAGGGGCGCAGGTCAGTGATGATGACCACACGACCCTTCTCCCGGAAGAAAATTATCACGAATATGATCTGTCGGATCTGTCCCTCCCCCAGGGACTGAAAAAAGACAAGATCGCGCAGGCCTATGAGGAAGAACTTAAGGCCATCCCTCTCCTGACAGACCAGGAGATCTCAGATCTGTCCGCACAGGCGGCAGGAGGAAACAAGGAAGCCTTAAAGAAGCTCTCTTCCTGCGCCCTGAGACTTGTATTTGCCGTTGCCCGCAGCTATTATGATCCTGCAGGGCATATTGGCTTTTACGACCTGATCCAGGAGGGCAGCATAGGGCTGATAAAGGCATCCCAGAAATATGGGAAAAGAGACATTGATTTCATGGAATATGCCCTCTACTGGATCAGACAGACTGTCATAGCCGCGGCGGCAGGGGAGGGCCGTCAGCACGAATTGTCCGGCGATGTCGCAGGCGATCTGAACAAGATAAAGGATGCCATAGAAGAGCTGACGACAGAATATGGAATGGAACCCTCCCTGACCCAGCTGGCCGAGTATCTGGAAATGGCTCCGGATAAGCTGCTGGGACTGATCGATCTGTCCGATGACTTGATTAAGCTGGAAGATGAAAGCTTCGCGCAGGAAGATACCGCTCTTTCAAAGGATCTGAAAGACAGGATAGAACCTGTACTGGACAGCATGAGACCATTTGAACAGCTCGTCCTTAAGATGCGCTGCGGCTTCGGCGGCAGAATAGAACACAGCTCCTTTGAAGTCTGCAGAAGATTTTCCATCAGTGAAAGACACCTGAGGGGCATAGAAGCCAGAGCCCTCATGCTCAGCAGACGGGGGAAATAATAATATGGATCTTACACCCAGAATGGCAGCTGCTGCTTCCCTTGTCACACCGGGATTTGTCACAGCGGATATCGGAACAGATCACGCCTACATCCCCATATACCTCGTAAGCAGCGGTATCATTCCATCCGCCCTGGCCATGGATGTCAGAGAAGGCCCCCTGGCAAGAGCCAGAGAACATATCCGGGAAAGCGGACTGGAAAGCAGGATCCAGACAAGACTTTCCGACGGGTTTAAGGCTCTCCTGCCGGGAGAGGCGGATTCTGCCCTCATCTCAGGTATGGGAGGCCTCCTCATGATACGGATCCTGTCCCAGAGCCCGGAGCTGACAGATTCCCTTCAGGAGCTGATCCTGCAGCCCCAGTCAGACATAGAAGCCGTCAGACACTATATCTATGACCACGGCTTTTATATCAATGCGGAACATATGGTCCGGGATGAGGGAAAATATTATCAGATGTTCCGTGCCGTGCCAGCCCGGGGGCCGGTTCCTGACCGCTTCCGCTGCACAGAAAAAGCCCACTTCATGTATGGCAGGATCCTGACAGAAAAAAGAGATCCGGTGCTGATGGAATACCTGAGAGGAAAACTGGCAAGCAATAATAAGATCGCCAGGGAACTGGCAAGGCAGGACACGCCCAGGTGCCGTGCCCGCCTTGCCCAGCTCGAAGAAGAAGATCATATCATATGTTCCCTGCTGGATGCAGGGACTGCAAAGTAAAAATAAACCTTAAAACGATGGAGGATGATAAAATATGACTGCGGAGGAACTGATCAATGCACTGAATATCCTGGCACCTCCTTCTTATGCCATGGAATGGGATAATCCGGGACTCCTTGTGGGCGATAAGACGCACAAGGTGGATTCCGTTTATCTGGCTCTCGACGCTTCCGGACCCGTTATTGAAAAGGCCGGGGCCTGTGACATGCTTATCACACACCACCCGATGATATTTTCAGCGATAAAGTCTGTGCAGGCGGATGACTTCATAGGAAAGCGCATCATCCGCCTGATAAAAACCGATACGGTTTATTTTGCCATGCATACAAACTTCGACTGCGCTGTTATGGGAAGGATCGTTTCAGAAAAGCTTGGCATCAGCTCTGACCAGGTCCTGGAGGAGATAGAAGGCGCCCCGCCGCTCACAGGGATCGGCTGCGCGGGAAACCTGAAAGAGAAGATGACGCTCCGGGATCTGGCGGCATTTGTCAGAAAAAGCTTTTGTCTGCCTCCGGTAAGATATTACGGAGATCCGGATCTTGTGATAAGCCGCGCTGCCCTCTGCCCCGGATCCGGGAAAAGCGAAACAGGATCTGCCCTGCGCTCCGGAGCCCAGGTCTATATCACCGGGGACGTGGACCATCATTTCGGCATTGACTGCGTAGAAAAGGGCATTGCCGTCATTGACGCCGGCCATCACGGACTGGAGCATATTTTCGTAGATTTCATGGCCCGGTGGTTTGAAGAAAACTATCCTGATGTAAGAGTCGTAAGGGATAACAATTCTTCCCCCTTCCAAACAATATAACGCGGACTCGATTCAAGGAGGCTTAAATATGTCACACAAGATACAGATCACAACAGGCGGAAAAGAATACACATATTTTGCCGGCAATACCCTGCTCAATATCAGCAGGGATTTTCAGGATTCCTTCCCACAGCGCATCATTCTGGCAAGAGTCGATGGCATATTAAAGGAGCTTTCCTTTACACCCGAGAAGGACTGCAGCGTAGAATTCATCACAACGGGCGATAAGATCGGGAGCCAGGCATACAGAAGATCCTGCCGCATGATCATGATAAAGGCATTTGAGGATGTAATCGGTAGGGACAGGATAAAAAAGATCTCCGTTCTCTATTCTATCGGCAGCGGAATGTTCTGTGAGCTGGAGTCTGAGGAAGAGCTGAACCAGGATCTTTTAAACCGGGTGAAGAAAAAAATGCAGGAGATCGTAGAGCAGAAAATAGAATTCAAGAGGGTCACCCTGCCCATGCGAGATGCTCTGGATGTATTCCGCGAGTATGGTCTGACCGACAAATGCGATCTTTTCTACTACCGCAGAAGCACATATGTAAGCTACTATATGCTGGACGAGACCATAGACTACCTCTATGGTTATATGGCGCCGGATACCTCTTATGCCGACTGCTTCGACCTGAAGCTTTACGCAGATGGATTTATCCTGGAGCTGCCCGAAGAGACAGACCCGCACAAACTGGATAAGGTGAGCACCCCCAGAAGGCTTTTTAAAGTCTTCCGCCAGTCCAAGGAATGGTCCAGCCTCATGGACGTGAGAAATATCGCCCAGCTGAACCATGTGATCTCCAACGGCAGATTCTCCGAGCTTGTCCTGGTCCAGGAAGCCCTCATGGAAAAGACGATAGGAGATATCGCGGAGACAATCGGGAAAAGCGGGAAAAGAATGATCCTGATCGCCGGCCCTTCCTCCTCCGGAAAGACGACATTCTCCCACAGGCTGTCCATTCAGCTGCGGGCCCTCGGCCTGAAGCCCCATCCCATCCCGGTGGACAACTATTTTGTAAACAGGGAGGAAACCCCCAGGGACGAATTCGGGGTTCCTGACTTTGAATGCCTGGAGGCACTGGATACAAAACGCTTCAACGAGGATATCCAGGGACTGTTGAGTGGAGAAAAAGTAGAACTCCCCATCTTCAATTTTGTGACGGGCCGTCGGGAGGCAAAGGGAAATATCCTGCAGATAGGAGATAATGACGTGCTCGTGATAGAAGGGATCCACAGCCTCAACGATAAGATGACCTATCTGTTTGACAGCAGCAGCAAGTACAAGATCTATATCAGCGCCCTGACCCAGCTGAGCATGGACGATCACAGCAGGATCCCCACAACAGACGTCAGACTCATCCGGCGCATGTGCCGGGATGCCGCTCACAGAGGAGCTTCCGCCCGGCAGACCCTGTCCATGTGGGACTCTGTCCGCAGGGGAGAAGACAAGAACATTTTCCCTTATCAGGAGGAATGCGATTATATGTTCAACTCTGCTCTGATCTATGAACTGTCCGTACTCAAGCAGAACGTGGAGCCTCTCCTTTTCAAGGTAACGCCGGATGAAGCTCAATATGATGAGGCAAAACGCCTGCTCAAATTCCTGGATTATTTCCTTGGAGCAGACAGCACCATCATCCCCAACAACTCCATCATCCGTGAATTCATCGGCGGCAGCTGTTTTGACGTCGGATAAATCGTGGACTTATTGAACCGGATATGATATATTATAAAAGCTGTAAGTCTGTCGGACAATCGCGGCTGCAAGTGCCGAAAGGCCGCAGGTGAGGAAAGTCCGGGCTTCCAAGGGCAGGATGCCGGGCAACACCCGGCGGGGGCGACCCCAGGACCAGTGCAACAGAAATAAACCGCCCGCTTTTGCGGGTAAGGGTGGAAAGGCGAGGCAAGAGCTCACCGCCCGCGTGGCAACATGCGGGGCAGATGTAAACTCCATCCGGAAGCAAGACCGCACATAAAACGATACGCTGACCCGGCGTGTTTTAGGGTAGGTCGCTTGAGCCTGCCGGCAACGGCAGGCCTAGATAGATGATTGTCGAAACATAACCCGGCTTATAGACAGACTTGCAGTATTTTACCATGTCTATCCTGAGTCAGAGCGTCCGGGAACAAGGGAGTGTTATTTATATGGAAGAAAGCTGGGGCAGGAGAATATTACACCTGATCACGCCCCTTATCGTATACCAGGGTATGACTATCCTTATCGAGATAGCCGCCGCCGTCCTGTGGGCGGCAAGACACCAGACAGATTTCCTGGTTGACACAGATAAGCTCGACCAGGGAAAGATGATGCAGGCGATGAGTGATTTCACTGTGAATTACTCTCTGCTTATCCAGGGCATAGCCGCCCTGATCTCTATATTTATCCTTCTGCACATGTACAGAAGGGACTTCTCCTCCAGAAGATTCGTTTTCGACAGCAGGTCTGTCGCCGGACCCCTCTGGCTTCTGCTCATCCCGACCGGCATAGCGTCCTCTTTATGCGGCAACTTTTACTTAAATATCGGTTCGCTTGCCCAGAATTCAGAATCATTTGCCCAGGCAGAGAAGATGCTCTTCTCCGGACCTTTTGTCATTCAGCTCATTTGTATCGGCTTCATTATTCCCGTGTGTGAGGAATTTGTTTTCCGGGGCATCATCTATATGAGGATGAGACAGTACTCAGGGGTAAATATGTCCATCGTATTCTCTGCCCTGATATTCGGACTTATGCACGGAAACCTCATCCAGGGCATCTATGCCTTTCTCCTGGGCGTACTCTTAGCCTATACATTCGAGAAATATGGGTCTCTGGCCGCTCCTGTCATCATACATATCTGCGCGAACCTGACGGCTCTTGCCATCAGCATGGCGGGTGAGAAGAATTTCCCTTCTGAGACATCGGCCCTCCTGACAGGCGGCACGATCGCCTTCGTCATCGCCCTGATCCTTGTATTTATCATAGACAGGAATGTGGATGCTGAGAGGATCTATCTGGATGATCCTGACCCCGCCGGGAGCAGAACAAATGACGGGAACCAGGAAAATGAGCGCGGCAGATACTGACAGACAATGCAGTATCCTGCCGCGTTTTTCCTTTTCCCACCTCGGCAGGGACAGGCAGAGGGGAAATATGTCGGATCCTGTCGAAACATGATATTTCCTGTCGACAGATGCGGGACGATGATATTTGTTATGGCCGCTGATCTGTGATAAAATCCAAATGTAAAGGTCATTGACAAACAGATGTTTGCATGTTATGATTGAGGATGTGAACATCAGTTCGTTTTTTGCTGTGATATATTCAGATAAGATTACATATAAGGAGACCTACGATGAATAAAGATGAGAAGCTTAAGGCACTGGACGCCGCCATTGCAAGGATAGAGAAGGATTACGGCAAGGGATCTATCATGAGACTGGGAGATCAGCAGGCCAATATGGACGTGGAAACTGTTCCCACAGGATCGCTCAGCCTGGATCTGGCTCTGGGTCTTGGAGGGATCCCCCGCGGACGCATCATAGAGATCTACGGACCGGAATCTTCAGGCAAGACAACTGTCACCCTTCATATGGTCGCAGAGGTCCAGAAGAGGGGCGGGATCGCAGGCTTCATAGATGCGGAACATGCCCTGGATCCCAATTATGCCAGGAATATAGGCGTTGATATAGACAACCTCTATATCTCTCAGCCAGACAACGGAGAACAGGCCCTGGAGATCACAGAGATGATGGTCAGATCCGGAGCTGTCGATATCATAGTCATAGACTCCGTCGCTGCACTTGTCCCCAAGGCTGAGATAGACGGTGATATGGGAGACTCCCATGTAGGACTTCAGGCCAGGCTTATGTCTCAGGCTCTGAGGAAGCTCACCGCTGTCGTCAGCAAGTCCAACTGCATTGTGATATTTATCAATCAGCTCCGTGAGAAGGTCGGAGTCCTTTTCGGCAGCCCGGAGACCACGACCGGAGGACGCGCTCTCAAGTTCTATTCATCTGTCCGCCTCGATATCCGCCGAATAGAAGCGATAAAGCAGGGCGGTGAGATCGTAGGCAACCGGACAAGAGTCAAGGTCGTCAAGAACAAGATAGCCTCTCCCTTTAAGGAGGCAGAATTTGATATCATGTTCGGCCAGGGAATCTCACGCGAGGGCGATATCCTGGATCTGGCTGCCAACACAGGCATTGTGAACAAGAGCGGAGCATGGTACTCCTACAATGACATGAAGATCGGTCAGGGCCGTGAGAATGCCAAGGTCTATCTCAAGGAGAATCCGGCCGCTATGGAAGAGATAGAGCATAAGGTAAGAGAATATTACGGACTGACAGATCAGCCGGCAGACAGTGCCCGTGACAGCTCAGAACAGGCTTCATCTGCCCCCGCTGATACAGCACAAGAGTAGGAAAAGTCCCACCTGGCCCCTGCATCTGCTGCAGGGGCTTTCTGTCCCATTTCGGAGAAAAAGATATGACGATCACATCCATAGAACAGATATCCCGCAGGCAGAACAGGGTCTGCGTAGACGGAGAACCGGCCTTCACCATATCGGATAAAGGGCTGAGAGATCTGGGAATATCCATATCCGAGGGGAAGGAACTGTCAGAAGAAGACAGTTCAGCCCTCATGAAGGAAGCCGAAAGACTTGCCGCAAAGTGTGCCATGGACCACCTGGTCAGGAGAGATTATTCAGAAGAGGAATTATATCAGCTGCTGATCCGCAAGGGCTTCTCCCCCCAGCTTGCCTGCCAGGGCATTGCTTACGTCGATTCCTATGGATATCTGGATGACGAACGCTACGCCAGACAGTATATAAGCTCGAAGAAGGGCACCGTATCCCGGATGAAACTGATCTATGCCCTGCGGAAAAAGGGAGTGTCCGACGATATAACAGAATCTGTCCTCGCGGAAGAGGGCTGGGATGACACAGAAGGCGCCCGGCATATGATCCTGAAGAAGTACAGGCCTCAGAATATGCCCGCAAAGGGCAGCAGGGACTATCAGAAGCTCTGCCGGTCACTCATATCAAGGGGCTACAGTTTCGGCAGCATCCGCAGTGCCTATGACAGCATACTGGCAGATGAAGATGAGGAGATATGAGCTCTGTCTTTGCAGTTTTCTGAATCTTCTTCCTGTATTGCCTTAATAATCAGATATTTGAATACAATTTCAAATTGTGTATTACTTGACAGTACCCTTAAAAAAGCGTAAAATTTAAGTGTTGTATTTATATACAAAAAATTTAATAGGGAGGTGCTCCTGTGCATCCACTGACGATCTTAGCAATTGTAATTGCTGTCGTCGCTACTGCGCTCATTGCATGGAATGCCGCAATTTCCTACCGTAAGAAGGTCGTTGAGGCAAAGATTGGATCAGCAGAGGAGAAGGCTCGTGAGATCATCGACGAGGCTTTGAAGAATGCTGAGACAAAGAAGCGCGAAGGCTTGCTTGAACTGAAAGAGGAAGCTCTGAAGAACAAGAATGAGCTGGAGAAGGAAAGCAGAGAACGCAGGTCTGAAATACAGAGACTTGAAAAAAGAGTACTTGCCAAGGAAGAAGCTGTAGACCGCAAGGCGGATTCCCTTGAGAGGAAGGAAAGCCACCTGGCTTCGAGAGAAGACAGGCTGAATAAACGGCAGGCCGAAGTGGAAACCCTTGGTGAAAAACGTACACAGGAACTTGAAAGAATCTCAGGTTTAACCTCCGAACAAGCAAAAGATTATCTTCTGAAGTCTGTAGAAGATGACGTGAAACATGAAACAGCACTGTTAGTTAAGGAACTTGAAAGACGCGCGAAGGATGAGGCCGATAAAAAGGCCAAGGAATATGTGGTATCCGCTATACAGCGATGTGCAGCTGATACAGTGACTGAGTCCACTATTTCCGTTGTAAACCTTCCCAACGAAGAGATGAAGGGAAGGATCATAGGTCGTGAGGGCAGGAATATCCGAACTCTCGAGACTATGACAGGAGTCGATCTGATCATTGATGACACTCCGGAAGCAGTTATCCTCTCGTGCTTCGATCCCATCAGGAGAGAAGTCGCAAGAATCGCTCTCGAGAAGCTGATCGTAGACGGCAGGATCCATCCCGCAAGGATAGAGGAAACCGTTGAAAAGGCCAGGAGAGAAGTCGAAACGATGATCCGTGAAGAGGGAGAGGCCGCGACACTCGAGGTCGGTGTTCAGGGTATTCATCCTGAACTCATCCGCCTTCTGGGCAGAATGAAGTTCAGGACCAGTTACGGCCAGAATGCTCTGAAGCATTCCATAGAAGTGGCCCAGCTTGCCGGCATGCTGGCAGGTGAGATCGGAGAGGACGTCCGCATGGCGAAACGTGCCGGACTGCTCCACGATATCGGTAAGTCCCTTGACCACGAGATCGAGGGCTCACATATCCAGATTGGTGTCGACCTTTGTAAGAAGTACAAGGAATCCGATGTTGTTATCAATACGGTAGCTTCTCACCACGGCGATACAGAGCCGACATCGCTTATCGCATGTCTGGTACAGGCAGCCGATACTATCTCAGCTGCAAGGCCCGGCGCGAGACGCGAGACGTTGGATACATATACTAACAGATTGACGCAGCTTGAAGAAATTGCCAATAACTCCAAGGGCGTTGAAAAATCTTTTGCTATTCAGGCGGGCAGAGAGATTCGTGTGATGGTCATTCCTGATCAGGTCAGCGATGCAGACATGGTTCTGCTTGCAAGAGATATTGCCAAGCAGATCGAAGCAGAGCTAGAATACCCGGGACAGATTAAAGTGAATGTGATCAGAGAGTCAAGAGCAGTAGAATACGCAAAGTAACGCGGCTCTTGATGAACTGTACTAACTGATACTTTGATTCAGGATACGAAAAAGCTGCCGTACAGATCACAAAAGTGTGTTCTGTACGGCAGTTTTTTATGCAAAAATCAGATCAGACATCTGCTTCCGTCAGTTCTACCTTTCCCCTGCTGAGCTTAGCGATCCTGGCAAGAGAGGTAACCTGATAGCCTGCGTCCTGGAGGCGTTTTCTTCCTTTCTGGAAAGATTTTTCTATCAGTATGCCGATCCCGACGACACTGCCTCCGCCCATCTCGACAAGTTTTGCCGCTCCGGAAGCCGCTTCCCCATTTGCAAGAAAATCATCTATAACAAGGATCTTGTCACCGGCCGATATATATTTTGCGGAGAGGGTCAGCTCATAATTTGTCCCCTTCGTAAATGATGTGATATTTGTCTGGTAAACGTCGCCGACAAGTATCTTGGACGTCTGCTTCTTCAATATGACCATAGGGACTCCCAGCTCCAGTGCTGTAAAAGCAGCAGGGGCGATTCCTGAGCTCTCAATGGTAAATACTCTGGTGATTCCCTTGTCCTTATAAATGGAGGCAAATACCTTCCCTATTTCCTGCATAAGCGTAAGATCTACCTGGTGGTTGATAAAACTGTCCACCTTGAGAATGGTCTCACTGAGCGCAAGCCCGTCTTTCATAATTCTGTCTTCGAGTAATTTCATGTTAAACCGGCCTTTCCGCGATTTGGACAGTCTCCTGCCTTTATTCGCTCTAATTATTCTCTCTATCAGAGGTTCTGTTATTATTTTATCATAAGAAAATCCAGTGTAAAGTCTGAAGCTAAATTGACTTATGATATAATAGAGAAATAAAGCTCAGGCGGAAGAAACATCCATTTCAGATATTTTCAATACATTATAATTAGAACAGGTGATTTTTATGAGTGAAACAAAAATCTTGGTCGTAGACGACGAAAGCAGGATGCGCAAGCTGGTTAGAGATTTCCTGGTCAGAACAGGCTATTCTGTCATAGAAGCAGGAGACGGTGAACAGGCCCTTGACAAGTTCTTTGCCGAAGGGGATATTGCCCTTATCATCCTTGATGTAATGATGCCCAAAATGAACGGATGGCAGGTAGTGAAGGAGATCCGGCAGTACTCAAAAGTTCCCATTATCATGCTTACAGCTAAGGGAGAGGAGAGTGACGAACTTCAGGGCTTCGATCTGGGAGTCGACGAGTATGTCACAAAACCCTTCAGTCCCAGACTGCTGGTAGCGCGCGTTGAGGCCATTCTGCGCAGAAGCAGTGCCGTTTCGGCAGATGACCTGATCCAGGCAGGCGGAATCGTCATCGATAAAGCTGCCCACGAGGTAAAGGTGGACGACAAGCCGATCGATCTGAGTTTTAAGGAATTTGAGCTTCTGACATATTTTATGACGAACCAGGGAGTCGCGCTCTCAAGAGAGCGCATTCTCAACAACGTATGGAATTACGACTACTACGGCGACGCCAGGACCATAGATACCCATGTTAAAAAACTCAGAAACAAGCTCGGGAAAAAGGGCGAGTATATCGTAACCATCCGGGGCATGGGCTATAAATTTGATGTAAAATAGCAGGAGCCTCTATATGTTAAAGAAGAAGACCCTCAGATTCAAACTGTCTCTGATCGTGATCATGATCATTGTGCTGATCGTCATATTCGGTCTGATCTCCAGCAATATCTTTCTCGCAAACTATTATATTCAGAATAAGAGGAACTCCCTCATCAACGCTTATCAGGCCATAGACAGGATCTACATGAGCGGGCTTGAGAAAGCTGACGGCGAGGATGACGAAGCTGCAGGTGAAAGCGAATCAGAAAGCATCGATTACTCTGGTTTTTATGTCTCCGACAATCTCCAGCTCGCGATCGACAAGATCAGCACGAACCGGTCCCTGTCCATTCTCATCTACAGAACGGTAGAGATCTCCCAGAACGTATTTGGATTCAATATCAGGAACAACACAGACGAACTGCTCTACTCATCCCTGGGAATGGGCCGTGACAACAAGCTGAACAACGATAAGATATATTCTGATTATCAGAATTCAAAGGGCTCCGGTGATGACGAGATAAAAACGGACAAGTACAGTATCCGGAAAGTCAGCATCCACAGACTTGACAGCAGCTATCTCTATCTGGAAGGAATGCTGGCCGACGGCGACACGATCCTGATCAGGGCATCTATAGCCAGCATAAAGGAAAGTGTATCTCTGGCCAACCGCTTTTTCTTTGTCATCCTGATCGTAGCCGCCATTTTCGGCTTTGTTCTCACATATTTTATAACCGGCCGCTTTTTAAAGCCCATCAATGAGCTGACTTCCATGGCAAAGAGGATGTCTGAGCTTGACTTCACGGCAAAATACGAGGTAAAGACAGAAGATGAGGTCGGGGATCTGGGCAGCAGCATCAACACACTTTCTGAATCCCTGGAGAAGGCGATCGCCCAGCTCAAGGACGCCAATACGCAGCTGCAGCAGGATCTGCAGAAAAAAGAAGAAATCGATGAGATGAGAAAGGAATTTCTCTCAAACGTCTCACATGAACTGAAAACACCGATTGCCCTGATCCAGGGCTACGCTGAGGGACTTGTGGACGGCATAAGCGAAGATGAGGAAAGCCGCAATTATTACTGCGAGGTTATCATGGACGAGGCCAGGAAAATGAACGGTATGGTCAAACAGATCATGTCCCTGAACCAGCTTGAATTCGGCTACAGCCATGTAAACATGGAATACTTTGACATCACAGAGCTGATTGCCGGTGTGATCGATAAGTCTGCCATCCTGATCCAGGGAAAAGAAGCTGATGTCATTTTTGACAGAAAGGAACCTGTGTACGTCTGGAGCGACTCCTTCATGGCGGATGAAGTATTTACAAACTATTTTACAAATGCTCTCAACCATATAGACGAGAGAAAGAGGATCGAGATCAGCCTGGAACAGAAAGAGGATACTGTCAGGATCAATGTCTTCAACACAGGAGACCATATTCCGGAAGAGGATATCAACAGGATCTGGGATAAATTTTACAAGGTTGACAAGGCACGCACACGCGAGTACGGCGGAAGCGGCGTCGGCCTTTCTATCGTGAAGGCGACTATGAACCTGCTGGGTCAGGATTTTGGCGTCAGCAATGTCGAAGGCGGAGTCCTCTTCTGGTTTGAACTGGACGGCAGCGATACCCACAGAGCAGACCAGTAAAAAAAGCTAAAAAATGAAGGAACCGGACCGCAAAAAGCAATCCGGTTCCTTCTGTTTCCACAAAAATTTCTTCAGACAGATCAGAAGAGCTCTACTTTACCTTCAATGTCGTCATTGATCGTATAATAAGCTGTATTCTCCTCAGGCTTTGCATAAACATTGAGGGTCTTGATCTCTTTGATCAGTCTGCCCTCATCAAGCCAGGCCTGCTTTATCTTAGCAACGATCTCGCTCTGTTCAGCCTCTCTGCCCTGATACTGTACATAAAATGCTGTCTTCATTTTCCCCTCCAAACAAAAGAAATAATAACCCTATCGATTTTTAATGATATAATAAACAGGAAAAAAAATCAAATCTTTAGACGAGTGAATGATAATTTATACATAAATCTGCAAAGAATTTTCAATGCAGAGTATATGACTATTTCAGCTAAAAAATACATATTTTAATCACCAAGCCAGTCAATTATCTGCAAAATGTGGAAATATGTTCCAGATTAACCGGCATTTGTCTGACACAGAAGAGTATTTCATCTCAGAGCTTGTTAAAAACGCCGAAAATCGCCTTCCTTGAATCTGGCCTGGCAGGCTGTTATAATAAAATAACAGTTATTCGGAGGTAGAATATATGATCGCAGTAATAGATTATGACGCCGGCAACATGAAAAGCGTTGAGAAGGCTTTTCAGTATCTGGGCGAAGACGTATGCATAACAAGAGACAGAAAAAAGATCATGTCAGCTGACAAGGTCGTCCTTCCCGGCGTAGGAGCTTTCGGCGATGCCATGGAAAGACTGAAGAAATATGACCTGGTCGAGACGATAAAAGGCGCCGTGTCTGACGGAAAACCCTTTCTGGGGATCTGCCTGGGCCTGCAGCTCCTTTTCGACAGAAGCGATGAAGCTCCCGGCGTGGAGGGACTCGGCATTCTTAAGGGCAGTATCCTCCGGATCCCGGCTCAGGAAGGCCTGAAGATCCCTCATATGGGCTGGAATAATGTTAAGCTTATGAAAGAATCGAGAATATTTCACGACCTGGGAGAGAACCCCTACTTTTACTTTGTTCACTCCTACTATCTGAAAGCAGATAAGCCCGAAGATGTAGCCGCTGTGACATATTACGGGACAAAGATCGACGCGGCGGTAGAACATGAGAATGTCTTCGCCAGCCAGTTTCATCCGGAAAAAAGCAGCCGGACAGGACTTCGGATACTCAGAAATTTTGCACAGCTTTAAGGACTCAAGGAGAGATAATCATGCTGACTAAAAGAATCATCCCCTGTCTGGACGTCAACAACGGCCGGGTGGTAAAAGGAGTAAATTTCGTCAATCTCAGAGATGCCGGAGACCCTGTAGAGATCGGGTCGGTCTATGACAAGGCCGGAGCTGACGAGCTTGTCTTTCTCGATATAACGGCATCCAGCGATCACAGAAAAACCGTTGTTGATCTGGTAAGAAGGGTAGCAGAAAAAATATTCATTCCCTTTACGGTCGGCGGCGGTATCCGGTCAGTCGATGACTTCAGAGCCGTGCTGAGAGAGGGGGCAGACAAGGTTTCCATAAACTCGTCTGCCATAGAGACACCTGAGCTCATCTCCCAGGCGGCAGAAAAATTTGGGAGTCAGTGCGTCGTCGTAGCTATAGACGCAAAGAAAAGGCCGGAAGGCGGCTGGACCATCTATAAGTACGGCGGGAGAGTTGATACAGGAATAGATGCCCTGGAATGGGCAGACAAGGTCTGCCGGCTGGGAGCAGGAGAGATCCTCCTCACCAGCATGGACTGCGACGGGACAAAGGCAGGCTATGATATAGAGCTGACCCGGGCAGTCGCTGACATCGTTCCCGTGCCGATCATCGCTTCCGGCGGAGCAGGTACAAAGGAACATTTCTATGACGTTCTCACAGAGGGCAAGGCAGACGCCGCCCTTGCTGCCTCCCTCTTTCACTACGGCGAGCTGGGCATAGACGACTTAAAAAGATATCTGGCTGACCAGAATGTCAGCGTCAGACTTTGATAACCATACCATAATAATATCAGGAAGTGCATTTTTCAATGGGAGCAATCGCTAACGACTGGCTGGCGCCTTTAAAGCCGGAGTTTTCCAAGCCATACTACGCGAAACTATATAAGACAGTTCTGAATGAGTACAGGACCAGGCGGATCTTTCCCCCTTCAGACCAGATATTTCACGCATTTGAAGCAACGCCCTTATCAAACGTAAAGGCAGTTATCCTGGGCCAGGATCCCTATCACGGAGACGGGCAGGCAAACGGTCTCTGCTTTTCCGTAGGAGAGGATGTCGAGATCCCACCTTCCCTGGAGAACATTTACAAGGAGCTGCATGATGACCTGGGCTGCTATATCCCGGACAACGGCAATCTGGAAAAATGGGCCAGACAGGGAGTTCTCCTCCTCAACACTGTGCTGACCGTCAGGGCTCATCAGGCAAACTCACACCGCGGGATCGGCTGGGAAGAATTCACAGACGCCGCCATCCGCATCCTGAATGAACAGGATCGGCCGATCGTCTTTATCCTCTGGGGCAGACCCGCCCAGCAGAAGAAAAGGATGCTGACAAACCCGGCCCATCTGATCCTGGAAGCGCCTCACCCCAGCCCCCTGTCAGCTTACAGAGGTTTCTTTGGCAGCAAGCCATTTTCAAAGACAAACCGCTTCCTTGCGGCTCACGGCATAGAGCCCATAGACTGGCAGATCGAGAATATCCATAATTAGCGCAATTTCCTGATGATAAAAAAACCGGAGGACTTTTGTTTTATAAAGTTCTCCGGTTTATTTTATCCTATTATTTTATTGTCAGGCCTGCTCAGCGGCGGCTGCCTTTTCTTTTTCCATGTTCTTTGCTGCCGCTGCAAGCATCAGCTTTATCCTGTTGACCTGGTTGACCTCGCTTGCGCTGGGGTCATAGTCAATGGCCACGATATTGGAGCCGGGACTGCGCCGTCTGATTTCCTTTATAACGCCCTTGCCTACCACGTGGTTGGGCAGACAGCCAAAAGGCTGTGTGCAGACAATATTGGGAACGCCCTCATTGATCAGTTCCATCATCTCACCGGTCAAAAACCATCCCTCTCCGGTCTGGTTGCCGATCGAAACGATGGGACTCGCATACTCTGCCAGCTGCTGTATATGGGAAGGCGGGTTAAAACGCCTGCTCCTTTCCAGCTCCCTGCGGGCCGTCTTCCTGATGCCCTCCAGGAAGGCAACAACCGTATTCCCCATGATCTGGGATGACTTTGATTTTCCCAGCTTATCATGCTTAAAATTCGTATTATAAAAACTGTAAAGGAAGAAATCAAGCAGATCCGGCACAACCGCCTCTGCTCCCTCGGCTTCGAGCAGGTCTACCAGATGATTGTTGGCGGATGGCGAGAACTTCACCATGATCTCACCGACAATGCCGACTTTAGGCTTTACGATACTCTTATCAATGGGAAGAGCATCGAAATCCCTGATGATGCCGCGGATGTTCTGATTGAATGTCCTCCTGTTCTTTCCATTCATACTGTCTACGCAGATATTCACCCACTTCTGATGCAGGGCGTTGGCTGAGCCGGGCACCTTCTCATAGGGTCTGGTAGAATAAAGGACACGCATAAAGACATCTCCATAGACCAGAGCCTGCATAGCGACCTTGAGCATCTTCAGGTTATACTTAAATCCGGGATTCTTCTCAAAATTCTGGGCACTGATCGCGACAACAGGGATCTGTCCCATGCCGGCATTTTTCAGAGCTCTCCTGATAAATCCTACGTAATTTGTTGCCCTGCAGCCGCCTCCTGTCTGTGTCATGGCGATACCGACCTTGTTCAGGTCATATTTACCGGAAAGCAGAGCCTTCATGACCTGACCTACGACACAGATGGAAGGGTAGCAGGCGTCATTATTTACGTACTTGAGTCCGATATTCTTGGCCTCCTGGTCACAGTCGGGCAGAAGAGCCAGCTTGAGGCCGGCATTGTTGAGAGCCGGGATCAGAAGTTCAAAATGGATGGGGGACATATTAGGCACAAGGACCGTATAGCCCTCCTTCTTATCCTCCATTGAGAATACGACTCTCTTGTTGGCGCTCGATGTTATATTGCCGTGAATATTGTGCTCCTCGCGCAGGCGGATCGCGGCAATCAGGGAGCGGATCCTAATCCGGATGGAGCCGAGATTAGAAACCTCATCTATCTTCAGGCAGGTATAAAGCCTGTCAGAACCATTGAGTATATCACGCACCTGATCCGTCGTAACAGCGTCCAGGCCGCAGCCGAAGGAATTCAGCTGGACAAGTTCAAGAAAGTCCGTTTTCTTGACAAACTCGGCCGCGCAGTAGAGGCGGGAATGATACATCCACTGGTCCATGACGATCAAAGGCCTGTCCGGATTCGCCAGATGAGATACGGAATCCTCCGTCAGAACAGCAAAACCATAGGATGTGATCAGCTCCGGGATGCCATGGTTTATCTCCTTGTCCAGATGATAAGGCCTGCCGGCGAGAACAATGCCCTTCTTGTGATTCTCTTTCAGATAGCGGATCGTTTCCTCGCCTTTGCGGTGCATATCCTCGTGTACCCTGGCCATCTCATCCCAGGCGTCGGAAACTGCCTTCCGGATCTCTCTGGGATCTATGCCAAACCTATCGCTGAATTCCTCTATGAGGCGCTTCTCGAGAACTTTTTCACTCTCAAATGTCATAAACGGATTCATAAAATTGATAGAGGGATCTCTGAGCTCCTCGACATTGTTCTTTATATTCTCTGCGTAGGAAGTAACAATAGGGCAGTTGTAATTGTTTGTCGCTCCCTTTGTCTCCCTGCGCTCATAGGGAATGCAGGGATAGAATATGAACTTTATGCCCTGGTTTATCAGCCAGGTAATATGACCATGCACAAGCTTGGCCGGATAGCAGGCGGATTCACTGGGTATGGATTCTATGCCCAGGCTGTAGATATCATGAGATGACTCCGGTGACAGCTGAACAGAAAATCCAAGCTCTGTGAAAAATGTATGCCAGAAGGGATAATTCTCATACATGTTCAGGGCTCTGGGTATGCCGACGACCCCTCGGGGGGCATCTGCGGGATCCAGGGACTTGTAGCCGAACACTCTCTTGTACTTGTAGGCAAAAAGATTGGGAACGTTCTTATCCGATCTTTCCCTGCCGACGCCCTTCTCACAGCGGTTGCCTGAGATAAATCGCCTTCCGCCCTCAAATCTGTTGACTGTGAGCCTGCAGTTGTTCGTACAGCCGCCGCATCTGGCCATGCTGGTCTTGTACTGAAGATTTATGATATCATCCAGCGGCAGCATGGCAGTAGCCTGGCCCTTGTATCTGTCACGCGCGATAAGGGCGGCCCCGAAAGCACCCATGATACCGGCAATATTGGGACGGATAGCCCTGCATCCGGATATGAGCTCAAAACTTCTCAGCACGGCGTCATTATAGAATGTCCCGCCCTGGACAACGACCTTTTCCCCCAGCTCTTTGGGATCTGTAAGCTTAATAACCTTGTAGAGAGCATTCTTTATAACAGAGTAAGCCAGCCCCGCAGAAATATCGCCGACATCGGCGCCTTCCTTCTGAGCCTGTTTTACATTGGAATTCATGAAAACCGTACAGCGGGAGCCAAGGTCAACCGGATGTTTGGCGCTCAGAGCCACCTGGGCAAAATCCTTCACGGAATAATTCAGAGAATTCGCAAATGTTTCTATGAAAGATCCGCAGCCGGATGAGCAGGCCTCGTTGAGGAGGACATTATCCACCGTGTGGTTCCTGATCTTTATGCACTTCATGTCCTGACCGCCGATATCAAGAATGCAGTCGACCTCAGGCTCAAAAAATGAAGCGGCATAATAGTGGGCGATCGTCTCGACCTCGCCCTCATCCAGCATGAGGGCTGACTTGAGCAGAGACTCGCCGTAACCTGTAGAGCAGGAGCGGACGATATGGGCAGCAGGAGGAAGGAGATCCCTGATCTCCTTAACAGCCCTCTTTGTCGTCTCGATAGGGCTTCCGTTATTATTGCTGTAAAATGAGTAGAGCAGGGTCCCGTCATCCCCGACAAGAGCCAGCTTTGTTGTCGTGGATCCCGCGTCAATGCCCAGGAAACAATCGCCCTCATATTTACTCAAGTCCCCCTGGGTGACCTTGTGGATGGAGTGCCATTTTTTGAAGGCCTCATATTCCTCTTCAGACTTAAAAAGGGGATCCATCCTGGATGTCTCGGGAGCCATATGCATATCCGACTTCAAAAGAGCCATCATATCATCCATGGTTGTAGAGACATCTTCCTTATAATTAAGGCCTGCTCCGATAGCGGCAAAAAGGTGTGAATTCTCCGGCTCTATGATCTCATCGCCTGTAAGCTTCAATGTGCGGATAAATGCCTTGCGCAGTTCGGGCAAAAAGTGGAGAGGTCCGCCCAGAAATGCTACATGGCCTCTGATCGGCTTGCCGCAGGCAAGGCCTGATATGGTCTGGTTGACAACAGCCTGGAAAATAGAAGCTGCCAGATCTTCGTGGGAAGCCCCGTCATTGATCAGAGGCTGCACGTCCGTCTTGGCAAAGACACCGCATCTGGCGGCTATCTGATAGAGACTGCTGTAGCCGGCTGCCAGTTTGTTCAGACCGGCAGCATCTGTCTTGAGCAGAGATGCCATCTGATCGATAAAAGCACCTGTGCCTCCGGCACAGATTCCGTTCATTCTTTCCTCTACATTGCCATTCTCAAAATAAATGATCTTGGCATCTTCGCCGCCCAGCTCTATGGCTACGTCTGTCTGAGGAGCCAGATCCTTAAGAGCTGTCGCCTCGGCATATACCTCCTGGACAAAAGGTACATGGATATATTTTGATATGGACATCCCGCCTGATCCGGTTATCATGGGGTGGACCCTGACGTTCCCTACGACCCCGTATGCCTTTGTGACCAGGTCAAGGAGTGTCTCCTGAATATTGGCAAAATGCCTTTCATAATCTGAAAAAAGGATATTGCCGCCTTCATCGATTATGACCAGTTTAACTGTCGTCGATCCGACATCAATACCCATCCTGTATAAACTTTTTACCATATTATATAGGCCTGCACGGATGCAGAGCCGCATTCCTCCTTGTTCCTTGATAAAAATTATCTGTCAATTCGAAATTCATTATACGATATGAATTCCGAAAAAACAACGCCGCAAAACATTAAATAAATCTAAAACCCATACATTATCCTTAAAGTGTATGGAGGCCGGCAGTTTTGTTGACAAATGAAGCCTTAAATTTTATACTGTTTAATAAAGATATTTCGGGGGTCGATCGGTTGGAAAAATTGCTGAACAAACTGGAACGAAAACTGGGCAGATATGCGATCAGACATTTAATGTGGTATATCTGCGCTTTGTATATCATAGGTCTTGTGCTTCATTACACGAATCCACAGTTTTATACAGACTACCTGAGCCTGAATCCGCAGGCCATACTTCACGGACAGGTCTGGAGAATTTTTACTTTCCTCATGCAGGCACCGGATACAAACATTATTTTCTTCATATTTATAGTATATCTATACTATATGATCGGTGAGACTCTGGAGAATACCTGGGGAAGTTTTCGCTTCAATCTCTACTATTTTACCGGCGTGCTGTTTACGATACTCGGCTCCTTTGCCGCATATTTTGTCAGCGGGAAGGTCTTCCTGATGGACACTTCTTACCTGAACCTGAGTATGTTCCTGGCCTTTGCCTTTGTCTATCCGGACACAAAACTTCTGCTCATGTTCCTGATCCCGGTAAAGATAAAATGGCTGGCATACATTGATATTGCTTTCTTTGCCTACACAGTGATCACAGCGCCCTATATGGGAATAAGGATATCCGCCCTGATCGCTGTTATGAATTTTGTAATATTCTACTTTGGCTTCATGAGAGGACGGCGCCCCTCACCGGCGCAGACAGCGCGCCGCAGGGCTTACACAAAGGCCGTCCGCAAGCCGGAGAACAGACCCGCTGCCCACAGATGCACGGTCTGCGGGAGGACAAGCGAGACAAACCCGGAACTGGAATTCAGATACTGTTCCAAGTGCAACGGAAACTACGAATACTGCCAGGATCATCTGTTCAACCATGAACACGTGGTTTAGAGAGGATTTTTCAGAAAGAGCGATTCATGAACTGGTATAAAAAACTTTTCGCGGGAGAAAGCCTGGGCCGCAGCAGATCCTATTACAGATTTCTCATAGAACACACGAAGAGACCCGTAGGCACCTACAGCATCCTTCTGCCTGCTGCCCGGGACCGTCTGCTTGAGATCTGCCGAAGTGAACAGACAAGAGATAAGCACTGCTGCAAAGACGACCAGCTGATCGTCGGCCTGGCAGGCACGAAGGCGGAAGCATACGAGCTTGCCGGCAGGATCGTTCTTCATGTTCTGAACGAAACGGGAGGCACAGATCTGAAGGCTTTTTTTGCAGAGCAGGAAAACAGGAAGTAGAGGTTAGATTTTGCTTGGGGTAATTTTATTGATACTTTCCATCATCGGCAGAGTCCTTCTGGTCATACTGGCAGTGGTATTGATCCTTCTTGCCCTCATTCTTTTCCTGCCTATCCTGTATCAGGCGCAGGCAGCGAAAGAAGATGATATCAGTGCCAGTGCAAGAGCTGTATGGTTCTTTGGACTATTAAAGGCCGTCTTCGTACTGCAGAAGGATGGAGACGGATATCAGCCTCATATCCAGCTGAAGATAGGCGGACATATCCTCTACGACAATCAGAGGAAGCCGGATGAAAAGAAGAAAGCAGGGTCTGTATCCGGGAAAAGGGAAAAGCAGGGCAGGCAGCAGGAAGCCTCAGCCCCGCATTCGCGGCCGGCATCTCTGCCGATGAGCGGTAAGGAGCAGCCGGGGATGGGATCCTTTGAGGAGAGTCCGGATCAGGATATAAGTCCGGATCAGAATATAAGCCTGGATCAGAATATGACATCTGCCAAAGGTGAGTCCGGGATCCGGGGAAAGATAAAAACATTTTTCTCAAGGATCAGGGAAAAGTTTTCCGACCTGGGAGAAAAGATTGCTGACAGGCTGGACACGCTGGCAGAGAAGATTTTTGACCGCTTTTTCAGCTTTTGGGAGAAGGCAGCCTCAGTCACAGATAAGTTATCCTCTATAGACGATAAAAAGGAAGCCTTCATGGTCCTGCTGGACGATGAGAAGAACAGAAAGTGGCTTTCCCGGTCTCTGTTCAGGATAAAAAGACTCCTCATCTGCATCAGGCCGCATTTTGAAGAATTCTATCTCAACATAGGGACAGGAGATCCCTCCCAGACAGGCCTTCTCCTGGGGGCGCTGGGCGCTGTTTATCCCCTGTGCCCGGATGTGTTTGACCTGGATCCTGACTTTGACCGGGAAGTTTTTAAGGGAAGGGTCAGGCTGCACGGACATGTCATGACGGCAAGTCTTTTATTTTATATACTGCCCATAGTACTCAACAAAACATTTTTCTCGCTTCTCAAGAAAGTAAAGGCAATGAGAAGTTCAGGACGCTGATAAGAGAAATAACTATATAGACAGACCAGGGAGGATATGTGAGATGTCAGGGAGTAATTTCAACAGCACGGTAGAATCATTATTTCATGGAATGGATGGTTTCTTATCTTCAAAGACCATCGTAGGGGAGCCGATAAAGGCAGGGGATACCCTGATCCTTCCTCTTATGGAGGTTTCATTCGGCATGGCGGCAGGAGCCTTCCACAGGGAACACAAGGAGAGTGCTTCCGGAGGCATGGGCGGAAAGATGACCCCCACCGCTGTGCTCGTTATAAAAGATGGAACCGTGAGAGTCATCACGGTAAACTCCAACGATCCCGTCTCAAAGATCATAGATCTGGCACCTGACATTATCAACAAAATATCCGGCCATTTCAGCTCGGATCCGGATGTCGATGACAGCATCAATAAAATGAAAGAGGATGCCAAGAATGAGTAGTATATTCAGCAGACAGACAGTTAATGAAAGGGAGCTCCTTACATACGGGTATGAATCTGTGCAGGATATCGATGATATCATCATCCAGCTGATCAATGAATCAGCCGACAGGGGCTTTCTCCGCGGTACGATAGATATGAGATCCAGCCGCCTGATCTATGAGACAGAAGGGCTCGTCCCGCTGGCCGAATATCTGTCCGGCAGCCACGGGATCGGACTCTTCCTCAGGATCTGCAAAGACCTGAGCGACAAGATGCACTTCCTGGAAGATTCATTCATTGATACCGAATATGTAGACCTGGATATGGAAGACATATTCGTCAACACGAGGACTGACAGGCTGACACTGGCTATCCTGCCGATCTCAGGCGTTCTGGGAGGTGGCGGAAGGCTGAGACATCTTCTCAGGCAGATCCTGGATCAGCTGTGTGGTCCCGACGATGATCTGGCAGAAAAGACAGGGCAGAAGATCGCCTCCATATCGGAAGATATTCCCGGAATAGGAGAACTGATCGATTTCATAGAGGCAGGCGGAAAAGATCCGGACTCCCTGCCGGCTCAGCAGAAAACATACGCTGCTTTTGCTGCTGATCCTGCTGTCATCAGAGAAGAGATACCGGAGGAGACAGAAAACAAGTCCGAAGATACTGTTTCGGCTGGGGAAGATGATCCAGACGAAGAGAAGACAATTGAAGCCGGGGAACCTGAGAAGGCAGAGGAAGTTCCTGTCCCCGAGGCTGCACCCATGCCTGAGGCGCCGCAGGAGGAGAATACGCCGGCCTTTCTTCTCAGGAGAAAGACAGGGGAGATCATACCCCTTTTGTCCAGCCCTTTTATCATCGGAAAAGTGCCTCTGGCCTGTGATTATGTTGTCAGCAGCAATCCCACGCTCAGCAGGATCCACGCATTTATCCGATATGACGCGGGCAGCAGCACTTACTATATCGTAGACTGCAGCTCAACAAATCATATCTATCTTGACGGAACACGGATAGAAGATTCCGAGCCGGTGCCTCTGAAGGATAAGATGAAGATCCATCTGGCGACTGAAGAGTTTATATTCAACTGCTGATATCGGTCATAGAGGCAAGAAAAGGAGCCGCCGCAAAAACTGCGCAGCTCCTTTTTTGGCGCTTCCTCATACACGAAGGCTGTAAGCCTTAAATGTCTGTCCAGGCAGATCAGAAAAGCACAACCCTCATGAGACGGTTATTCTATGATGCCTGCCGGGCATAGGTACCGATGGACTTATGCTCTCTCAACAAGACCTGACCTGAGACAGGAAGTGCAAACGTACATTCTCTGGGGGGTTCCGTTAACATTGACCCTTACCTTCTTGATATTGGACTTCCACATCTTGTTAGCCCTTCTGTGAGAATGGGAAACCTTGATACCGAAGTGAGCTCCTTTACCGCAAATTGCACATTTTGCCATCTTGATGCACCTCCCTCTGTATTCGCACATTAATGATATGCAGACTTACTCATAGTCTGCAATATTAAGATAATAACAGATACATGTGATAAATGCAAGCAATATTTTACATTAATCTCAAATACCGGGAAAAATATGATTCCTTTTTCGGGATAATATGGTATTATGTACAGTGTGTTAGTATAAGGAAAAATAAAGCCGGATATCACATTATATTTTTATGGCTCCCATGGGGAGCAGTATGGAGGATATTATATGAAAGGCTATATCATCAGCGATCATGGAAGAATCTCTGTTGACGCGGAAGTCATTGCAAAATATGCCGGATTAGCAGCTGTCGAGTGCTCGGGAGTTGTCGGCATGGCTATGGTCAGCGTCAAGGACGGACTTGTAAAGCTGCTTCGGCGCGAAAGTCTGACAAAAGGCGTAGATATCACGATCAAAGGAAATGACAGAATCATAGTGGATTTTCACATAATCACAGTTTATGGTGTTCCGATCTCGACTATCTCCGAGAACCTGATCCAGACGGTAAAGTACAAGGTAGAGCAGTTTACCGGCATGCATGTGGAAAAGGTCAACGTATATGTCGAAGGCGTACGCGTCATAGACGACTGAAGTCTGCCCTGCCAGGGCGCGAACTTGAATGATTAAAGGAGGATCCTGATTTGGTAATTACTAAGATAGATGCCAGGCAGCTCAAAGACATGTTTATTGCCGGGGCAAAAAGACTGGATTCAAGAAAAGACGAGATAAACGAGCTGAACGTTTTCCCGGTACCTGACGGAGATACCGGCACAAATATGACTATGACCATCATGTCCGCGGTCAAGGAAGTGGAGGCAACAGATGAGCCGACCATGGAGAACCTCGCCAAAGCCATCTCCCAGGGAGCACTGCGCGGGGCAAGAGGGAATTCCGGCGTTATCCTTTCTCAGCTTTTCCGCGGATTTACCAGAGCTGTCAAGAAATTTGACTGCATAGATAAGACATGTGCCCCTGATGCTTTTAAGCGGGCCAGTGAGACAGCATACAAGGCTGTCATGAAGCCTAAGGAAGGCACCATCCTGACTGTTGCCAGAGGCATGAGCGAGAAAGCCCAGGATATATTCGAGGCGACAGACGACATGGCTGAGGCTCTCCGCCAGATCATAGAATACGGCAATTATATGCTCAGCCTTACGCCTGAGATGCTGCCTGTCCTGAAACAGGCAGGTGTTGTAGATTCAGGCGGCAAGGGACTTATGACCATCCTGGAGGGCGCCTATGACAAGCTCATGGGAGTAGAGACAGACGAGGAAAGGGAAGAGGAGCCCCAGGAAGAGCTTCCTGCCTACGGCTACTGCACAGAATTTATCCTCATGATGGACCGTCCGATGACAGGCAAGGAAGAAAAGGAATGGAAAGACTATCTTTCTTCCATCGGCGACACCCTGGTATGTGCAGCGGACAAGAATATCGTCAAAGTACATGTCCACACGGACAACCCCGGTCTTGTGCTGGAGGAGGCTCTCAAACATGGCAGCCTAAGCAGCATAAAGGTCGAGAATATGAAAGAAGAGCACCACGAGACGCTCTTTGAAGATTCAGAGAAGCTCTCCCGCCTTCAGAAGGAAGAGGAAGAGAACAAGGAAAAACAACAGCAGGCTCCTCCCAAGGATGTAGGCTTTATCGCTGTTGCCATGGGCAGCGGCTTAAAAGAGATCTTTGAAGGCCTGGGTGTCGATTTTGTGGTAGAGGGCGGTCAGACCATGAACCCCAGCACGGCTGATATCCTTGACGCCGTGGAAAAAGTCAATGCCAGGACAGTATATGTCATGCCCAACAATAAAAATATCATCCTTGCGGCACAGCAGGCAGTTGAGCTGTGCTCAGATAAGCATGTCATCGTAATTCCATCCAAGAACGTACCCCAGGGTATTGCGGCCGTGATAAAATATTGTGAAGGTATGTCCGATGAAGACAATACCGAAGCTATGACAGAAGGCATGGCCGCTGTGAAGAGCGCTCAGGTGACATTTGCGGTCAGAGATACGACGATAGACGATAAGCAGGTTCATCAGGGCGATATCATGGGCATTTCCGATGCGGGTCTGGCGGCAGTCGGCAGGAATCTCGATCAGACAGTACTTGACACGATCGCGACCATGACGGACTCAGATTCTGAGATCATAACGATCTATTACGGAAGCGATGTGAAAGAAGAAGACGCGCAGGCTCTCCAGGCAATGGTCATGGACAAGTACACAGGCTGTGATGTAGAGCTTCACAAAGGCGGACAGCCTATTTACTACTATATTATCTCTGTTGAATAATGTGCAGGACAATGAGCCGGAGGTGAGACCATGCAGCTTGGCGATCCCGTTGACAGGATAAAGGGAGTCGGTCCCAGGATGCAGGAGAAACTTGCCCGTCTGGGAATAGACACTGTCGGCGGTCTGCTGATGCATTTCCCCAGAGATTACAGATCATACGGCAGACCTCTGGCCGCCTCAGACAAGAGCATGGACGATGACAGTCCATGCGCTTATCTGATCCGTCTTACCCGGCCGGCTTCCATCATCAGCCGCGGACGGATGCAGATCGTGACAACTTCCGTTCCGGCAGGAGGATCAAATCTTCAGATCATCTGGTATAATATGCCCTACCTGAAGAAAAGGCTGACGCCTGGCAGGAATCTGATCCTGTACGGCAAGATCATCCACAAGGGTTCCCGCAGGATCCTGGAACACCCGGATATTTTTGAAGAAAACGCCTATGCGCAGATATCGGACAGCCTGCAGCCTGTCTACTCTCTGACTCAGGGAATCACACAGAATTTTATGAAAAAGGCGGCAGCCTCCATTCTCGCGGATCTTGACCTGTCATCCGATCATATTCCGGAAGATATCAGGAAACGCTATCAGCTGGCAGAGTATAATTTTGCTCTGCGGCAGATCCATTTTCCGGAGAACGCGGCCGCCCTTGCGCAAGCCAGGAGCCGGCTTGCTTTCGATGAATTCTTTCTTTTTATTCTCTCCGTCAGGCTGCTGAGCCGGGACACGGCAAAGGCGGCCAACCATTTCAAACTGAGAGAAGACGTGAACGCTGACAGCTTTATTGCCAGCCTTCCCTACAAACTGACTTCTGCTCAGATGAGAGCCTTTCGGGAAACCGACGCAGATATGAGAAGCGATCATGTTATGAACAGACTGATACAGGGGGATGTGGGCTCCGGCAAGACTATAGTGGCTGCCCTGGCCCTCATGGAGGCGGCGCTTTCCGGCTATCAGTGCTGTCTGATGGCTCCCACAGATGTACTCGCCCGCCAGCACTTTGAAAAGTTCAGCAGCATTTTCAGTCAAATGGATATCCGGGTCCTGCTTCTGACCGGAGCTATGAAGGCATCAGAAAAAAGAGAAGCCTACAAAAAAATACAATCCCATGAAGCAGACATCATCATAGGCACGCACGCTCTTTTCCAGGAAAAAGTGGTTTACGACAGACTGGGCCTGATCGTGACAGACGAACAGCACAGATTCGGAGTCAGGCAAAGGCAGCTGCTCTCTGCAAAAAGCAGCGGCGGGCAGCCTCATGTTCTTGTCATGAGCGCAACTCCCATCCCCAGGACTCTTGCCATCGTTCTCTACAGCGATCTTGATATCTCCATCATAGACGAGAAACCTCAGGGAAGGATCCCCATTAAAAACTGCCTTGTCGACACATCATACCGACAGGCGGCCTACCGGCTGATGGAAAAAGAAGTAAAGGCCGGGCATCAGGTCTACATTATCTGCCCTCTGATCTCTGAATCGGATGGGATAGAGGCAGAAAACGTAGAGGATTATTCCTCTATGCTGCGCAAAAAACTGGACGGCAGGATCCGCGTCGGCCTTCTGCACGGAAGAATGAAAGCGGATGAGAAAGACCGGGTCATGAAGGATTTTTCTGAAAAAAAGATCGACGTGCTTGTCTCGACAACGGTAATTGAAGTTGGAGTAGACGTCCCTTCAGCCACCGTCATGATGATAGAGAACTGTGAGCGCTTCGGTCTGGCCCAGCTCCACCAGCTCAGGGGCAGGGTCGGCAGAGGCAGCTGCCAGTCCTACTGCATTTTTATGTATGGACACGGAGGAAAAAATGTCAGCCGCCGTCTCCAGATCATGGTCGGGACAAATGACGGTTTCGAGATTGCCGCCCAGGATATGAAGCTCAGAGGACCGGGGGACCTGTTTGGCGTAAAGCAGAGCGGAGAGCTTGCCTTTCATATCGCCGATATCTTCCGGGATTCGGCAGAACTTATGAATGCCGGTCAGGCTGCGTCCGAGCTGCTTGCAAATGATCCGGACCTCTCTCTGCCGGAGCATGCCCTTCTCAGGGACCGGGTAAAAGAAGAGGGGAGCCTGATCCTTTAAAATTCCCTGATCGGCCAACAATTGCAATTTTCGTTCCTAACTTATTGCATTGCGCAGGAAATTATATTAAAATGTTGTTAAGTTATTGACGGGATGTGAACATATGCGGGTTATCGCTGGATCAGCCAGGCGTATCCACCTGAATACCGTGGCAGGCATGGATGTCAGACCTACCACTGACAGGATAAAGGAGACGCTTTTTAATATTATAGCAGGAGAGCTTTATGACTGCTCATTTCTCGATCTTTTCAGCGGGAGCGGAGCAATAGGGATAGAGGCTCTCAGCCGCGGTGCCAGGGAGGCCGTGTTCGTGGATAAGAACAAGGCTTCCATTGCCTGTATCGAGGATAATTTAAAGCGTACTCATCTGCGCGGCAAAGCTCAGGTCATTCAGTCCGATTGCATCAGTTCTATAGACAGGCTGAGCAGTCTGGGACGCCGGTTTGATCTCATTTTCATGGACCCGCCCTATGGAAAGTCACTGGAGAGGGATGTCCTTGGTACCCTCAGCAGGTCCAAGGCTGCTGACAAACAGACTCTTATCATCATAGAGGCGTCTCTGGGAACGGATTTCAGCTATCTGGAGTCCTATGGCTATGATCTTGTCAGGACTAAAGAATACAAGACGAATATGCATATATTTGTCCGGAAATCGTGAGGAATTTCACAATGAAAACTGCAATCTATCCGGGCAGTTTTGACCCGGTAACAAACGGACACATTGATATCATCCGCCGTGCCTCCAAGATGGTGGACAGGCTTGTAATAGGAGTACTTAACAACAGCGCAAAATCACCGTTGTTTTCAGTTGAAGAACGTGTTAATATGTTAATCAAAGTCACTGAAGACATACCGGGGGTAGAAGTTACTCACTTCACCGGACTGCTGGTTGATTTTGCGGACAGTGTCAACGCCAGGATCATTGTCAGAGGGCTGAGAGCCGTATCTGATTTTGAGTATGAGCTGCAGTGGGCCCAGACAAACAGGCTCGTGAGGCCCAATCTTGACACCATGTTTCTTGTCACAGATCAGAATTATTCCTATCTGAGTTCCAGCACGGTAAGGGAGCTGGCCAAGTATCACGGGGATATCAGCAAGTTCGTACCTCCGTATGTTGAACAGAAAGTTCTAAACAAATTTTAAGAAATATCAGGTGAGAGGGGTATATCATGAGCAGAATAGAGCAGGTTATAGATGAGATAGAAGAGTTTATTGAAGGCTGTAAGCCCGCACCATTTTCTCAGTCAAAAATCGTTGTTCCCAAGGATCAGTTATATGAACTCCTCACGGAACTCAGGCTTAAGACTCCGGAAGAGATCAAGCGCTACAAGAAGATCATTGAGCAGAAGGACAAGATCATCAGCGATGCCAAGGATCAGGCTCAGCAGATGATAGATGAGACTACGGAATATGCCAATCAGCTGGTTGAAGACCATGAGATCATGCTGAAGGCCTATGAGAAGGCAGACGCCACGATCAATGATGCCAACGCCAAGGCGAAGGAGATTCTTGACAACGCGAACCGGACGGCCGATGAGATCGCTCTTGGCTCACTGAATTACTCCAAAGAGCTCATCGAGAACATCCAGTCTGCTGTATCCAGTTCCCTCGATGTGATAAGGACCAACACGGACGGCCTTGTGAAAGGCCTGAATGAGAACATGAAGATCCTGGCTGACAACAATGACGCCCTCACACAGGAGATAGACAGCATAGACAGACCTGCTGCTCCGACTCAGGAAGAGGCTCCGGCCCCTGCTCCCGCTCAGGAGGAAACTGCCGAGGAGGAAGAGGAGATCCCCGAAGCTGAGATAGAAGATGTCGAGGATGATGAGGATTACGAAGAGGACGAGATCATAGAGGACGACAAGGAAAAAGAGGATGACGGCCCCAGGGTAAAAAAGATTTCCCGCAGGAAGAAGGAAGACAACTTCGACGACGACATAGAAGAAGACGACGATGATTATGACGATTTTGACGATATAGACTGACAGAAATCGAAAGTTTTCTTTCACAGAGCCCTGTAAATTTCAGATGAAATTTACAGGGCTTTTTTTGCGTGAAAGTGACGAGCCGCGGAGCCGTCCGGCGCGCCTGTATCCAAAGACATATCGATCAGAGGATGAGATCCTCCCTGATCGATTCTTTTAAAATATCTTAAAATTTGCCCTCGGCTATTGCCTAATGGACGGAATATATAGTATAATAACAATGCAAGTGGTAGTAAGTGCCATTTAGTGTTTATTAGTGGTTATTTTTCCGGTTCCCATCGGATGTGAGACTTAAGGAGATGCGTCATGGAAGGATTTATCGGTGAATATTATCATTCTATAGATGCAAAGGGAAGAGTGATCATCCCACAGAAGTACAGAGAGAGTCTGGGGGATATTTTTTTTATTTCCAAGGGTCTCGATGGCTGCCTTTGGATCATGCCCGAAGAGGAATGGAATATATTCAAAGAAAAACTGAGAGAACTTCCTACCATAGACAAGGCGAGCAGACAGTTCAAACGTTTTTTCACAGCCGGCGCGACCGACTGTGAATTTGACAAACAGGGCCGTATCCTTATCCCGGCAGCGCTCAGGAAGTACGCGGGGATCACAAAGGACGTTGTCCTCGCGGGTATGGATACAAGAATAGAACTCTGGAGTCAGGAAAAGTGGGAAGAGATCAGCCAGGTTACAGATGACAAGATGGATGAGATCGCCTCTCATCTTTCAGATCTCGGCGTTGATATATGATCTGTGCCGGGCGGTCAGCCGCATCAGCGGGGCTTTCAATAAAGATCATTAGCGCAGGCGCTGGTATTGGAATCATTCTTTCCGGTATCAGCGCCGGCTATGACATAGACGGAGGTAAGACGGGATGGCAGATACTTTCAGGCACATCCCGGTCCTTCTCAATGAGACGATAGAAGGGCTGAACATTAAAGAGGATGGATTGTATGTAGACGGCACTCTGGGAGGGGGCGGCCATTCAGAACAGATCCTGAGAAGGCTTGGTCCCGGCGGAAGGCTGATCGGCATAGATCAGGACAGGGACGCCCTTGCCTTTACAGGCAAAAAGCTGGAAGGCTGCGCGGACAGGCTCACGCTCATACACAGCAATTTCGCCTATATGCCCATGATCCTGGATGAGCTGGGAATAAAAGGGGTAGACGGCATCCTTCTGGATCTGGGCGTATCCTCCTATCAGCTGGATACCGCTCAGCGGGGTTTCTCCTACCGCGAGGAGGCTCCCCTTGACATGAGAATGGACAGGGATCAGGAGAAGACCGCCTTCGACATCGTCAATGGATACACAGAGACGGAACTTTACCATATCATCCGGGACTACGGGGAAGAAAAATTTGCAAAAAATATAGCGAAACATATTGCTGCAGCCCGCGAGTCCGAACCGATACGTACTACGACCCAGCTGGCCCAGATCGTGAAAGAGTCCATACCGATGAAGCAGCGGATCCACGGAGGCCATCCGGCAAAACGGACTTTCCAGGCGATCAGGATAGAGCTTAACAGCGAACTTGATGTACTCCAGAATTCCCTGGAGGGCATGGTCCGCCTCCTGAACGACGGGGGAAGGATCTGTGTTATTACTTTTCATTCGCTCGAGGACCGGATCGTCAAGAGAATTTTCAACAAATGTGAGAATCCCTGTACCTGTCCCCCTTCCTTTCCGGTGTGTGTGTGCGGGAAGAAACCGCTCGGCAGGGTCATCACCAGAAAGCCGGTCTTTCCGTCGGAGGAAGAGATGGAATACAACAGCCGGTCTAAGAGTGCAAAACTCAGGATATTTGAGAGAAAGATCCTGTCCTGATAAGATTTAAAGTTCACTGTCAAAAGACAGTATTCAATACATGAGGGATGAAGCAGATGGCAGATCACAGAAGAAGAAACAGAGCAAGCGCAGTGGATGCTTCCGCTTATTATGTAAATGGAAGCGCAGCAAGGGACCCGCAGTCTATCAGAAGGCCTGCCAGGTCAGAGGCTGTAGTAACTGTTGCCCATTATGAAAAGAGGAAAGCCGTACTGGGGCTTGGCTATACACTATTCCTCACACTGTCCATCTGTGTCGCGATAGCTGCCTCCTTCCTCTATGTCAGAACAAACGCACAGCTGGCATCAATAAAAAGCCAGGTAAGCAAGAAACAGACAGAACTCAATGAGAAACTCGAGAAAAATGATTCTCTAAAAGAAAGCCTCAACACCAATATAGACCTGGACGAACTTTATACGAAGGCAACACAGGAACTGGGCATGGTCTATCCGGGAAAGGATCAGATCATCTATTATACAAGCAAAAACAGTGATTATGTGAGGCAGTATGGAAATATTCCGGATGGTGATGAGTAACTTACATGCGCATCATGATCCCGGATCGTTCGTCAGATAGTAAGGTGTGAGCTCAATGGCAGATAAAAGAGGCAGAAGGGGCGGCAGAGTGCCGCAGCCGGGGGAGAAGAATCCCTCCGGGCGCAGAAAATTTTCAAAAACAAACAGGCACAGGCTGATCATAGTATTTGCCCTTCTTATTGTTGTTTTCATCATCCTGATCCTGCGCCTGGTCCAGATAAATGTGATAGAGGGCGAATCCAATCAGAGAAATGTCCTGTCTATCATGAAATACGATGGGAATCCTATCCCCTACAAAAGGGGAGACATCATGGACAGAAACAAGACGGTGCTGGCGACAAGCGAAAAACAGTATACTCTCGTTCTGGCCCCCAAAACTCTCCTTGACGGTAAAGATGAAGAGGAGGCCGCACTCGTAAAAACTCAGACAGCGGATCTTCTGAACCGCTTTTTTAATATAAGCAAGGATGACACGATGAAGGTAATGGATGAGAATCCGGATAGTTACTATGTCGTGATGAAGAAAGAGCTTTCCTACAGTGACAGGGAAGCCTACGATAAATATGTTCAGAAAAAAGAAAAAAAGAGTAAAGAGGAATTCACCATAGCAAGGGGTATCACCTTTGAGGATACTTATAAGAGAAAATATCCTTACAGCACACTCGCCTGCGACGTCATAGGATTTCTCAGTTCTGATAATACAGGCCTCTGGGGACTGGAAAGCCAATATAACAGCACGCTTTCCGGGACGAACGGCCGGACATACGGCCTTATGAACGAAGGCACAAATTATGAAAATGTCATCCGCAAGCCAAGAAACGGCTACAATCTGCAGACTACGATCGATATCAATATCCAGAGGATCGTTGAGAAAAATATCGATACATTTCAGAAGAAGACAGGAGCTGAGAATATCGGCGTTCTTGTCATGGACCCCAAAACCAGCGAGATCCTGGCAATGGCCAGTTCGCCGGTCTTTGACCTCAACAGTCCCTATGATCTGACGAAAGCAGGATATACAGAAAAGCAGCTGGATTCCATGAAGACAGAAGACCAATCCACGCTGCTTACTTCTATTTGGAAAAATTTCTGTGTCAATGATTCCTATGAGCCGGGTTCTACGGCCAAGACAATGACAACTGCCTATGCCCTGGATAACGGCTATGCCGCGGCAGATGACACCTACGACTGCGCCGGTCAGCTCACGGCAGAGGATGGAACTGTTGTAAAATGTAATGAAGTCCACGGCACAGTCGATCTGGAGGAAGCGATCGAGCAGTCCTGCAACGTCGCCATGATGCATATAGCGGACAAGATCGGCGTCAAGAATTTTATTCAGATGCAAAAAATGTTCGGCATCGGACAGCTTACCGGCGTTGACCTGGAAGGAGAGATCAGCTGTTCCAATCTCGTCTTCAATGAAAATACCATGGGACCGGTAGAGCTCTGGACCAGTTCATTTGGACAGGGTTACAATGTTACAATGGTTCAGCTGGCCTCCGCCTTCTGTTCTATCGTAAACGGCGGAAATTATTACAGGCCGCATATCGTCAGCCAGATCCTTAATGATAAGGGCGACACGGTAAAACTGATCGACAAGACCCTTCTGCGGACAACCATTTCCCGGCAGACATCCGACTGGATGCGGGAAGCCCTCTATCAGACAGTGGAGAAGGGAACCGGCTACCCTGCCAAAGTTCCCGGCTACAAAATAGGAGGCAAAACGGGAACCGCTGAGGTAGGCGTGCGCGGAAGTGATGACAGACTTGTATCCTTTATCGGCGCAGCCCCCATAGATGACCCTCAGCTTGTGGTATATGTCGTGATCGACCGTCCTCACACGGATGATCAGGGTCAGAGTTCCTTCGCCTCCACCATGGCAGGGAGGATCTTCTATGAAGCACTCCCTTATCTGCAGATATTCCCGTCGGAAAAGATAGACGAGAACGAACTGCAGGATTACAAAGATGCCATAAAAGACGATGAGAAAAAGGCAAAGGCCGCTCAGGAAAAAGAAGAGCAGTAATCATATGAATATAAGAGACAGATCAAGAGCTTTTAAGGCAGGTATTTTCCTTGTCATCATCCTCGCAGCAGCTGCGATCATCCTTCTTTTTGTATTCCGCATACAGAAGGTAGATATTAAAGGCAGCCAGCTGCTCAATGATGATCAGGTAAAAGAAGAGCTCCGCTTTGACAAGGCGCACGGAAATTCCCTCCTTCTCTATCTGCAGAACAGAAAGAGAGACTATTCAGACGATGAAAAGGTCAGCAATATCGATGTCAGCCTGATCTCTCCCGGCCATGTGCAGGTCACTGTCGTTGAGCGGAACATCGTGGGCGGAGTCAAATACGGAGCCTCCTGCAGTTATTTTAACAGCAACGGTATGATCATCCTGCAGACAGGAAAAAGCCAGAAGGACATCCCCCTCCTGGGAGGGATCAGCATCAGTGCAGGCGATCCAGGTACGCGGATACAGGCAGATGACACCGATACTCTTGACGAGATGATCAGCATTGCATCCATTGTGAATGATCACAAGCTTTCCGCAGATGAGATAAATGCAGCCGGAAGCGGGCAGTATACTATCGTCATCGGCAAGGTTACGATAAATCTCGGAAACAGTTCCTACATGGATGAAAAAATCTCCGAGCTGGCCAGTATGGCAGATAAACTGAAGAGCCTTTCCGGTGTGCTTCATCTGGAATATTACGATGGCAGCCAGGATTCCATTGTTTTTACGAGAAATGACATAGAAAGAAGCACCGCACCCGCAGCTGAAACAGAAAGCTCTGCCGAGACTTCCGTCTCTGACGAAAACGGGAATGAGGAAGAATTATCCCCTGAGGAAAATGGCGGGGACGCGGCAGACGGCGGCTCTGGTGAGGGCGACAGCGGCGGAGATTATAATAGTTCCAGCGATGACGGTGTCACCGATGCCGACGGACAGGAGTATTACGACGGCAGCGAGGATAACGGCGGGCAGGAGTATTACGATGACGCCGGTGATGAGTACAACGGCGATGAGGGAGAAGAAAACTATTAAAAGCTTATGCTCTGTATTTGCAAAAACGTACTTGATTTATCAGAGGAAAAATAATATTATATAAGAGCATATTCGAATTTGATTGGAATAGGAGTATAAAGGAGGAAGAACCTTGCTTGAAATAAAACCTAATGAGAATGAGGCGGCTGCCAAGATCCTCGTTATCGGAGTAGGCGGCGCAGGTAACAATGCAGTAAACAGAATGGTTGATGAGAATATACTGGGAGTTGAACTTGTCGGTGTTAACACAGACCGGCAGGCACTTCAGCTGTGCAAAGCTCCCCAGCTTATTCAGATCGGCGAGAAGCTTACAAAGGGACTTGGCGCGGGTGCCAAGCCTGAAATCGGAGCAAAAGCTGCAGAGGAGAGTACAGAGGAGATCACGGAGCTCGTCAAGGGAGCCGATATGGTATTCGTTACATGCGGTATGGGCGGTGGAACCGGTACCGGTGCCGCACCTGTAGTAGCCGGCATCGCCAAAGAGCAGGGCTGCCTTACTGTAGGTGTTGTAACAAAGCCTTTCAGGTTTGAAGCAAGACAGCGTATGAACAACGCGATCCAGGGTATCGAGAGATTAAAACAGAATGTTGACACTCTCATTGTCATCCCCAATGACAAGCTGCTTGAGATCGTAGACAGAAGGACATCTATGCCCGATGCTCTCAAGAAGGCAGACGAGGTTCTTCAGCAGGGCGTTCAGGGCATCACAGACCTTATCAATGTTCCCGGCCTTATCAACCTTGACTTTGCCGATATTTCCACTGTCATGAAGGACAAGGGAATCGCTCATATCGGCATAGGGGAAGGCCACGGTGACGACAAGGCAGTTGACGCTGTAAAACAGGCAATAGCAAGTCCTCTCCTTGAGACAACAATAGAAGGAGCTACAGACATTATTATCAATATTTCCGGTGACATCGGTCTCATAGAGGCGAACGAGGCCGCTATGTATGTAGAAGAGCTTGCAGGTGAATCTGCCAATATCATTTTCGGCGCTATGTATGATGATTCCAAGTCAGATACAGCCGCGATCACGATCATTGCCACCGGCCTTGAAGAACCGGAAGAAGAGCAGCAGCCTGCCAAGAGCGGTATCGCTTCATCAAAGAGACCTGCACCTCGCAAGACAGAAACTGCAAAGGCTCCCGCAAACGAGAGACCTGTTCCTCCTTCATTTGTAAAAGAATCCACACCTTCCAGGAAAAGCGGAAGCGGAAATATCCAGATTCCGAGCTTTCTCCAGAAGAAATAGGATAGATAGTGACCAGAAAAAACCTTTCAGTCTTACTGGCTGAAGGGTTTTTCTTTTAGACTCTATCATTTTTGAAATGTTCCCATTGACAGGCGTCTGCCGGACATACGGGTCAGTTTTTCATGAGCTGCTGTATCTCCTCCATAAATGTGTTGACATCCTTAAACTCCCGATAGACGGAGGCAAAACGAACATAGGCTACAGGGTCCAGCTTTCTCAGTTTTTCCATAACCAGCTCACCTATGACCATAGTAGGGATCTCCTTCTCCTCGCGCTTAAAAAGTTCTGCCTCGATCTCATCGACAAGTGATGAAATCTTCTCCGCTGATATCGGCCTCTTGTGACAAGACCTTATGATTCCCGCCTCAATCTTTGATCTGTCATAAGGCTCACGATTGTTGTCTTTCTTTATGACAAGCAGAGGGAGAGCCTCAACTTTCTCATAGGTAGTAAACCGTTTATGACAGGACTCACATTCTCTTCGGCGCCTGATCGCTGTGTTTTCATCAGCGGGTCTGGAATCGATAACTCTTGTGTCATCGGCTCCGCAAAAAGGACATTTCATCAGTTCTCCTCCCCAATAATTGCCTGAACGATATGTCGTAAGGAGGGACCCATACGAAGTATGGGAGGATCCCTTGCGACCTGCGCAGACCGCTTCCAAACGCAGTTCGGACTTAGGATCGGTCTGATATAATATAAATAACACCAGTAGTATAAACAATTATTTTTGCAAGGTCAATGAGAAAGATAGGATATTTGTCGTAAGGAGGGGCCCATACGAAGTATGGGAAGATCCCTTGCGACCTGCGCAGACCGCTTCCGAACGCAGTTCGGACTAATATCGGTCTGCTTCATTTAATAATTTGTCGTAAGGAGGGGCCCATGAGATTTCGCCCATGCATAGATATTCATAATGGAAAAGTAAAACAAATTGTAGGCAGCAGCCTGAAGGATAAAAAGGACGAAGCAGTAGATAACTTTATTTCTTCTGCCAATGCCGATTACTATGCCGGACTCTACAGAGACAACAATCTTCCCGGAGGACATATCATCCTTCTAAACCCTGTATCATCTCCTTATTATAAAGAAGATGTCATGCAGGCGCAGCTGGCGCTTTCTGCCTATCCGGGCGGCATGATGATCGGGGGCGGCATGAATCCGGAAAATTCCCTGCATTTTTTAAGGGCCGGAGCCTCACAGGTAATCGTAACATCCTATGTCTTCAAGGATGGAAAAATAGACTACAGCTGCCTTAACAAAATGATCCAGACGGTAGGCAGAGATCAATTGGTTCTGGATCTCAGCTGCAGGCGGCGCGGCGATAAATATATGATCGTTACCGACAGATGGCAGAAGTTCACAGAAACCAGCCTGGATATCGATGCTCTGGAAAAACTTTCCCATTATTGCTCTGAATTCCTTATCCACGCCGTGGATGTTGAGGGAAAAGTATCCGGGATAGAAGAGGATCTCGCACGGCTGCTTGGCAAATGGGACGGTATCCCCGTCACTTATGCAGGTGGTATCTCCAGCCTGGATGATATAAAAAAACTTGGTGTCCTGAGCAGCTGCCGTCTGGACTATACGATAGGAAGCGCTCTTGATCTTTTCGGCGGGACCATACCCTTCCAGAAACTGGTCCGTATGTCAGCAAAGCAAAACTCTTAACAGTGACCACCCATCACTGACACGGCGTCCTGCGCTGGATGCTTATCGATTCTTGCTGTCGATTACGATCGTCACCGGGCCATCATTGATAAGTGATACCATCATATGGGCGCCGAATTCTCCCTCACCTGCTGCAAAGCCCAGCTGACGGCACTTGTCGATAAATTTCAGATACATATCCTTCGAATATTTCGGATCCCCAGCAGCCGTAAAGCTTGGACGATTCCCCTTCCTCGTATCCGCAAACAGAGTAAACTGGGAGATAACAAGCAGACTTCCGCCTACATCGCCAAGCGAAAGGTTCATCTTGCCGTTCTCATCCTCGAATATCCTCATTCTGGTAATCTTTCTTACCATATAATCCAGATCTTCTTCGGTATCCTCATCCGCAATGCCAAGCAGGACCACAAATCCTCTGCCGGTCTGACCAGTCACCCTGCCGTCTACGGATACATCCGCTCTGAGCACTCTCTGAATAACTGCACGCATATATTCCTCCCAAAATAAGAATAAAAAAGCTGACTTCCTTATCATATTGCAAGAGTTGATAGAATGCAAGCCTGACTGCAGTCTTCATATTTTTATCATATACTGATTCTTGCCAACACTTTTTACCAGACCCTTGATCTCCATCACAGTCAGAGCCGAGCTGATAGTAGAGATATCAAGCTCTGCCGCTTCCATGATATCATCCGCTGACTGAGGCATAAGGGTCAGCCGGGAGAAGATCTTGCTCTCCGTACTGTCCATGGGCAGCTGCTTTCTTTTATACTCATGCACCGGCAACCCGAAGCAATCCAAAACATCCGCCGGAGATGTCACCAGCGTCGCGCCGGCACGGATCAGATCGTTACATCCTTCACTCAGGATATCATCAGAACGCCCCGGAACCGCAAATATATCTCTGTTCAATTCCAGTCCCCTTTCTGCTGTGATAAGAGACCCGCTTTTCTTTCTGGCCTCCACGACAATAATACCCTTAGCCAGAGCTGCGATTATTCTGTTCCTCAGCGGAAAATGCCAGTTCAAAGGTTCCTCTCCCGGCGGATACTCTGAGATTATCCCTCCTGTCTCTAATATATTCTCATACAGCTCTATATTTACAGCGGGATAGCAGATATCCGGCCCGCATCCCAGAACCGCATATGTTCTTCCCCCCGTATCAAGGCATCCCCAGTGAGATGCGCTGTCTATTCCTCTTGCCATGCCGCTGACGATCGACATGCCTGCGAAGGCAAGACCTCTGCTGATCAACCTTGCCACGGACCTTCCATGTTCTGAACAGGCTCTTGCACCTACAGAAGAAAAGATCCATTCATCACTGCCAGGGAGCCTCCCCTTGACAAATAAACCAAGCGGCGGATCATACAGTTGCTTCAGCTGCCTTGGATATTCCTCGGATGTATAGGGGACCAGACGGATCCCTGCTTTATACATCCTGCTGCATGCGGCCCGGATAGAATCTTCATGCCGGAAGGCTGTGACCGCATCTGCTTTCTTCCCTGTAATAAGTCCCGTCTCGACCAGCTGCTGCCTGTCTGCCAGAAAAAGTCTTTTTATACCTTCATCCAGCACGCTTTTGTCTGCAGAAATACTCTTCAAAATCAGTTCGCTGTGATTGTCGCTTTCTCCTGCGCGTTTCCTCTCCTCCTCAGAACACCCCAGATAATAGAGAAGCGGAAAAAGCACAAGGGGACCTGCCCCTTTCAGGGAACAAAGCCAGTACCAGTACTCGATGTCCGTCATAGATCCACACCCTCCATTCCGAATTCTCTGATCCTCTTCAGGTCGCTTAAGAGCTCAGCCAATACCTTTTATCCAGAGATTTATAAAAAACAGCTTCTGATATATGCTTCATCTCGATATTCTCTGACTGATCAAGATCCGCAATCGTCCTTGCAACTCTTAGGATCTTGTTATAGCCTCTGGCTGAGAGAGCATATGTCCTATATACTTTCTTCATAAATTCCGTACATTCATCATTCAGCCGACAGAAACGGCTCACTTCTCTGTCCGGGATCTGTGAATTATGCTCAAATCCCACGTCACTGAACCGTCGGGCCTGCATCTGGTCCGCAGTTATCACATGCTGCCTCATATCGGCAGAGTTCTCATCAGCCTCCCTGCCTCTCTGCAACAGATCCACCGTGACAGGCTTGACCTCAACAGTCATATCTATCCTGTCGAGAAGAGGACGGCTTATCCTGCCGATATACCTCTGGATCTGAAGAGGAGTACACCTGCATCTTGTCATATCGGGATAATATCCACAGCGGCAGGGATTCATGGCGGCAACAAACATAAAATCTGCCGGAAATGTACTTGTATAGCGCAGCCTGCTTATCGTAATATATCCATCCTCCATAGGCTGTCTGAGGGCCTCCATGCTTTCACTGGAAAATTCCGTAAGTTCATCCGCAAACAGAACGCCTCTGTGGGCAAGACTGATCTCTCCCGGCATGGGATTGCTGCCGCCGCCGGCAAGAGACAGAGCCGATATCGTGTGATGCGGGCTCCTGAAGGGTCTTTTTGCAATAAGGCCTTTCTCAGGTTCCAGCAATCCTGCCGCACTGTAGATCTTCGAGACCTCAAGGCTCTCCTCATAACTCATTGGAGGCAGAATACCCGGAAGCCTTTTCGCAGCCATGGACTTCCCGGAACCCGGCGGGCCTATGATAAGAATATTACTCAAACTTCCCACTTGGTCCGACCCTCGAAAAACGTTGAAAATACGCCCAAAATTGAACTTTTTACTATGAGTTTTTCGGC
>OMWV01000046.1 GCA_900314845.1 uncultured Eubacteriales bacterium
ATAAGGCCTCCCATCTCTACGAGAGAGTAAGACCCCTTAGAGAGTATGAGGTAGATAGGGCAGGAGTGCAGGGCCAGCGATGGCCACAGCGGACTGCTACTAATCGGTCGAGGGCTTGACCTGAAGACTGATCCATAAGGAATGTGTTTTCGATTGCAGTTTTGAAGGTATGTGGTATAGGGGTATAGTTTAATGGTAGAGTATCGGTCTCCAAAACCGCTGGTCCAGGTTCGAATCCTGGTACCCCTGCTTAAGAGAACTTACGTATTTGCGTAGGTTCTTTTTTTTGACGAAATAATCCTGAGGAGAATTTAGGCTGGACTTTCATGAGCCAGGCGGCTCGCAATGGATTTATGAAAAATTAATAAAAATTTAAGCATAGCCCGGGTCCGGTTTTATTGTACTGCACAATTATCGATGCTATAATTGTGTCAAAGTTTTTTTAATTGTTTATTGTATTTCCCCTATATTCCGGGACTTTTTCATATCCGGAGGTTTTATAGATGAGTAAATGTATTGGCATAGACCTGGGTACTACTAACAGCTGCGCTGCCGTGATGGAGGGAGGGGAGCCTTGTATCATTCCGAACTCGGAAGGTCAGAGAACGACTCCGTCCGTCGTCGCATTTACAAAAAAAGGTGAGAGGCTGGTTGGGGAACCCGCGAAAAGACAGGCTGCTCTGAACGCGGACCGCACTATATTTTCCATAAAAAGGGATATGGGTTCCGACCACAGGATCAATATAGACGGGCACAAATTTTCCCCTCAGGAGATCTCGGCTGTCATTTTGAGGAAGCTGAAGAAGGATGCCCAGGATTACCTGGGTGAGCCCGTCACGGATGCTGTCATCACAGTGCCGGCTTATTTTAACGATGCCCAGAGGCAGGCGACGAAGGATGCGGGCAGGATAGCGGGCCTGAATGTCATGAGGATCATAAATGAGCCCACATCCGCGGCATTTGCCTACGGTCTGAATAATGAGCAGGCGCAGAAGGTACTTGTCTATGATCTGGGCGGAGGAACATTTGATGTTTCTATCATAGAGATCGGGGACGGACTGATCGAGGTTCTCTCCACATCGGGAGACAATCATCTGGGCGGAGATGACTTTGACAATAGACTGGCCGACTATATGGCTGATGAGTTCAAGAAGAAAGAGGGAGCGGATATCCGTTCAGATCCGGCTGCCATGCAGAGGGTCAGGGAAGAGGCCGAGAGGGTTAAGAAAGAACTCTCAACGGCTGCAACTGCCAATGTAAGCCTCCCTTTCCTTTCTGTAGTCCATGGGACGCCCCACCACCTTGAGATGACGGTCAGCCGGGCTCAGTTTGAACAGCTGACTCATGATTTGATAGAGAGGACATCCGTGCCTGTGCAGAATGCCATGAGGGACGCCGGCATCACAGCCAGGGATCTCTCAAAGGTTCTTCTGGTAGGCGGCTCGACGAGGATCCCGGCTGTCCAGGAAAAGGTCAGGAGGATGCTGGGAAAGGAGCCTTCCCGCAATATAAATCCGGATGAGTGCGTTGCCATGGGTGCCGCCATTCAGGCCGGCAAGCTGGGAGGAGATCTTCCGGCTGCCTCCGCTGCCAACGCAATGATCCTTATGGATGTAACGCCTCTGTCCCTGTCTATTGAAACAGTGGGAGGCATTGCTACTAAGCTGATAGACCGCAACACGACCATACCCGCTAAGCACAGCCAGATATTTACGACGGCATCGAATTTTCAGACGTCTGTAGAGATAAAGGTATACCAGGGAGAGAGACAGTTTGTAAAGGACAACACTCTCATCGGCAATTTCCGGCTGGGCGGCATAAAGAGAGCCATGGCCGGCATGCCGCAGATAGAGGTTACCTTTGACATCGATGTAAACGGGATCCTGACCGTCTCTGCCAGAGATCTGGGAACCGGGAAGGCACAGCATATAACGATCACGTCCAACTCTAATCTCTCGGAGGATGAGATCCAGGCGGCCATCCATGACGCGGAAGTTTATGAGAGTGAAGACGGAGAGAGAAGGAAATATTTTGATCTACACAGCCAGGCTGAGAATCTTGCGGCCATGGCGGAGCGCAATCTGAGAGCAGAGAAAAAGAATCTGACCAGGCAGGATAAGCACGAGATAAAATCCGCTCTTTCCGCTTTAAAAAAATCTCTTGTCAGGCTGAAACCCCTGAAAATGAATCAGGAAGACGCCGATACCCTTCAGTCTGAGACGGACAGGCTGCAGGAGCTGACCGATAAATATTTCAGACAGGATGCATGATTACAAGGGCTCTGATCGCAGGAAATACTGTGACCGGGGCCTTTTTTTGCCCATAAGGAGAAGATGCAAAACTGCAATAGTTTGCAGGCAAACAATGTATACAGTGCCTGGGTGCAATAATGCATTATTACACAGTATTTCAACATTACCAGTGCGAAAATGCATCGAAACAGATAGATTAAAAAATATAACATATTTTACAAAAAACGCCCGGCCCTTTTTTGTATATTTATCTAAGAAAATGAAACCATGTCAATTGACTTACAAAAATCTTTATGACATAATGTAACTGATAAATATCTGAAAGCAAGGTTGACATACAAGGCGTATGTCCGGGGAGGATCATTTACTGCAGTCTTGTTTATTGCATGATAGAGGATAGACTTATATATGAAGATGATCGTTGTCAGCGTTATAGCAGGGTTGATCTTCGGATCAGTGATCGCGTTTATCAATTCGCGCATAACAAAAAAATTATTGATAGATAATGCAGAGAAGATAAAAGCAGAGAATTACGGCACGGCAAGAGTTATGCTTGTCAATATACTCAGGTTTCTCACAAGTGCTGCGGCTCTGCTTATTGTTTATCTTCTGAGGAATATCCTGCCTTTTCATTTTGTCGCAGGCATAGCAGGAACCGCTGTCGGCCTGACATTTATCTCATACCTTTTCCTCTGGCTTCTGGTCAGGGATAAGAAATAAAGCATGGATCAATTCCTGGAGATCTGGAAGAAAAGGAGGTGAAAGTATATGAAAATAAGTGAATTCTTTAACATTCCTCAACCAATCATCACCATGTGGGTGATCATGGCAATCGTGATCATATTTTCAGTTATCGCGACGAGGAGTTTAAAGGATGTACCGGGACCGATTCAGAATCTTGCCGAGTCAGCTGTCAACGCGCTGATCGGTTTCTTTGCGGGAGTAGTTGGGAAGAAGAATGCAAAAAGATATCTGCCCATGTTTGGAACATTTTTCGTTTTCATTGTTGTTTCAAATTATTCGGGTCTGCTGCCCGGAGCGGGTGACCTTTTCAAGGTCTCCACAGCCAATCTCTCTGTAACGGCTGGGCTGGCGATCATTTCATTCTGCATGACCCATGTGATCGGCGTCCAGAACAGAGGAGCGCTGGGATATCTGAAGAGCTTTCTGCAGCCTGTGGCTTTGATGCTGCCCTTTACGCTGATCGATCAGGTTGTAAGGCCCTTCTCTCTGGCACTGCGACTCTACGGCAATATTTTTGCAGAGGAGATGGTCACTGAGCAGCTCAGGGGTATGTTCCCTCTTGTTCTGCCGCTCGTTATGCAGATTCTGAGTCTTATTTTCTGCCTGATCCAGGCAATGGTATTCACCATGCTGACAGCCGTATATGTCGGCGAGGCGATCGGTGAAGAAGAGTAGTATTTTTTGCTAAGGATTATTTTTGCTAAGGATTATTATTAGGAGGATTATTACTATGGGAAATGGATTAATAGCAATCGCTGCTGCAATAGCAATCGGTATTAGTACGTTAGGGCCTGGCATCGGCCAGGGTATTGCCGCATCAAAGGCTATGGAGGGTATAGCTAGACAGCCGGAGATGGCGGGTACGATCAGAACTACGATGATTCTTGCGCTCGCCCTTATGGAGGCGCTTACTATATACGGCCTGCTGATCGCATTCATGCTTATCGCTAAGGTATGATGATCCGGGTATATGCTTGAATAAAGGGGGAAGTATAGTTTGGAAATAGATATTACCACATTGATATGGACTATTATCAGTTTCCTCCTCTTTTGCGTTATCCTGAATAAGCTTCTCTATAAACCTCTGGTCGGTTTCATGGATAAACGTGACGCCAGGATCCAGGAGGGACTTAAGAAGGAGCAGGATGCCAAGGATAAGCTTGAATCTGCACAGGGCCGGATGGATGAGAAGTTCCGCCAGGCGAATGATGAAGCGGAAGCTAAGGTTCGCGAGGCGAAACAGAAAGACAGGGCTGCTTACGATGCCCAGATCATGGAGGCTCATGAGCTGATCTCAGAGAAGATCAGGCAGGCTGATCTGTATGTGAAGGCAGAGGAGCAAAAAGAGCTGGATCAGGTAGATGTCCAGCTCCCGGAGCTTGTATGCTCTCTTGCGGAGAAGATACTCGGCGAGAGCATCCCCGTGTCTGAGAACAGTGATATTGTGGATAACCACGCTGTGAGATCATAAGGGAGGGGGAAGGAAATGACACCATTGGCATTTTTATTTATGGTCATCAACTTCGTCATCCTCTTTGGAGCTCTCATATTCTTTGCAGGCAAGTCTACAAAGAAAAAGTTCAAGGACAGGGCTGCCGGAATACAGGAAGATCTGGCAAGAGCAGATGAGGCTGCAGGCAAGGCAGAAGAGTATCTTGCCAGCGTCGCGCAGGTCGATACCCTGGCGCAGGAGCGCCGGGACGCGCTCTTTGCTGACGCGGACAAGATGATCGCAAAGAACACGGAGGAATCTGTAAGAAAGTGCGAAGAGGAAAAGGAGAGTATCCTTCAGGACGCAGAGGATGTGAAAGAACTCATGTCAGCGGGTATGCATGGCAGAGTTTATTCCGATGCGATCGTACAGCTTACGGATACGGCTGAAGCATTTTTAAAGAATGATAAATTTGGCGATGCCAGAAAGAAGCTCCAGTCAAGATTCCTTGACGATGTAAGCGCTCTCGTGAAACCCACGAGAAGCGATCTTGTGAATCTTGATGAAAAGGAAAAAGTTGAGGTCGTCGTTTCAGGAAACGAAGAGGTGGATCAGGACACTATGGACAGGATCCACGGAATCGTAGCAGGAAATTTTCTGGACTGCCAGTTCGAGACAGTTCCCGATCTGGGGGATGATCTTCAGATCCAGTTTGGAGACAGGCTCTACAAAGGAACGCTGGATGACATACTTGATGCGATAGAGAGCGATTCTCTCGACGCGCAGATGAACTCGGCTTCCGCCGGCAGACCGATAGATCTTACCCTCATGACATCCGAGATGAAAGACGAGGATGTCGAGGCACTGAAGAAGATCATTTCCGGTAATTTTATCAATTACGATTTTGAGACTGACAAGAACCAGACGGATGAGATAGAGCTTCAGTTTGGCGATAAGGTTTACAGAGGAAACTTTGACAAGGTGCTTGAGCAGATCGGCGCAGATATGGCTTAGAGGAGATGGAACGGAGAATTATGAGTTCAGATAAATTAAACATAAGAATATCCAGTTCCAGAGAGCTTAGCGATGAACAGAAGGCTAAACTTGAGAGCATGCTGGGCGAGAAACTGATCAGATGCCGTCAGGAGACAGATCCTGACAGCATAGGCGGCATGCGCATGAAAGTCGGAGATACAGTCTATGATCTGACTATCAGGCATTTTATTGATCGTTTTGCTTCAAAGGAAAAGAACAGGACAGATGTAGACGCTGCACTGTCTGTTACTGAGGATATCAAGAAGAACATCCAGAGCATAGACACGGATATCGATGTCTATGAGATCGGACATGTTGTCAGCGTCGGTGACGGTATCTGCAAGGTCGCAGGCCTCGCGGATGTTATGGCCGGGGAGATGCTTGAGTTCGAGGGCAATCTCCGCGGCATGGTAATGGATCTGGGCGAAGAAGTCGGTGTTATCCTTCTGGGAGATTACCACAAGCTTCAGGAGGGTGACGTTGCCAGAAGAACGAGAGAGATCATGAGTGTTCCCGTCGGAGACGCTCTGATCGGCCGTGTAGTAGATGCCCTGGGCAGACCGATAGACGGCAAGGGCCCTATCCACACGACAGAGACAAGAGCTATCGAGAGCCCGGCGCCCAGCGTCCTTCACAGGAAGGGTGTCAGTGTACCGCTTCAGACAGGCATAAAGGCCATAGATGCCCTTGTTCCGATTGGAAGGGGACAGAGAGAGCTGATCATCGGCGACAGACAGACCGGTAAGACAGCCATCGCCCTGGATGCTATTATCAATCAGAAGGGGCAGAACTGCATCTGCATTTATGTAGCGATCGGCCAGAAGGAGTCTACGGTTGTAGACGTTCTCGACAAACTCAAAGAGCACGGCGCTATGGATTACACCATCGTTGTCAGCGCTGCAGCTGCCGACCCCGCGCCTATGCTTTACATTGCTCCTTATTCAGGCGTTTCCATGGCTGAGTACTTCATGTACAAGGGCAAGGACGTGCTGATCGTATATGATGACCTGAGCAAGCAGGCAGTTACCTATCGTGAGATATCTCTGCTGCTCCAGAGGCCGCCCGGCCGTGAGGCTTATCCCGGAGATATCTTCTATCTCCACTCCAGGCTTCTTGAGCGCGCGGCAAGGCTCAGCGACGATATGGGCGGAGGCAGCATCACAGCCCTGCCTATCATAGAGACACAGGCAGGAGATATCTCTGCTTATATTCCGACAAACGTTATTTCCATAACAGATGGACAGATCTTCCTTGAGTCTGACCTCTTCCATGCCGGAACAAGACCTGCTATCAATGTAGGTCTGTCCGTATCGCGTGTCGGCGGTGACGCACAGATGGGAGCTATGAAGCAGGTTGCAGGTCTTTTGAGAATGAACCTGGCTCAGTACAGAGAGCTGGCAGCATTCTCGCAGTTCGGCTCTGACCTTGATAAGGCCACACTGGCTACCCTCAACCGAGGCAGACATATGTCGGAGGTTATCAAGCAGGGCCAGTTCGAACCGGTATCCGTGCCGGATCAGGTCGTACAGATCGTTGCGGCTTCCGAGGGATTTACAGATGATGTTCCCATAGAGAAGATGCAGGATTTTGAATCCAGAGTAGTAGATTATGTGAAGATGAACTTCCCTGAATACGAGGCTGAGGTCATGACAGGCAAAAAGCTCAGCAAAGAGTCTATGGAAAAGCTTCGTTCTCTTATCAAGGAATTCAGAGATTCATATGACGCGTGACCTATGTTTTGACAATAGAACGGGGGAATAACGGATGGCAACATTGCGCGATCTGCGCGAGCGCAGGAAAACTGTCTCGAGCATACAGAAGATAACAAACGCAATGAAGGTTGTCTCGGTATCAAAGTTCAGGCGGACGCAGAAGCAGATGATGAACCTTCAGCCATATGCCGAGAAGAGCAGAGAGATTTTTGCCAATCTCTCATCCGGCGATACTGGTGCCGGGGCCGCTGACCCCTATCTGGTTAAGCGCAGCATTAATAAGGTTTGTTATGTTCTTTTTGTGGGCGATAAGGGTCTGTGCGGGGCTTATAACAATAATGTCCTCAAGTATTTTCAGAAACTGATCGCCGCGGAGGAGCATGAGTACAGTGTAGTGATCGTAGGGAAGTGGGGCGGCGAGATCATAGATCGGATGGATCTGCCTCTTTTGCGCAGATTCAGTGATCTGGGGGATTCCCCGGATAATCACGGCGCCCGCTCCGTTACAAATTATCTGCTGAACCTTTACAGTACAGGGGAAGCAGACAAGGTAGTACTGGTTTATGAGAAGTTTAAAAATGTTATAAGCCAGGAGCCTCACGATCTTGTACTTCTGCCGGTAGAACATGATGAATCCGATGACGGCAGTTCAGAGCAGACGAATTCGGTCTATCACTTTGAACCGGAGAGAGATACAGTACTTCACAGTGCTGTCCTCACCTATCTCAACAGTTCAGTATATGAAGTCATCCTGGAGGCCAAGGCCGGAGAGCATGCTTCCCGAATGACGGCGATGACGGCAGCAACAGACAACACGGACAAGCTTCTGTCAGAGCTTGAACTTTACATGAACCGGGTAAGACAGGCTGATATCACAACTGAGATCAGTGAGATCGTCGGCGGTGCTGCGGCACTTAAGAAGAGGCAGCAGGAATTAAAGAAGCGATAAGCATTGGAGGATATGAATGAACAAAGGTATTGTAAAGAGGGTAAGCGGACCTGTCGTAGACGTCCTTTTCCCTACCGGACCTCTGCCTGAGATCAACAATGCCATAGAGATACACCTTGGCGAGAAAAAGATCGTTATGGAAGCGATTCAGCTTCTCGGTGAAAGGCAGGTGCGCTGCATCTCGCTTTTCTCAACGGATGGTCTCTACAGAGGCATGGAGGCAGTGGATACGGGCGGTCCCATATCAGTACCTGTAGGCGAGGTTACACTGGGCAGAATGTTCAATGTTATCGGTGAGCCTATAGATGAGAAGGGAGAGATCCCCGCGGATGTGGAGAGGGTGCCTATACACAGGAAAGCTCCTGCATTCACAGAGATAAAGCCTTCGACAGAGATCCTTGAGACAGGCATAAAGGTCATAGACCTTCTGGAGCCTTACTCTAAGGGTGGTAAGGTAGGTCTTCTGGGAGGTGCCGGCGTTGGAAAGACGGTACTGATCCAGGAGCTGATAAGAAACGTAGCTTATGAGCACGGCGGTTATTCCGTATTCGCCGGTGTTGGAGAGCGTTCCAGAGAGGGCAATGACCTCTGGAACGAGATGACGGAATCCGGAGTTATAGAGAAGACAGCTCTGGTATTCGGACAGATGAACGAGCCGCCCGGCGCCAGACTTCGTGTCCCGCTCGCCGGTCTTACCATCGCGGAGAATTTCCGAGATACTTCCGGTAAGGATGTGCTCCTTTTCATCGATAACATTTTCAGATTTTCACAGGCCGGTTCTGAGATTTCCGCCCTGCTTGGCCGTATGCCTTCAGCCGTTGGATATCAGCCGACACTGGCTACAGAGATGGGTACTCTGCAGGAGCGTATCACTTCCACAAAGAGTGGTTCCGTTACGTCTGTACAGGCAATCTATGTGCCTGCCGATGACCTTACGGATCCGGCCCCTGCTACGACATTTGCCCATCTGGACGCGACGACGGTTCTTTCCCGAGCTATATCAGAGCTCGGTATCTATCCTGCCGTAGACCCGCTGGAGTCTACATCCAGGATCCTTGAGCCGGGCATCCTTGGCCAGAGGCACTACAAGATCGCGCGGGATGTTCAGGGTGTTCTGCAGAAGTACAAAGAGCTGCAGGATATCATAGCCGTACTTGGTATGGAAGAGCTTGGCGAGGAAGACAAGGCAGTAGTTGCCAGAGCAAGAAGGATCCAGAGATTCCTTTCACAGCCTTTCCATGTTGCTGAGCATTTCACAGGTCTTCAGGGACAGTATGTAAGGATAGAGGATACACTCAACAGCTTCGAGGCTATTCTCGGAGGCGAGTGCGACAAGTATCCTGAGCAGGCTTTCCTTCTCTGCGGTACTGTCGACGATGTTGTGGCCAAGAGCCGTGACATGGAATAGGAGTGCAGTATGGCAGAGGATAAGCTTCATTTGCAGGTAATCACTATGACGGAGATCGTCTATGACAAGATGGTAAGCATCGTTGATCTTCGTCTGGAGAATGGATATATCGGTATCATGCCTGGCAGTGAACCTCTCCTCGGATCAGTGGTCGACGGACCTTTAAAGTGTATACATGATGGCAAAAAGGAATATCTTTATGTAGGCGCCGGCATTCTGGAAGTGAACAACAATAATGTGAATCTTCTGGTGAATGCAGCTGAGCTCGCAGAAGAGATAGACCCGATTCGAGTAACTGGTGCACTTGAGAGAGCGAATGCCGTGCTGAAGGAAGACCTGACGCCGATAGAGCGTGAGACAGCACTGGCTGATAAGCTCAGAGCCGAGGCCAGGATAAAAACTTATAATATTTATACGTATCAGAGCGATATCCTTTGATAGCGTTTTTGGTCAGGACAAATCCGGTCTTTTGCCTGTGTGCAAAAGACCGGTCTTTTTACAAGGGGGAGATGGTATTTTATGGCTGCCGTGATCGTGAGAGATGTATGCATAGGAGAGGGAGGTCCGCTCATCTGTGTGCCGGTCATGGGGAGAGATGAAGATCAGATCAAAGAGCAGGCACAGACTGCAGCGAAAAGTCCGGCCGACCTTATTGAATTCCGCGTGGATGCGGTAGAGGGGCTGGACCGGGATAAGCTTATCAGCCTTCTGGGTCTGGTGAGGTCTGAGACGGGCAGGCTGCCGCTTATCATGACATACAGGACGAGCCGGGAAGGAGGTCTGGGTCATGCAGATGAGGGAGAGTATCTGAGCCTTTGCCGGGCAGGCATCCTCTCGGGCCGGATCGATATCCTTGATCTGGAGCTTAAGGTGGTTCTTGACCTGAAAGATGAAGGGGAGGACCTGATATGTCTGGCGCACAGGGAGGGCGTAAAGGTCATCCTGTCCAACCATGACTTTGCGGCGACCCCTCCGGAGGACCTGATGATGGGCCGGCTTAAGGAAATGGATCGGATGGGGGCGGATATCCTCAAGATAGCCGTAATGCCTGCGTCAAAGGATGATGTGATCCGCCTTCTTCGGGTCAGCGCGCGTATGTCTGAGATATGCCAGAAACCCTTGATCACGATGTCTATGGGCAGGCTGGGTCTTATCAGCAGGCTTGCCGGAGCCTTTTCCGGCAGTGCCGTGACATTTGCCAGCGCGGGAAAAGCTTCCGCTCCCGGCCAGATAGACTGCACGGATATGAGGCGGATCTTAGATGACCTGAAAAGGATAGAGGAAAAGTAAAAGGCATGACTGAAAGTCATGCCTGAATAAAAAAAAGAGCGCGAGACGGGACTCGAACCCGCGGCCTCGACCTTGGCAAGGTCGCGCTCCACCAACTGAGCCACTCGCGCGTACTTGAAAGCACTTATTTATCTTACATCACCGCGGGGTACTTGTCAAGGAAATTTTCCGCGGATTTTGTAAAAAATTTTCAATGCTCTGACCTGCCTTGTTGAGAGGAAACTCTTATGATACAATATTTCTGCTGGCAATGACTGAAAGTTTTGGGAGGAAGAATATGATCGATCAGCTGATAGAAAGAATAAAAAAGCTTAAGGCGCCCATCGTTGTAGGACTGGATCCGAATCTTGCCTTTGTGCCCGATCAGATAAAAGAAGCTGCTTTTAAGGAATGCGGGCAGACTCTTGAGGGAGCGGCAGAAGCCATCTGGCAGTTCAACAAGGGAATCGTAGACGCGGTAGGCGATCTTGTCCCCGCTGTAAAGCCTCAGATCGCCATGTATGAAAAGTTCGGAATTCCCGGTCTGGAAGCTTTTGGGAAAACCGTGGACTACTGCAGACAGAAGGGGCTTGTCGTCATAGGCGACATCAAGCGCGGGGATATAGGATCGACATCAGAGGCCTATGCCTGCGGCCATATAGGCCCTGTCTGCGTGGGGGATCAGGAGTTTTACGGATTTCGGGAGGACGCGGTAACTCTCAATCCCTATATGGGATCTGACAGCGTGATGCCTTTTATAAAAAAGGCAAAGGAAAGCGGCAAGGGAGTATTTATCCTTGTAAAAACATCGAATCCTTCCAGCGGTGAATTCCAGGATCAGGAGCTGGCAGATGGGAGAAGGCTCTTTGAACTCGTGGCCGGAAAGGTCGATGAGTGGGGGGCAGATTCTGTCGGCAGATACGGTTACAGTGAAGTAGGGGCAGTAGTTGGCGCGACATATCCCGAGCAGGCAGCCATAGTCAGGAAGCTGATGCCAAAAGCCTATATCCTGGTGCCCGGCTACGGCGCTCAGGGCGCAACGGCCCAGGATATCCTTCCCAATTTCGATGAGAATGGCCTTGGCGCAATCGTGAATTCTTCCAGGGGGATCATAGCGGCTTATACAAAGGAGAAGTATAAGGAGGATTATGGCCCGGAGGGCTTCGCAGATGCGGCAAGGGCAGCAGTCCTTGATATGCGCGAGGATATCGGCTCGGCTCTTGAGAGAAGGCAGGCGGCAGGAAAGTAATATGGGAGATATCATTAAAACGAAGGCAGCTGTCATTTCCCAGGAACAGCTGACAGACGGCATTTACAGTATGTATCTCATGGCGCCATCCATCGCCCGCAAGGCCGCGGCCGGTCAGTTCATCTCCCTGTATTCGGGCGACAGGTCAAGACTTTTGCCCAGACCAATCAGCATCTGCCAGACAGACGCAGAGGGCGGCAGGGTAAGGATCGTCTACCGGATAGCCGGGGCAGGTACGGATGAGTTCTCCAGGCGGGTTCCGGGGGATGAGATCGATGTCATGGGTCCTCTGGGGAATGGCTATGAGGCAAGGATAGAGCGGGAAGGCAGAAGGATCACAGACGATACCGTGTCCATCATCACAGGCGGCGGTATAGGGATCCCGCCCATGCTCCAGCTGGCCAGTCAGCTGAAAGGGAGAAAGATCATTGTTTTAGGCTATAAGGATCAGCTCTTTCTGAATAAAGAATTTGAGAAGTACGGCCAGGTCTATATTTCCACAGAAGACGGCAGCGCCGGCACAAAGGGGAATATCCTGGATGCCATCCGGGAACATGATATTTCCGGAGACTATATCTTCAGCTGCGGTCCCACCCCCATGCTCCGGGCGGTCAAGGCATTCGCGGCAGAAAAAGGCATGACGGCTTATCTCTCTCTGGAGGAGAGGATGGCCTGCGGGATCGGCGCCTGTCTGGGCTGTGTCTGCACGACAAAAGAAAAGGACAGCCATTCCAATGTAAAGAACGCGCGGGTGTGCAAGGATGGCCCTGTATTCAACGCATCGGAGGTGGAAATATGACAGATATGAGCGTAAGGATCGCCGGGGTCGACTTTAAGAATCCCGTCATGACCGCCTCCGGAACATTTGGGTCCGGAGCTGAATATGGACAGTTTGTGGACCTGAACCGTCTGGGCGGCGTGGTGACAAAGGGTGTTGCCAATGTACCCTGGCCGGGGAATCCCGTGCCCAGAGTCGCTGAGACAGCCAGCGGCATGCTCAACGCCATAGGTCTCCAGAATCCCGGGATGGATCTTTTTATATCCAGAGATCTGAAATATCTAGAAGATTATGACACAAATGTCATTGTAAATGTCTGCGGTCATTCCGAAGAGGAATATCTGAAAGTGGTCGAGAGACTGGGGGATGAAAAGAGAGTCGATATGCTGGAGATCAATATCTCCTGTCCCAATGTAAAGGAAGGCGGCATTGCCTTCGGCACAGACCCGGCGGCTGTGGAGAAGATCACAAAAGCCGTCAAGGCAAAAGCCAGGCAGCCTGTCATCATGAAGCTGAGCCCCAATGTGACAGATATCGCCGAGATGGCCAAGGCCGCCCAGGAGGGCGGGGCAGACTGCATTTCCCTGATCAATACCATAACGGGAATGAAGATCGATGTGGAAAGGATGCGCTTTGTCCTGGCCAATAAGACCGGCGGCCTGTCAGGTCCTGCCATAAAACCGGTCGCTGTCCGCATGGTATACCAGGCGGCGCAGGCGGTCAGCATACCTGTCATCGGCATGGGAGGGATCTGCTGTGCCCAGGACGCTCTGGAATTCATCCTGGCAGGAGCCAGTGCCGTCAGCATAGGGACAGCAAATTTCCATGACCCCCTGACCACGGTAAAAGTCATAGAGGGGATAGAAGATTACATGAAGCGCCACGGTATAGAGAAGATCAGCCAGCTTGTGGGCGCAGTCCGCTGACAGAGCAAAAAAAGGCAGAGGGCCTTGAAAAATAGCAAAACCCTCTGCTTTTTTTATTGCTGCTTTTCTGCCTTTTCCTTTTTTATGACACTCTGAAATGCTTTCATATCCCTGGCGGCTTCTCCGCTCAGAAGCAGCATGCAGATCAGATTGGGAATAGCCATGAGAGCATTCGCTATATCGGACAGCTTCCAGGCCAGCTCCAGGTTCATGGTCGCTCCGACGAAGACAACAGCGGAAAATACGATCCGGTAGATGAGAACGAGCTTCTCCGAGAAGATATATTCGAAAGCCTTTTCGCCGTGGTACTCCCAGCCGAGGATGGTCGAGAAGGCGAAGAGGGCGATCCCTATCGTGACAAGCCAGGCCCCGGCATCCCCCATAACGGTCTTAAAGGCAGCAATGGTAAGAGCCGCTCCGGTGTAGAGCTTGCCTGTCGCCGGGTCTATCTGTCCCAGCATGCCGGAGGAGGCAATGCAAAGACCTGTGATGGAGCAGACAACAATGGTATCCCAGAATGTACCGGTCATATTGATATAGCCCTGACGGACCGGGTTGTCCGTGGAAGCTGCAGCTGCCGTGATGGCGGCAGATCCCATGCCTGCCTCGTTGGAAAAACATCCTCTGGCAACGCCGTAGCGCATGGCCTGCATGAGGGAAGCGGTAACGGTTCCGAGAGCTCCGCCGGTAACAGCCTTTACGGAAAATGCATATTTAAAGATCATGACAAGGCCTGCGGGGACGTTCTGGATATTGCCAATGATCACGATGATGCCGGCTATAACGTAGAAGACAGCCATTGTGGGGACGACGACAGATGAAACCTTTGATATGGACTTTATGCCGCCTACGATGATCAGAAGAGTCAATACGGTCAGAACGATCCCTACGACCATTGTCGAGACGCCTGCCGTGGAGTAGAGGGAAGAAGAGATGGAGTTGCCCTGGGTCATATTGCCGATGCCGAAGGAGGCGATGACGGCAAAGAAGGCGAAGAGCCAGCCCAGAACTGTCCCGAAGCCCTTTGGCAGAGCCTTCTTCATGGTATACATGGGTCCTCCGGACATCTCGCCCTTAGAGTTGACCTCCCTGTACTTTATGGAGAGCATACACTCTGTGAACTTGGATGTTAAGCCAAAGCAGGCGGAAATCCACATCCAGACAAGGGCCCCGGGACCGCCGGAAACCATGGCTGTCGCCACGCCGACGATATTGCCGGTGCCGATCGTAGCCGCCAGGGCTGTCGTCAGTGCCGAGAAGGGGGAGACATCGCCCGTCCCCTTATCAGCCTTTCTCGCCTCGCGGCTGAGAGTGCTCTTCAGGGCAAAAGGAAGATTGCGCCAGGAAAGGAAACCGGTCCTGACCGTGAGAAATATTCCGGTACCAACGAGGAGAATCAGCATAGCCGGTCCCCACACAATATCGTCTATTGCGCTGACCGCATTGAAAAAATCCTTGTACGACATTGAAAATATCAGTCCTCTCATGTATGATAATTCTGTCAGCTGCTCAGCCTTTTTGTATACAACAGGAACTGGGGCAGGCATATAATAAAAATACGATATCATTAACAGGTAAGATTTTCAATAAATTTTTGCAAAGTATTTTAAGATGATTTATATTTTTTCGGCATTATATACAGAAATTTCCAATTTAATACAGATATTGGGGCTCAAAAAGGAGGCCTCCGTGAAGAAATTTCAGTGTTTTGGCGGGAACAGTATCTGCCTGACGGTCACAGGGGCAGGCCCCGGCCAGGCAGCCTGCGCGGCAGCACATATCCTGACCCTTAAGGGCGCGGGCAGGAAAGACTATATGATAAATTTCGGAAGCTGCGGGGCGGAAAAGTTTCCTGCTTTATCGGTCGGAGATACATTTTTATGCAGAAAGATCATGGATCACGCGTCGGGCAGGACCTATTATCCTGACCTTTTTATAGATCCTTCTTTTCCCGAGGCGGATCTTATCAGCCTGGCAAAGCCCTATGACGGCAGCCAGGCCAGGAAGCCGGAAAATGTTCCCCTCCTTTATGATATGGAAGCTTCTTTTCTCTATCAGGCCGCTTCCCTTTTTATGGGGCCGGATCATATGTTCTTTATCAAGGCAGTCAGCGACTTCGGAGAAGAGAAAATTGACGCCGGAGGACTGAAGGCTGCCTGCCGCGCCCATGAGGGGGAGCTGGTCGATTTTATCCGGAAACTGGCCGCGTACGGGCAGGCAGATCATGAGGACAGGGAGGAAGAAAATGAGAGGCTCCTGCGTCTGGCTGAGGATCTGCACTGCTCAGAGACCATGAGGCAGCAGCTGATCTCCTATGCCAGATATTTCAGGGCGGCAGGCATAGATGTTGAGTCATATATCGGCGAAAAATACAAGGACGGAGTCCTTCCCTGCAGGGACAAGCGGGAGGGAAAACGGCTTCTTGCCCTCATGCGAAAGGAGCTGATCCCGTGACAGAGGAAGGATTTTTTTATAAGCCATTTTCCCATGTATATGTAGAGAGAAGAGCCATGGACAGGGAGATCACGGAAAAGATCCTCGAGAGATTGCCCGGGGCAGCTCTTGTGCCGGTCGACAGCTATATGGACCTGTTTGGCAGGAAGAAGCAGAACCCGGCTGCTGCCCGCAGGAATCAGGCTCTCATACTTGCCGTCAAGGAAGGAGAGCTGATCTATCCGGGAGCTCCTGTCTGCCAGGACTTCGGGAATTCACATTTTTATTACACTTCCTGCGAGATGAACTGTCTCTTTGACTGCGAGTACTGCTTTTTAAAAGGGATGTATCCTTCAGGATACCATGTCATATTCGTCAATATAGAAGATTATTTTGAAAAGACTGAGGAGCTGCTCAGACGGCACCCTCTCTATCTGTGCGTCTCCTATGACTCAGATCTCATGGCCTCGGAAAGGCTGACAGGCTATGTCAGGCTCTGGTCAGAATTTACCGGCAGGCACGCAGGAAAGAAGGGCACAGGCAGGCTGCTGACAGAGATCCGCACAAAGAGTGCTCCCGGGAAGATCTGGGAGGAGCTGACTCCCTATAAAAATGTCATATTTGCTTTTACCCTCTCTCCCGCCGGGATCATTGAAAGATATGAACACGGTACGCCTTCCCTGTCTGCCAGGATAGAGAGCGCAGCCAAGGCTCTTGACAGGGGGTTCCCGGTCAGACTCTGTTTTGACCCTATTATCGTATGCAGCAGCTGGAGGGAAGCGTATGCGGATATGGTCAGCCAGGTCAGCAGCTCGATCGATATGAGGAAGCTTGTGGATGTGAGCGTGGGGTCATTTCGGATATCAGCGGAATATCTGGGGCGCATGCGCCGGGCCATGCCGGGGAGCGCCCTCGTCCAGTACCCCTACGAGATAAGCAGCGGATACTATCATTATCCCCGGAAGCTGATGGAGGACATGGAAGGATTTCTGACAGGCCAGCTTGCGGCTCATATGGATAAAGAGCAGATATTCCGCTGGGATAATCAATAATGCTATTTGATGTGACTTATAATTATGGTATAATTAAAGATCAATAGAGTTGACTGATCCAAAAGGATCCGGAGGAGAACAATGGAAAGATATAAGGAAGAATTTATAGGATTTATGGTAGACTGCGGCGTGCTGCAGTTTGGAGATTTTGTGACAAAAAGCGGGAGGCAGACCCCCTTTTTCATAAATACGGGTTTCTACAGGACGGGCTCCCAGCTCAGGAAGCTTGGCAGGTTTTATGCTCAGGCGATCAAGGACCAGTTCGGCCTTGATTTTGACGTCCTCTTCGGCCCTTCTTATAAGGGGATTCCTCTTTCCACGGCAGCGGTCATCGCCATCAGTGAGATGTATGACAGGGATATCCGTTACTGTTCCAACAGGAAGGAGATAAAAGACCACGGAGATAAGGGTATTCTTCTGGGCGGCCCTCTGGGGGCAGACGACAGGGTGGTCATCATAGAGGACGTAACAACAGCCGGGACATCCATAGCGGAGACCATGCCGATCATTAAGGCTCAGGGAGAACCGGATGTCATAGGAATGGTCGTCAGCGTTGACAGGATGGAGAGGGGAAAGTCCGACGCAGGAGCTCTGGCCGAGATCTCACAGACTTATGGATTTAAGACGACAAGCATCGTTACGATGAAAGAAGTGATAGAGTATCTGTGGAACAGGCCCTATAAGGGAAAGGTCATCATAGATGACAGGATAAAAGCGGCCATAGATGCTTACTATGATAAGTACGGAGCAAGATAATATGTCACGTGAAGTTTACAGCTTTATAAAGATCCACAAGAACGGGACGGACAGGGGCCTTATCTATGGGTCTATGGGAATCATTTCCATTCTCTGTCTTCTGGTCCTGATCCTTGTTTCCTTTGCCGGGGGCGGGACTCTGCCGACACTGGCAGGGGCTCTGGGCTATCTGAGCTTTGTGATGGCCCTTTTAGGCACGTACCTGTCCACCCGGCTGCAGGATGATCCGGAAGCCTATGGGAGGATGGTGGGAAGCTGTCTTTATATAGACATAGCGGCGGTTATCTTTCATGCAGTCGTATTTTTTACCGGATGTTTTGCCAGTGTCCTCTAAGTACAGACTGATGGAACACGCGGACAGCACAGGAAGCGGCAGGGAGGTGTAAGCTTGAAGGGACATGACGATGTATTCAGATGGGTGCGGGAAAGATACAGGCTTTCCCTGGAGCGCATAGAGCAGATCGCTTCTTTGGGGAGCGGCCTTGAGGAAAGGACCGGAGATAAGGCTCTGCGCTCCTTTGATGTATTTTTCAGAAAAAGCGCCATGTTCATCGCTTTTACCGGGCATGTCTACAATCTGCTGCAGAGTGGAAACTACAGAGAGCTTCATGAGCAGGAACTGTCCAATATAAATGCCAGGCTCTATCGGGATATCATGCCCCATGAGTATGACCGTTCTTTTGCAAATCCTTCCTTTGCCTGCCGGCATCTGGGAGAAGGATATGGGCAGATATTTTCCTGGCTGGCCTGTGAGATCCGGGCTCTTATTCCTCTTGCCTTTCGGGACAGGATCTGTGATATGTCTGCTGTTCAGGAGCTTTTCCTCACGATATACAGTGATCTGGCGGACGGTCTGGTCAGTCCTGACGTTCTCAGGGACGATATCTACTGGTATGTGAGCGATTATACGGATCAGACGATCCCCGTCAGGATCCGGGAGACTCTGGACCCGTCTCTTACGTTTTACAGGGATATCATCATGGACAGCAGTCTGCTCGATATCTCCTATCTCTATTTCTACGGGGAACCGGTGACGGCGGATGAAGTCGCCATGGCAGAATATCTGGCGGATCTGGACCAGGAGACCATAGACCGGATGGCCAGGACATTTGTGGATGGCTATATCAGAGGCTTTGAGGTCGGACGGATAGACCGGGGTCCCGCCAGGAATGTACAGATCAGAGCTTATATGGGTTATGAGAGAGTGATCCGGGCGGCCATTCACCTCTTTGAGGCAAGAGGATTCGAGTGCATTATCTATGGAAGACCCGCCCTGCATATAAACAGGAGAAACGGCCTATCCGGCTTCGGGTCACAGAGCATCAATCCGCAGTATGATTTTGATCACAGCATGGATATGGGCCTTTGCCTGGACTCTGCTCTCTGTGAGAGGATAGAGTCCCAGACCCAGGCTGCCTATGAGGAATATGACCAGCTGGCAGGGCTTTTAGCCGGACCGGCAGTCATGGATGTATTCGGACGCCTGCCCTTTGTGCCGTCCCCTGACAGCTGCAGGATCACCCTGTCGCCGAAACAGGAAAAGCTGAACGTCTCACTGACGTCCCATCTGACACAGATCATGTATCGGCATGTGGACAGCTCAAGGGTAAGCTTTACCATCATCGCGTGGCCGCAGCCCTCCATCGGGCCTTATTTTAAATCTGTCATGGATGAGATGATAAGGGTCAATACCCTGGATAATGATCGCTACTGCCTCATGCAGCAGAAGATCATAGATGCCATGGACGGAGCGGACCACATTCATATATCCGGGCGGGGTGACAACTGCACGGATCTGAATGTGAGCCTGAAGGAGCTTCCTGACATCAGCAGACAGACGGATTTTGAAAACTGCCTGGCAGATGTGAATATCCCTCTGGGGGAAGTATTTACCAGTCCCCGCCTGAGAGGGACAAACGGCATCCTGCATGTTTCCGGTGTTTACCTGGATAACCTTTATTATAAAGATCTGAAGATCGTCTTTCAGGATGGTTTTACCCGGAGCCTTTTCTGCGAAAATTATTTGAATGCAGACGAGAATGAAAAATATGTGCAGCAGAATCTGATGAAAGGCCATAAAAGCCTTCCCATGGGCGAGTTTGCCATAGGGACGAACACGGCGGCCTGCGTTATGGCAAGAAGATACGGCATAGGGGACAGGCTCCCAATCCTGATCATGGAGAAGACAGGACCGCATTTTGCTCTGGGGGATACCTGCTACAGCAGAAGCGAGGACAGGGCCGTGTACAATCCGGACGGCAGGGAGATATACGCGAGGGATAACGAATACAGCGAGAGACAGAGGAAGGAAGGAGACCAGCCCTATTTTAATATCCACACGGACATTACCATCCCATATGACGAGGTGGGAAGCATCACGGCTGTATTTGCGGACGGCAGAAGGGTGGATATCATAAGGGACGGCAGATTCTGCCTGGACGGGACACAGGAGCTGAACAGGGCTCTTGATGAGATGTGAACATTCCGCGCGGCTTTGCCCGGAGGGATGATCATGATAGATGTTTGACTTGAATTACAGGAGGTTAATAAGATGAGTGCAAAAGTTGGTATTATCATGGGCAGCGATTCAGATCTTGCAGTTATGGCCAAGGCTGCGCAGGTCCTTGAGGAGCTGGAGGTTGAGTATGAGATCAGTATCATTTCTGCCCACAGGACGCCCGAGAAGCTTGAGCAGTACGCAAAGAGCGCTGAGGAGAGAGGCCTTGAGGCTATTATCTGCGGGGCAGGAGGCGCTGCAGCTCTTGCCGGTGTGACAGCTGCTATGACAGTACTTCCTGTGATAGGAGTTCCCATGTATTCCAAGGCGAACGGCGGAATGGACGCGCTTCTTTCTACCGTACAGATGCCTTCCGGCATCCCTGTGGCGACAGTGGCTATCGACGGGGCTAAGAATGCCGGCATCCTTGCGGCTAAGATCGCGGCCCGCACAGACAGCGCCCTGGCACAGAGGCTCAAGGATTACAGCAAAAATATGGCAGAGGGAGTGACTGCCAAGAACGAGAAGCTCGGAAAACTTGGATATAAGGCATATCTGGAGCAGATGTGAAATTAGGCCCCACAGGCCAGGGGAGGATGCTTAATGGAAAAATATACCGACCGGTGCGGTCTGTTTGGAATGTATGACAACAATGGTTTTCATACGTCCCATCTCATATATTACGGGCTTTTTGCCATGCAGCACAGGGGTACGGAGGCAGCAGGCATCTGTGTGAATGATTTCCGCGGTCAGTTCAATTACTGCAGGGACGCGGGACTTGTGACAGAAGTCTTTGACGATGCCAAGCTTGAAAGAATGCAGGGGCATATGGGTATCGGTCATGTGCTCAGATGTGATACGGAGACTGCCAGGGAGAATGCCCAGCCCATCGTGATCCGTTATACGAACGGCCATATGGCTGTGGCTGTAAACGGCGGCCTGACAAATTTAGACCAGCTGCGCAGCGAGCTGGAGCTGAATGGAGCGGTATTTCAGACCACGGGGGCGGCGGAGGTGATCTCCGTGCTCATATCCAGGGCAAGGAATTCCTATGACACCATAGAGGAGGCCATCGCTCATGTGATGGAAAGCCTTAAGGGCGGCTACGCTATCCTTGTCATGACGCCGCGCAAGATCATAGGAGTGCGCGATCCCTGGGGGATCCGGCCTCTCTTTTTGGGGAAGATGGATCATTCCTGGTTCCTCTCATCGGAGACAGTGGCTTTCGATGAGCTGGATGTGACAACGGTGCGGGAGGCAGCTCCCGGTGAGATCGCCGTGATAAATGCCGACGGCGTTCACTCTCTTCAGGGTCAGCCTGCTGCCGGCAGGAGGGCCTGCATATATGAGTATGTATATTTTTCCCATCCGGGAAGTACATTCGGCGGTCAGGAAGTATTCAGGGCCAGGTATCAGATGGGAAGGATCCTGGCCAGGGAGGCCCCTGTCCGGGCAGACGCCGTTGCATGGGTGCCTGACTCGGGGCTTGCCGCTGCCATGGGCTATGCCGATGAGCTGAATATTCCCCTTGTGGACGCATTTGTAAAGAGCAGATATTACGGGAATAATCTTGTAAAACCGGAAGGACTTCTCTATGACAGGCAGATCAATATGAAGCTCAGCGTCATAGGCAGCCAGATCCGGGACAAGGATATCGTGGTCATTGACGATTCTATCGTAAAGGGCGGGACAGCCGCCACTCTTGTCCAGACACTGAAGAAGGCAGGGGCGGGCAGGATCCATCTGAGGATCGCTTCCGCTAAGATCTGTCATCCCTGCTATTACGGGGCGGCGCTTCCGGATGAAGAGCAGCTTGTATTTGCCGGCAGGAGCGTCGATGAGGTTTGTCAGATGACAGGAGCGGATTCACTGGCTCTTCTGTCTGAGGAAGGTATGAAGATGGCGTGCGCGGATGCGCAGAGCGGTTTTTGCGCCGCGTGTTTCGATGGAGATTATCCGGTCTGAGCCGGTAAAAAGCATCATGTAGATTACGGAGGTATACAATGGATTACAAAAAGGCTGGAGTTGACATTGAGGCCGGATATGAGTCAGTGAGACTGATGAAAAAATTTGTGCAGTCTACGATGAGACCGGAGGTACTCACGGATATCGGAGGATTCTCCGGAGCATTTTCCCTGGATAAGATAAAGAAGATGGATGACCCTGTTCTCGTATCGGGGACAGACGGCGTGGGCACAAAGCTCAAGCTGGCATTTATCATGGATAAGCATGATACGGTAGGCATAGACTGTGTTGCCATGTGTGTCAATGATATTGCGTGCGCCGGCGGCGAGCCCCTCTTTTTCCTCGATTATATCGCGTGCGGCAAAAACTATCCTGAGAAGATCGCCTCTATTGTCAGCGGCGTCGCGGAAGGGTGCAGGCAGTCTGACGCAGCCCTCATCGGAGGAGAGACAGCGGAGATGCCCGGCTTTTATCCGGAAAATGAATATGATCTTGCCGGATTTGCTGTTGGCGTGGTGGACAGGAAGGATCTGATCACCGGCAAGGATCTGAAGGCCGGAGACGTCCTCGTCGGCATCGCTTCATCCGGCGTTCACAGCAACGGTTTTTCTCTGGTCAGAAAAGTCTTTGAGATGAACCCTCAGTCTCTGAACAAGCACTACTATGATCTTCCCGGGACTCTGGGCGAGACCCTTCTGACTCCCACCAGGATCTATGTAAAGGCTCTGAGGGCAGTGCGCGAGGGCGGAGTCAGGATAAAGGCCTGCAGCCATATAACAGGAGGCGGCTTCTATGAAAACGTTCCCCGTATGCTCCCGGATGGGATAAGAGCTGTCATTAAGAAGGACAGCTATCAGGTACCCCATATTTTCAGCATGCTTGCAGATAAGGGCGGCATAGAGGAGAAGGTCATGTACAACACATACAACATGGGTATCGGAATGGTTCTGGGCGTTGCTCCCGAGGATGCCGATCGGACAGTCGCCCTGCTGGAGTCTGCCGGCGAGAAGGCCTATATCATCGGCGAGGCAAAAGACGGCGAGAAGGGTGTTGACTTATGCTGAAGATAGCTGTACTGGTCTCTGGCGGAGGAACAAATCTGCAGGCTATTATTGACAGTATTGCCCGGGGAGATATCACGGACACTAAGATAGCGGCGGTCGTGAGCAATAACCCGGGGGCTTATGCCCTTAAGAGGGCGGAAGAAGCCGGACTGACGACAAAATGCATTTCTCCCAGGTCATTTGAGAGCAGAGAACTTTTTAACCAGGCCCTTACGGATTATCTGGTAAAAAGCGGGGCGGATCTTATCGTTCTCGCCGGGTTTATGGTCGTAGTCCCGGCTCAGCTGATCAGCGCCTTCAAGAACAGGATCATAAATATCCATCCTTCTCTGATCCCTTCCTTCTGCGGCAAGGGCTACTATGGCCTGCATGTGCACGAGGCAGCCTTAAAGCGCGGCGTCAAGGTCAGCGGGGCGACGGTGCATTTTGTGGATGAGGGCACGGATACCGGCCCCATCATCATGCAAAAGCCCGTAGAGGTCCTGCCGGATGACACACCCCAGATCCTCCAGAGAAGGATCATGGAGCAGGCAGAATGGAAGATCATGCCCCGGGTGATCGATCTGATCGCCCATGACAGGGTTCACATAAAGGATGGAAAAGTCTATATTTCTCAGGAGGGAGATTGACATATGAAGGTTCTTATCATCGGCGGGGGCGGCCGTGAGCACGCCATCGCCTGGAAAGTTGCGAAGAGTCCTCTTGTAGACAAGATATACTGTGCTCCGGGCAATGCCGGCATCGCTTCCGATGCCGAGTGCGTGCCGATCGGGGCCATGGAATTCGACGCCCTGGCGGATTTTGCGCTGGAGAAGAAGATAGATCTTACGGTAGTCGGGATGGACGATCCCCTCTGCGCGGGAATCGTCGATGTCTTTGAAGAAAAGGGGCTTCGCATATTCGGACCCAGGAAAAATGCCGCCATCATAGAGGGATCAAAGGCATTTTCCAAAGATCTGATGAAAAAGTACGGGATCCCTACGGCTCAGTATGAGACATTTGACGATCCTTTGAAGGCTCTGGAATATCTTGAGACGGCGAAGATGCCGATCGTACTCAAGGCAGACGGTCTGGCTCTGGGCAAGGGCGTTCTCATCTGCAAGGACGCTCAGGAGGCCAAGGCAGGGGTCAGGCAGATCATGGAAGATAAAAAGTTCGGATCTGCCGGCGATAAGACTGTCATAGAACAGTTCATGACCGGACGCGAGGTCTCCGTTCTGTGCTTCTGTGACGGAAAAGATATCGTGCCTATGACATCAGCTCAGGACCACAAGAGGGCAGGAGACGGTGATACCGGCCTGAATACGGGCGGAATGGGAACATTCTCCCCCAGCCCCTTCTATACAAAAGAGATAGATGCCTGGTGCATGGACCATATCTATAAGCCGACGGTAGCGGCCATGAATGCAGAGGGCAGGACATTCAAGGGCATTCTTTTTGTGGGACTTATGCTCACGGATGACGGCCCCAAGGTGCTGGAATACAATGCCCGTTTTGGCGATCCCGAGACTCAGGTCGTTCTGCCCAGGATGAAGACAGACCTGGTAGAGATGTTCGAGGCCTGCATAGACGGCACTCTGGCTCAGAAGAAGCTGGAGTTCGAGGACAATGCGGCAGTCTGCGTCGTTCTTGCTTCCGATGGCTATCCTGTCTCTTATGAGAAGGGTTTTGCCATCTCCGGTTTCGACAGATTCCACGATGACGAGGGCTACTACTGCTTCCATGCCGGCACAAAGTTTGCTGACGGACAGATCGTCACAAACGGCGGGCGTGTTCTCGGCGTAACAGCAAAAGGAGCAGATCTTAAGGCAGCCAGGGCCAATGCCTACAAGGCGGCGGAGTGGATAGATTTTAAAAACAAATATATGCGTCATGATATTGGCAAGGCGATAGACGAGGCGTGATCTTACATAAATGACCAGAACAGAGAGAATTTTTGATGAGGACAGCAGGGCAGTGGATTTTACCGCTGCCGTGCTCTCCTGCCAGGAAGATAAACGGGGCTATAAAGTGATCCTGGACAGGACAGTCTTTTTCCCTGAGGAGGGCGGACAGACCTGTGACAGGGGTACCATAGAAGGAATCCCCGTAGACAAGGTAACAGAGAAGGACGGCATCATCTGCCATTATATGAAAAAGCCCCTTCAGGAGGGCACCCGTGTCAGGGGAAACATTGACTGGGCGAAAAGGTTTTCCGATATGCAGCAGCATTCGGGAGAACACATCGTATCAGGACTTATGCACAGCACATTTGGATTTGACAATGTAGGCTTTCATCTGGGCAGTGACTATGTCACCATGGATTTTAACGGCGAGATAGACAGGGAAAAGCTCAGGATGATAGAGACAAGAGCAAATGAAGCTGTCGCAGGCAATCTTCCGGTCAATGTATCCTCCCCCTCCCGGGAAGAGCTGAAACAGATCCCCTACCGCAGCAAGAAAGAAATAGACGGGCCTGTCCGGATCGTAGAGATCCCGGGTTACGACATCTGTGCCTGCTGCGCCCCTCATGTGCTCAGGACCGGAGAGATCGGTCTGATCAAGCTGACGCATATGGAGAGATACAAGGGCGGCATCAGGGTATACATGCTCTGCGGTTTCCGGGCTCTTGCCGACTATAACGAGAAGGAAAAGAGCGTTGCGGATATCTCGGCCCTGCTCTCAGCCAGGCCGGCTCTTGTGGCGCAGGCGGTCGCGAAGCAGAAGGATGAGAACACGGATCTGAGACTGTCTGTGAACCTGCTGAAGATGGATATCATCCGCATGCGGATCGGGCAGATCCCGGAGACGGAGAAGAATGTCTGCCTTTTCGATCCCCATCTGGATAAGACAAACAACCGGCATGCGTGGACGGCTATGACAGAGCGATTTGACGGTCTGTGCGGGAGCTTTGCCGGGGAGGACGGCAGAGGATATCAGTTTGTGCTCGGAGGACGTGAGGGGATAGACGCCCTTGCCTGGGGCAGAAAGCTTTGCGCGGATCTTGGCGGCAAGGGAGGCGGTTCCCCTGAGATGTTCCAGGGACGGATCGCCTCATCCGAGGAAGAGATCCGGGAGTGGTTTGCATCTGTGTAGTGGATAAAAGCATTTGATTTATGGTATAATCAAAACTGGGGTCTGATCAGTACTTATTAAAAGGATGGTTACGGATGAGTAATAGTAGTGAGATAAAGCCTATTAACGAAGCTATATTTATGCAGATCATGAATTCTCTGCTGGAGAAGGCCAAGGAAAAGAACAGCGAGCTGGATTATGATGATGTCAACGATGCCTTTAAGGGATACGACTTCGATGAGGAAAAGATGGAAGATGTATACGAATTCCTTGAGGCTAATAAGGTCGATATCATTAACATACCGGAATCTCAGGATGACGACAGTGACTTTATCGCCCAGGATGATGAGGAGGAAGTCGATATCCTTGACGACGCAGACGCTCTTGAGGGTGTAAGCCTTGAGGATCCTGTCAGGATGTATCTGAAGGAGATCGGAAGCGTAAAGCTTTTGTCCCCGGAGGAAGAGGTTGAGCTTTCCAAGAGGGCGCAGGCAGGTGACCAGAAGGCAAAGGATAAGATCATAGAGGCCAATCTGCGCCTTGTCGTCAGCATAGCCAAGAAGTATGTGGGCAGGGGCATTCCCTTCCTTGATCTGATACAGGAAGGCAATATGGGCCTTATAAAGGCCGTGGACAAGTTCGACTATGCCAAGGGATTTAAGTTCAGCACATATGCGACCTGGTGGATCCGTCAGTCCATCACAAGGGGCATAGCAGATAAGGGCAAGGTCATTCGTGTTCCGGTCCATATGGTCGAGACGATAAACAAGACTCTGAGAATGTCCAGGACACTTCTTCAGGAGCTTGGCAGGGAGCCTACCAGCGAGGAGATCGCGCAGAGGCTTGGCACGACAAAGCAGAAGGTGGAGGAAGCCCTTGAGATATCCAGGGATCCTGTCTCTATGGACAGCCCGATCGGTGAGGAGGAGGATTCCTCCCTTGGCGATTTCATAGAGGATGAGAATGTCATGTCACCTTCCGAATCCGCTGACTACCAGATGCTCAAGAAAGAGCTGATGAATGCGCTGGAGACCCTGACAGACAGGGAGAGAAAGGTCATAGAGCTGAGGTTCGGACTCATAGACGGACAGGCAAGGACCCTTGAGGAGGTCGGCCGCGAGTTCAAGGTTACCCGTGAGCGTATCCGCCAGATCGAGGCAAAGGCTTTAAGGAAGCTCAAGCATCCGTCCAGGAGCAGAAAGCTCAAGGATTTTCTTACCTGATAATGCAATCATGATCTGAAGGCTGGTTTTTAATATGATAAAAGGTACTCTTATGACTGATACATATGATCTGGAATATACGAAGGATGAGCAGGGGGTAACGATCGTTTCCTGTCTCATGGATGAGCCGGAGATGGTCATCCCCTCGCAGATAGATGGTCTGCCTGTCATCCGGATCGCTTCAGAAGCATTTTCCGACAAAAAGATGAAATACATCCGCCTGCCTGAGCAGCTGGAGTATATAGACCATCACGCCTTCAGCGGCTGCAGGAATATCCGACATATAGAATTTCCGGCTTCCCTGAAGGTCATAGGGAATTACGCTTTTTACAACTGCTGGGAGCTGAAGGAGATCCATCTTCCTTCCCGGATGCAGTCTATCGGGTTCGGCGCTTTTATGAACTGCGAGAAGATGACGGAGCTTGTACAGGACAAGGAAGAGGGCCATGAGATCAGCATAGGAAGTATTCTCAATGATCTCAGCCAGCAGATCCATGTTGTGATAAGACATCTGAGCCCCGGCAGGGAGCCGGTCATCGCCAAGGTTCTTTTTACGGAATATTCCTATGAGATCGTGACGGTTGTCTCCATCTGCAAAAGGGCGGCTGAGAAGCCTACCGGCACCGGCGTGCAGATGCGCTACTGCGTGGGGAGCAATGACATAGATTATCTCAAGTACGACAGCATGTTCCATGTCCTGAAGAGGGACGACGGCTTTGACGCTGTTGTTACGGCTGCCGTGGAGAGGCTGATGTTCCCTTATATGCTGACAGGTGAAGCCCGCCGCAGATATATGGATTATATCAGGGAGCATGCCCTTGAGGCTGCCCTGAAGTTCCTGCGCGAGGACTGCCTGGATAAGCTTCGTTTTATCACAGACCAGGGAGTTCTTGAAAGGGAGCAGATCGATGCCGTCATAGACGAGTCTATCAGCAGAGACATGACGGAGGCGACGGCATTTCTTATGGATTACAGACATAAGAATTATGACATGGCTGAGGAAGAGTTTGTGCTCTAGGCCGGAGGTGTTTGTATGCATGACAACAAGGAAAAGCTTATGGCTGTTGGCCGCCGTGTGCTGGAGGCCTCCAAGACGGAACTTTATGTTGCCATGAGATTTCTCGATCTTGCCCTGAACAGTCTGGATTATGAGATGGACCTTTCCATCCGGACTGTCGGGACGGACAGCAGGAGCATCCGCTATAACCCGTCCTATCTCATCCAGGCCTACCGGGAGGACAGCCTGAGGGTCAACAGGCTTTACCTGCATATGATCCTCCACTGTGTCTTCCGCCATATGTTCGGCGGGGATGACAAGGATGACAAGGAGCTCTGGGACCTGTCCTGCGATATAGCGGTCACATCCATCATAGACAGCATGGATTACCGCTGCGTGCACGAGGTGGTCCCGGATCAGAGACAGGCGGTCTATGACAGAATGGGCGAGTGCATGAAAGTGCTGACCGCGGAGGGTATCTATAAGGAATACAAGAAGCACCCCCTCACATATTTTGAGATGGAGGATCTGAAGAAGTATTTCACAGTGGATGACCATGCCTTCTGGGAGGCAAAGCATAAGGAAGAGCAGGAGGACAAGAAGAAGCCGTCAGACGGCGATCAGGATCAGAACGATCAGGATAAAGACAAAGATCAGGACAAGGACAATGATCAGGATAAGCAGGATAAGAAGGAACAGGAAGATAAGTGGCGCGAGATCAGCGAGAAGATGCGCACGAACATAGAAACCTATTCCAAGGACGCGACGGATCTTGCCGGCAGTCTTTATGACCACATCAGAATCGCCACAAGGCAGAAGTACGATTACAGGAAGTTTCTCAAGAAGTTTACAACCCTGCATGAGGAAATGCGGATCGATCTGGACAGCTTCGACTATATCTATTACACATACGGCTTTGTCCATTATGGCAATATGCCCCTGATAGAGCCTCTGGAGTATAAGGAGTCCCGCAAGGTCGAGGAGTTTGCCATTGTGCTGGATACGTCAGAGTCCTGTTCCGGCGAGTATATCAGGAGATTCCTGGAAGAGACATTTTCTATTCTTGCCGGCAGAGAGAATTTTTTCCGCAAGATGAATGTCCATATCATCCAGTGTGACGCGGCTGCCCAGGTGGATGATATCATCCGGTCCGAGGACGATATGCGCCGCTATATGAAGGATTTTAAAGTCATAGGTTTCGGAGGTACGGATTTCAGACCGGCTTTCGCCTATGTCGAGAAGCTGATCAAGGAAAAGGCATTCAAGCATCTCAAGGGGCTTTTGTATTTTACGGACGGCTACGGCAAGTATCCGGTCAAGAGACCTCCCTTTGAGACGGCATTTGTCTTCCTTGAGGAAAATTACAATGACAGACAGGTTCCGCCCTGGGCTGTTAAACTGATCCTGGGTCCCGAGGAGTTAGGGATAAGGACAGCATGAGAGGAGCAGCTTTATGAATATCAAGAGGGCTAAGGAAGAGATAAAGAATACTGTCCGTGCCTACCTTACAAGAGACAAGCTGGGCGATTACGCGATCCCCGTGATCAGGCAGAGACCGATCCTTTTGATAGGACCTCCGGGAATCGGCAAGACAGCGATCATGTCCCAGGTAGCGCGTGAGTGCAAGATAGCACTGGTAGCCTACACCATCACCCACCATACCAGGCAGAGCGCCATCGGTCTGCCCTTTATTGAGAAGCGGTCTTATAAGGGAACGGAAGTCTCTATCACAAAATATACCATGAGCGAGATCGTTGCCTCTATCTATGACAAGATCGAGTCAACAGGCCTGGACGAGGGTATCCTTTTCATAGATGAGATAAACTGTGTTTCCGAGACGCTGGCTCCTACTATGCTGCAGTTTCTGCAGGGCAAGACATTCGGCAACCACAAGATCCCGGAAGGCTGGGTCATCGTGGCAGCGGGCAATCCCCCGGAATACAACTCTTCCGTAAGGGAATTCGATATCGTTACCCTTGACCGTGTCAAGAAGATCACAGTGGATGTGGATTACCAGGCATGGAAGGAATATGCCTATGAAGTGGGGATCCACGGGGCGATTATTTCCTATCTTGATATCAAGAAGGAGAATTTCTATGATATAGAGACGACGGTCGACGGGAAGGAGATCGTCACGGCCAGAGGCTGGGAAGACCTGTCCCGCCTGATGAGCGTCTACGAGAAACTGGATATCCCCATAGACGAATCTGTCATCCTTCAGTATATCCAGAACCGCAGGATCGCAAAGGATTTTGCAAATTATCTGGATCTCTACAAGAAATATCAGACAGACTACAATGTGGACGCCGTCCTGGCCGGGAAGATCAGCGAGAGCGGCGTAGAGAAGATAAAAGAAGCTTCCTTCGACGAGAAGCTCAGCGTCATAAACCTTATGGTAAGCAAACTGACGTCTGTGTTCTCAGATGCCTACGCGAAAGACCTCTATGTGCATGATCTTTTCGATGTACTCAAGGAGATAAAGGAAAAGTTTGCGAAGGCTCAGCCTTCCGGCAGCGAGACGGCTCATATCCTGAGTGATAAGATCCTTCAGATAGAGGAAGATCTGGATCTGAATGCAGAGAGGGGACTTTACGAGGAGAATCAGGTCAGGAGTCTCAAACAGGTTGTCATGACATTGGAGGGTTACCGCCAGAATCTGATCAAGAAAGATCAGTTGGAGCCTGAGAAGGCCTTCCGCTATATCCGTGCTTCCTTCTCTGATGATACGACAAAGAGGAAGCAGCTGATAGACAAGGGAAAGACAAATCTTGAGAATGCCTTTACATTCCTGGAGCAGGCTTTCGGCGAGAGCCAGGAGATGGTCATATTTATCACGGAACTCAATGCCAACAGGCATTGCGCCCGCTTTATCAGGGATAATGGCTCTGAGAAGTATGACCGCTATAATCAGGCTCTTCTCTTTAACGAGAAAAAGGAAGCACTGCTGAAGGATATCGATGAGGTAAGTGACCTGGCGGATATGCTGTAAAAGAGGTTGATAAAGTGAAAAAAGCAAAAGCGGAAAAGATGACATTTGTCCAGGCCCATGCCAAGAGTTTTGGAGAATTTGATTATCAGGGCAGGCATTTTGTCCTGATCTCCAGACCCTATACCTGGATGGCCAAGGATGAACAGGCTCATGTCAACGCGGATGCCATCTGTCCGGATGATGAAAAGGACGAAGAGGGATTTTATCCCGTGTACAACGTCCGCTGGCCGGTTCGTGATCAGCATCTTCTGGACTACTGCCAGGCAGTCGTGGAACGGGACTGTGAGAAGGCCCGCAGCATCAGCATGGAGTGGGGCGTAAGCGAGGAGACAGTCATCGTTGAGAACTGGGATGAACCTTATATTGTAAGCCTTACCATGTACAAGTATGACCCTGAGACCATCAGCAAAAGATACGCCTGGTCATAGGGATGCAGCCGGAGATAGAGTGTTATGGCCAAGCGTTTTAACAAGGAAGCCAAGGCTGAGTATGTCATGCGCAGCACCCTGATAAAGGAAGCGGACGCCATCGTGCAGAAGGCATATGAAGCAGCCGGTTTTTCCGGAGAGATCAGGATAGACCCGGATTCCTATGCCTACCTGATGTCTGTCAGTATAAAGGACCTGTTCGATGGGAAGCTGCCGGGCGGCAGTCCTTCTGATGAACACAGGCTGGGGGATCAGATCCTCTTAAGATACAATGATGAGCAGAATCTGTTTGAGATCAGCCTTCTGCTAAGGATCAGCGGGAGCCAGGGGATCTCCATGAGGATCCTGCATTATGAAGATGGCTCAGTCTATCTTTTTGACCATGAGAAGGGAGAATGGTCTCTCTTTGTGCCTGATGAGGGCCCAATTATGTAGATGGACAGGCAACTGGTGTGCCTCCTGGTCTTCAAAACCAGTGTGGGGCGGGGTACGTCCCGGGTGAGTTCGATTCTCACACATCTACGCCAGAATGAAAAGGCTATGATAGCCGTTTACCGGGCTGCCGCAGTATCCTAAGGCAGCCCCTTTTTTCTAAACAGATCTATCTGAAGGGAGGTGAGAGCCATGGAAGATCAGCGGATCAGACTGACGCAGTATACGAAGGCATCCGGGTGAGCGGCCAAGTTAGGTCCCAAGACCTTAGCTCAGGTTCTGAGCTCACTTCCCAAATTTCATGACGATCATCTCCTTGAAGGAATAGAAACATCGGATGACGCAGCGGTCTATCAGATCTCTGAGGAGCTGGCTATGATCCAGACGGCGGATTTTTTCACCCCTGTCGTTGATGATCCTTTTACATTTGGCCAGATAGCGGCGGCCAATGCGCTCAGCGATGTCTATGCTATGGGAGGGAAGCCTAAGATCGCCCTCAACCTGGCAGCTTTCCCGAACTGCCTGGATCCGGCTATCCTTGCCGATATCCTGGCAGGCGGCGCCGACAAGGTAAAAGAGGCCGGCGCGGTGCTTGCGGGCGGCCATTCGATCAGCAGCGACGAGCCCCTCTACGGGCTTGCCGTCACGGGCTTTGTAAACCCGGCAGCCATGTGGAAAAACGCCGGAGCAAGGGCCGGGGACGCGCTGATCCTGACAAAGCAGATCGGCACAGGAGTTGTGAATACTGCTTTTAAGGGCGAAGCAGCTTCCGACGCGTCGGAGGCAGAGGCCATCCATGTCATGAGATCACTGAATGCAAAGGCCAGGGATGTCCTGGCAGGGTTCTCTGTCCATGCCTGCACAGATATCACAGGCTTTGGGCTTATCGGCCACAGTCTTGAGATGGCAAGGGCAGGCGGGGTAACGCTGGAGATCCGGGCCAGATCTGTACCCCTGATCACGGGCGCGGCAGACTATGCCGAGGAGGGTTTTGTCCCTGCCGGCGCCTACAGGAACCGGGATTATATGCAGGACTGCGTAGATGAGGGAAAGATGAGCAGGACGCTTACGGATCTGCTTTATGATCCTCAGACTTCCGGGGGTCTTCTCTTCGCGGTGAGCGATGAGGATGTCCCTGATATCATGCACGCCCTCGCGGGAGCCGGTATGGAGACAAAGACGGCTCTTGTGGGTCATGCAGTCAAGGCCCAGACAAAAGCAATCAGGCTGCGCTGATCTTCAGTGCAGCCTTTTTCGGTAGATAACAAAAAACCTTATCCAGGGAGGAAATATGGAGAAAAGACTCTTTTACAGAGAGATTCCCAAGGTAGACTCATTTCTGGAGACAGAAGAAATAAAAGAGCTGATCCGGCTCTACGGCAGGGAACCTGTCACCCGGGCTGTGAGGGAGGAGGAAGCTCTTCTGAGGGATTTCATCTTTAGCAGCAGCAGGGAGGAAGAAATAAAGGAGAAGATCAGAAACTTCGGTCAGGCGGTCGGACAGAGGGTCCAGGCAGTATTTTCCCCGGACCTGCGCCGGGTGATCAATGCGACGGGCATTATCCTGCACACGAATCTTGGCAGGGCACCGATCGGGGAAATGGCGGCAGACCACCTGCGGGATGTGATCACGGGCTACTGCAATCTTGAATATAACCTCATGGAGGGCAGGCGGGGAGAGAGGTATTCCCATTTTGAGGCCCTTTTGTGCTCACTGACCGGGGCTGAGGCCGCCATGGCAGTCAACAATAACGCGGCGGCAGTCATGCTGGTCCTGAGCAGTCTGGCGAGGGGCGGAGACGTTGTCGTATCCAGGGGGGAGCTCGTGGAAATCGGGGGAAAGTTCCGTGTTCCCGAGGTCATCTCCATGAGCGGGGCCCATCTTGTGGAAACAGGGACGACAAATAAGACCCATCTCTCAGATTATGAGAAGGCCGTAAGTGAGCAGACAAAAGCATTTCTCAAGGTCCACACAAGCAATTACAGGATCGTGGGCTTTTCGGAGCTTGTGGATGCCGGTCAGATCCGGGAGCTGGCCGAGCGCCTGGATATCCCGGTCGTAGAAGATCTTGGCAGCGGCAGCTTTGTCGACCTGCGGCCCTTTGGCTGTGAATATGAACCGACAGTCCAGGAAGAAATAAAAAAGGGAGTGGATCTGGTCTGCTTCAGCGGAGATAAGCTGCTTGGCGGCCCTCAGGCCGGCATTATAGCAGGCCGCAGGAAATATATAGACCTGATAAAGAAAAATCCTCTGACGAGGGCTCTGCGCATCGATAAGTTTACGGCGGCGGTCCTTGAGCAGACTCTGCTGGAATATCAGGCTCCCGGCAGGGCTTCTTCCCGGCTGCCTGTGCTGAGAATGATAGAAGAGAGCAGAGAAAGCATAAAGAAGCGCGCGCAGCGGCTGGCGGACCTGCTTGCCCCGGCCGGGGCGTTTGCCCGGATAGAGTGCTGTCCCTCCCAGTCCCAGATCGGAGGGGGAGCCATGCCCCTGACAGACCTTAAGAGCATGGCTGTGACCATAAAACCTTCGAATATGAGTGCTGCCGGCTTTGAAAGAGAGCTTCGTGCTCTGCCTGTCCCTGTCATAGGCAGGATAAAGGATGACAGGATCTGGCTGGATGTGCGGACTATGGGAGATGAGGACATAAATGAAGCGGCAGAGCAGATCAATGATCTGCTTGCCCGGACAGGAGACAGGCCATGAAGCATTTTACTATCGGCACGGCAGGTCACATCGACCATGGCAAGACGGCACTTATCAAGGCGCTGACAGGCCGTGATACGGATCGGTTAAAAGAGGAAAAAGAAAGAGGGATCACCACCGAGCTTGGGTTTACCTGGTTCGACACTTCTGACGGTGACCGCTGCGGCATCGTGGACGTTCCCGGCCATGAAAAATTCATCCGCCATATGGCGGCGGGAGCTGCCGGCATGGATCTTGTCCTTATGGTTGTGGCGGCTGACGAGGGCATGATGCCCCAGACCAGGGAGCATCTGGATATTCTGGAGCTTCTGGGCGTAAAAAAGACAATTCTTGTGATAAACAAATGCGACCTGGTGGACGAGGGCTGGCTGGAGCTTGTGAAGGAAGACCTGAAGGAGGAACTGAAGGGGACGATCATGGAAAATGCGCCGCAGGTCTGCGTTTCTGCCCTTACAGGCCAGGGAATCGATGAGCTGAAGAGCCTGATCTCCAGGATGGTGAGAGAGGAGATGGAGCCGAGGGATGTGAACAGCATTCCCAGGCTCCCCATAGACCGGGTCTTCACGCTCCCGGGATTCGGGACAATCGTTACGGGGACTCTGCTCTCGGGCATGATAGGTAAGGGGGATATCCTGCAGCTGTACCCGGAGGGCAGATCGTGCCGGGTCAGGAATATTCAGGTCCACGGAGAGAACCAGGACTTCTGCCAGGCCGGTCAGAGGAGCGCCCTGAACCTGGCGGATCTGTCGACAGACCAGATCAGGAGAGGAGATGTCATTTCCCTGCCGGGGTGCATGAAGAACACAAGCCTTATTGATGTCAGGCTGGTCCTGCTTGGGGATTCCCAGCGGACCGTGATAAACCGGGAAAGACTGCATTTCTTTACCGGGACAGCGCATATCCTCTGCCGTGCCATTCTCCTGGACGCGAAAAAGCTGGAGCCGGGTCAGTCCTGCTTTGCCCAGCTGCTTCTGGAGGAGGAGACCGTAGTAAGAAGAGGAGATCGGTTTGTTGTCAGATTCTATTCTCCCCTTGAGACGATCGGTGGAGGCATAGTCCTTGAACCTTTGCCGGCAGGGAGAAAAAAGCGTTTTGACCCGGATGCCGTAAAAGAACTTGTGAGGAAGGAGAAGGGGTCTCTGGCTGATGTGGTCGAGATGCGTGCAGAGGAGGCCGGTCTCAGGCTGATCAGCGTGTCAGAGATTGCCAGGGCGGCAGGGCGTACCTGTGAGGAGACAGCCCTTGCAGCCGAAAAGCTGGCTCAGGAGGGGAGTATATTCCTGTATGAGGCGAAGAATGATTCCTTTGTCTGGCACAGGGGCAGCATGGCTGCTCTGGCGGCTGCTCTGCGCCGGGATCTGGCAAAATACCATCAGGAGCATCCTTACAGGAGAGGCATGCCCAGGGCTCAGCTTAGGACCACATATATGAAGTCTGTGAAACTGAATCTGTTTGATCTGTGTATGGACACTCTGGCCCGGGAGGGCGTTATATGGCAGCCCGGTTCGGATATCGCGCTGGCGGGTTTTTGCATCCCTCAGGATGAGCTCAGAGAGGCCATAACAGGCAGGATCAGCAGTGCCCTTGAGGAGGCCGGCTTTAACTTTCTCAGGGTCTCTGAGATCGATCTGAAGGCCTTCCCGGCGGACGCGGTGCAGGATATCTTTCAGCTGATGGCAGAAGAAAATATCCTGGTCCGTATCTCTGAGGATGTCTATACCATGAGCCGCTTTGTTGAGGAAGCGAAAAAATTTGTCGAAGACCATTTTCAGAAGGAGGAGATCCTCACGATCGTTCAGCTGAGGGATCATTTCGGGACGAGCCGCAAATGCGCTAAGCTTCTGATCGCTTACTTTGACCAGATCAGGCTCACCCGCAAAGCGGGCGCGGAGACGGAAAGGGTCAGGGCCTAGCTGGCAAATGGGTTTCAGATCCCATAAACGGATGATCGCATCCGGGCAAATATGATATAATAGCTGTAAACATTTTCTATAAAAAGGAGTTTTATATTATGAGTAAATACGATGCAGAATTTCTTATAACTGTGAAGAGAAAGTTCGCGGACCCTTCCAGAGGGATAAAGACATTTGCCGACAAGTCCCAGAAGACGGATATTGAGGCAGACAGCGAGCAGGAAGCTCTTGATAAGGCTTTTGACTATGCTGTCATGGAGTGCCAGCAGATCACAGGCGTAACGCCCAACATAGACAAGCCCACGCGCGTCTGCTACGTGATCTATGAGAATGGAAGCAGCGTGGAATACTCCGATTTCACCGTGACAAAGAAAGAGGATCAGTGAGCTTAGATGAAAACACACAGTGAGCTCAGGTCGCTTTTAAGATCCATAGACCACAGGGGATATCCCGCCTATAAGAGCCTGAAGGGAACCTATGGCTTTCCGGGCTATCTGCTGGAGATCGTCCATGTGCAGGGAGATCCTTTTGCTTCTCCCTCGCAGCTGAGCATCCATATCAGGGGAAGTCAGACGGGAATCCCCTCAGCCTTCTATTCTGAGAGATGGAGAAAGAGAGCTCTGGAGGATCATCTGCTGCGTCTTTTTTCATCTGCCCTTGACAGATACTCTCATAAGGCGGGCGGATCGGGAAAGAGCGGTTTTTTGGGGACCAGCCGGCCGGGCCAGGAGATCCTTGAGAGGAGTGCCTGCCGGATCGATGAGACAAGCGGCGATATCAGCATGTGCTTTGAGGCGGGATTTCCCGCGGCAGGCCGCACAGTCCTGGCTGGGAATCTGGAGAAGATGCTGTTTACATTTCTGCCGGATGTCGTAAAGGGGACCCTGTATTATTCCAGCATAGACCAGGAAAGGCTGAAGGAGACGATAGAGCTTGCCGACGATCAGAAATGTCTGCGGGACTTCATCACCCAAAATGGTTATATCGCATTTATTGCGGATGGATCGGTTCTTCCCCGGGAGAGCGGGATCTCTCAGCGTCCTCTGAAGGGGGCTGTTCGCTTCCGGTCTCCGGATTCCCTGCGTGTGGAGGCTGATCTGCCTCATGCCGGGAAAGTCAGCGGAATGGCCATAAGGCGCGGAATCACAGTGATAGCCGGGGGCGGTTACCACGGCAAGTCTACGGTCCTGGGAGCCCTGGAACGAGGCGTCTATGATCATATAGCAGGCGATGGCAGGGAGTATGTGGTCACAGATCAGACGGCGGTCAAGATCCGGGCGGAGGATGGCCGCAGCGTGAAAGGTACCGATATTTCTCTTTTTATCGGAGACCTTCCCGGAGGTACGGATACCAGGCGCTTTTGTACGGAGAATGCCAGCGGTTCTACCTCACAGGCCGCCGGGCTTGCTGAAGCCCTTGAGGCCGGGTCAAGGCTGCTTCTCATCGATGAGGATACAAGCGCCACGAACTTCATGGTAAGAGATGCCCTTATGCTGAGCGTGATCAGCCGTGATATGGAGCCGATCACCCCCCTGCTTGAGGTGGCCGGTGCCTTGAAAAAGAGCGGCATATCTATGATCCTGGCTGTGGGCAGCTCCGGTTCCTGGTTCTATCCGGCGGATACCATCCTGCAGATGGACATGTGGCTTCCCTATGATATCACGGAGAAAGCCAGGAAGGCCGCTGAGAAGTTCGGAGAATTTAAGCCAGGACAGACAGATAAGGAGATATCAGCCGGCAGGAGAGTGCCTGCGCCGGCTGCTGCGGGCAGCGCCCGCGGCCGCTCAGAGCATGGAGACCGGAAGGGGCGGGTCAAGGTCCGGGTTAATGGCCTGGATTCCTTTTCCCTGGACAGAAGCGAAGTCGACATGCGGGCTGTTGAGCAGATCGTTGACAACGAACAGATGTACGCTCTTGCAAAAGTTCTTGTCTATGCCAGAGAGAAACTTATGGATGGGCGCCGCAGCCTGAGTCAGATAGCCGATGAGATAGAGAGGCTCATAGATGAGAAGGGCATCCAGGGACTTTGCGGGTCTGTTCCGGTATGCGGTCTTGCGCGTCCGAGACGGCAGGAGATCCTGGCGGCCATGAACAGGTGGAGAGGACTTAAGATTAAATAGCAGAAAAAAATAAGGGATATTCACCCATCTGAAAACAGGTGGATGAATGTCCCTTGTTTTATGCTGGTCAAATGTTCGAAAACTCAGAGGCCGGTATCTGTCAGGCCTGGTCCGGTCCTTTTTCCTCCTGATCTGTGTCAGCCTGAGGATCCGGGGCGGGATCTGCGTCCTGCTCAGGAGCACTCTGTGCTGGAGTTTCCTGCGTTTCAGTTTCTGGTGCGCTGTTCTGAGCCTCCTCCGGTTCAGCTTCCACAGCCTGGCCCTGAACTTCCTCAGTGCCTTCATCTGCCTGATCCGGCTCCTTTTCCTCTGTATCGAGTCTGGTTCCGCACTTTATACAGAAAATGCTGTCTGCGGGGATCTTGCTTCCGCAGTGAGGGCAGTATCTGTCTCCGGGTGTCTTATCAGAACCATCTGCATCAGGGGAAGCCTGCGTGCGGCCAGCTGTCTTAGCTGCCTCCCTTTCTGCCTTTATCCTGTCTATCTGCTGCTGAAGTTCTTCCATATGAGCAGCCAGTGAATTGATCTCCTGGATCCTGCTGCCAAATTCTCCGGAAGCTTCCTCTCTGTGAGCCAGATAATATTCTTCTCCGATCTCTCTGTAGATCCTGTCTATTGATTTGCCGGAAGAGTTTATCTCGTTTGTAAGCTTCTGGATCTCCGCCATGCTTCTTGTTGCGTCTAAGGCATTAGAACTTACGTTTGAAAGTTTTTTCCCTATCTGATCAAATATTGACATACGTTCGTCCCCTCCTGATAAAATATCTATCTAAAGCTTTTTGCAGGGTCTTGCATTAGACTAAGTATAACATATGCAGAGAAGGCATATTATTAAAAAAGAGTAAAAGTTCTATTATGAAGGCTCCCGGGCAGCCTTACAAATAATTACAAAAACTTTAGAAAAATACTTGACAAAACGGACTGTGAGTGGGATAATAGTTACTGTTGACGGCGCGTGGCTCAGTTTGGTAGAGCACTACGTTAGGGACGTAGGGGCCGCTGGTTCAAATCCAGTCGCGCCGACACGCAGGCTCCTGAAGTGAAAACTTCAGGAGCTTTTTTCAGCTTTTTTATAGAACTGTTTTGAGATGTACAATTAGGATCAGAGAAACAAAAGATGCCGATCAGAATCAAAACAAAAAAATCTATGACCGCCCGGAATGTGCCGGACGGTCAAATTTTTTAATAGCAATACAGATGGATTCTTCCTTTTGCCTCTCCATAAATATCGAATCTAACAATGATTGGATTGAGTCTATAAAATAGCGTTATTAATATCCATATAAAATAGAATATCTAATAAACGATGGAGGGTTTTATCGACATAATTGACCATTTGCATTCCATATAAGACTATACAATAGATAAATGCATTCTATAAATTTTTTCAGAAATCAGCCTTTTCCGGAGAGCATGACCGATGACTGTCTATTTGGGAGAGACCAGCAGTGACAAATTATGTCGCAAAATCATTATTTTACGACATAAAATGACGGATTTATGATATAATAGCCTTAGAGATCCATTTTTCGGTCTGAATAAAGGAGAAAAAATATGGCTGAATTTTCATATAAAAAACAGACTGATCTGAAGAACATTGAAAAGATACGCGAGCATCTGAAAGAACTTCCGGCCTTTTGCATGGAATATTTCCGGTCGCTGGAGATCCGCAAAAGTTCGAATACCAGAAAAAATTATGCCTATGATCTGGGTGTTTTCTTTTATTTTCTAAAGACCAACAATCCGTATTTTGCGGATAAGGATATCACAAAGCTGCCAATCGAGGTTCTGGATATGATCACGCCCATGGATATTGAGGAATATCTTTCTTTCCTGGAAGCTTATAAAAAGAACGGACGTTTGTATACCAACAAAGATGAGGGCAAGGCGCGAAAACTTTCATCGCTGACTTCATTTTATGATTATTACTTCAAGCGTGGCTTGATAAAGACAAACCCCACCCGTATGGTCGATGTGCCTAAGATAAAGGGAAAGAATATCATCCGGCTTGAGCCTGGTGAGGTCGCTCAGCTGCTGGATGAGGCCGAATCCGGGGGAAAGCTCAGCGGTCGAGAGCTTGCCTTCCATGAGAAGACGAAATCAAGGGATATGGCTATCCTTACCCTGCTGCTGGGAACAGGGATCCGTGTATCTGAGTGTGTCGGGCTGGACCTGGATGATGTTGATTTTGATAATCAGGCGATCAGGATCATTCGAAAAGGCGGGAATGAGGCTCTGGTGTATTTTGGAGATGAAGTAAGAGAAGCCCTTTTGGACTACATGAAAGGAGCCAGAAAAGAGGCCAATCCGGGCCAGGGCGATGAGAATGCCCTCTTTATCTCCCTGAAGAATACCCGGATAACGCCCCGGTCTGTTGAGCGGCTGGTGAAAAAATATGCCCGCATGGTCACTACGGTTAAGAAAATTACGCCGCACAAGCTCAGGAGCACCTTCGGAACAGAGCTCTACCAGGAAACAGGTGATATCTATCTTGTCGCGGAAACTCTCGGCCACAAGGACGTCAACACCACAAAGAAGCACTATGCGGCCATAGATGAGAACAGACGGCGCAAGGCGGCAGATGTGATAAAGCTGAGAAAGGAATGATCATCTCTTTCTCAGCTTTTCCAGCAGACCTGTAAAGTAGTCCGGCAGAGGCGCGGAAAACTCCACATACCTGCCTGTAGACGGGTGAATAAAGCCCAGAACCATGGCATGCAGCGCCTGCCCCTGGATGCCGAATCGGTCCTTTGAAGGGCCATATACGGTGTCTCCCACGAGGGGGTGGCCGATGGAGGCCATGTGAACGCGGATCTGGTGGGTGCGGCCGGTTTCCAGACTGCACTCTATGTAGGCACAGTCCTGAAAATGTTCCAGCACCTGAAAGTGAGTGACGGCTCGGCGCCCGTGTCTGGGGTGCACGCACATTTTCTTGCGGTCATTGTCCATGCGGCCTATAGGGGCGTCAACCGTGCCGCTCTCCTGGCGGATATTGTTGTAGACGATGGCCCGGTACTTCCTGGTTATGCTGTGGCAGGCAAGCTGCTCGGCTATCTTGCGGTGAGCCATGTCGTTTTTGCACACAACGAGGACACCGCTGGTATCTTTGTCTATCCGGTGGACGATCCCCGGGCGCAGGACCCCGTTTATTGTGGAAAGTTGATCTGCACAGTGATACATGACTGCATTGACCAGGGTGTCGGAATAGTGGCCGGGCGCCGGATGGACGACCATGCCCTTGGGCTTATTGACAATAAGGATATCCTTGTCCTCGTATATGATATCCAGGGGGATATCCTGGGGCAGGATGTCCAGACTGACGGGATCGGGGATGTCCACATGGATCTGATCCCCGGATGCCACCTTATAGCTGACTTTCAAAGAGAGCCCGCCGCAGGTCACAGATCCGTCCCTGATCAGCTTCTGAATATAAGAACGGGACTGATCTTTTATCTGATCACTGAGATATCTGTCCAGACGCTGGCCCTCAGAGGAAGGATCAACGGAGAATGTCAGTTCGTTCATTTTTCCCCTCCACGGAGCTTCCCTTTAGCGGAAATGGCGGCGAAATCTTCATCTTTGTAATGAAAAAGGATCAGAAGCACAAGTGCCGCCGCTGAAACGGTGACGTAGATATCCGCCACATTGAAGATGGGGAAATTTATCAGTTCAAAATAGAAAAAATCTACGACGTAACCCTGAAAGACCCGGTCTATGAAATTCCCCAGGGCCCCTGCTGTGATAAATACAGCCCCCAGCCGTAAGGGGAGCATCCTTCTGGTGTAGGGCAGACGGATATAGAAATATACGACGACAGCCAGTACGACGATCGTGAAGATCAGCAGAAAGGGGATCTTATTCTGCATCATGCCGAAGGCCGAACCTCTGTTCTCCAGATAGAGAAGGCGGAAAACGCCGGGGACCAGGATCTTCCCCTGGGCAGACCCCTTTAAAAAGGCGCTGGCCAGGTGCTTTGTAAACTGGTCGGCCAGGACCAGGGCGATGACAGCAATGAGGGCTTTTATATATTTCATTATTTCAGTTCCTTTTAACATATGACAGACCGGGCAGCGGCCAGGATCTCTTCATCTCTTACATCCGTGCGGATCACAGCCCTGCCTATGCCATCGAGAAGTATAAATTTCACATGGCCCTTTTCCATCTTTTTATCTGATTTTGAGGTTGCCAGGACTTCTTCCGGTGAGATGCCGGAGACAGTGACAGGCAGGTCAAATGTCCGGATAGCTGTCAGGATATCGGAGAAATCTTCTTCCGAGATCATGCCCCTGTCCAGGGAGATCCTGGCTGCAGCTGCCATGCCGACTGCCACACACTCTCCGTGCAGCATGGAGAAGTTCATGAGCTTTTCTACAGCATGGCCTATCGTGTGGCCGAAGTTAAGGACAGCTCTCTCTCCCTTTTCTGTGGGGTCATTTTCAACGACCTGCTGTTTGATCTCATCGCTTCTCTTTATCATGGGAGTCATGACATGAGCTGAGCGGGAGCAGATCTCATCGGCATTTTCTTTCAGCCATGAGAAGTAGGCTGCGTCGCGGATGAGGCCGTGTTTTATGATCTCCCCCATGCCGGATATATACTGGCGCTTTGTGAGGGTCAGCAGGGTCTGGCAGCTGGAATAGACCAGGGAAGGCTGGTGGAAGGCGCCGACCATGTTCTTGTAGGCGCGAAAATCTACACCGGTCTTACCTCCTATACTGCTGTCGACCTGGGCCAGCAGGCTTGTGGGGATCTGGATAAAACGGATGCCGCGAAGATATGTTGCCGCTGCGTAGCCTGTCAGGTCTCCGACGACCCCGCCGCCAAGGGCTGCGAGGAGATCGCCTCTCTCAAAATGCTGCCGGATGAGGTATTCATAAAGATCCTGTACGGTATCCAGGTTCTTGCTTTCTTCTCCTGCGGGAAATGTAAAGGCGCACACCCTGCTGCAGACTCCTTCCAGAATGTCTGAGATCTGCTCCCTGTAGTGAGGGCCCACATTGCTGTCTGTGACGATGCAGATCTTTCTGTCAGACACACCGAGTTCTTTCACAGACTGGGCCAGCTGGGCAAAACCGTCTGTAAGCACTATATCGTAGGCCTTTTTGCCTTCCCTGTGAATGCAAAGTTTTTCTGCTTCCATATTATTTTCTCCAACTTCTATAGATAGAAAAAGGATATTCTGTTAAGAAAAATCCCGATATATGATAAGGACGAACCGGGGTCTGTCATCAGCACCTGGGTGCCGGCAATAGACCGGATGGTTCGTCTCATTCCCTGTATCATTTTCTTCAGCCGTATCAGCTGTCTTTCTCTTCGCCGTCTGTATCGCCTGAGATCTCTTCCTTCTGAATATCTTCTTCGCTCTCTTCTTTTTCAAAAATTTCTGAAAAATCCTTGATCATGGATTCATCTGTTGAGAGAGTCTCATCGAATTCTTCTTCCTGGTCTTCCGCTTTCTTCTGCTCTTCCGGCAGCGGCTGGGTGTTGACCGGCTCTGCCTGAAGCATCTGAGCGTGTTCGGAAGCGCTCTTCTCAAGCTCAGATATGTCATCTTTTACATTGCCGCCTACATCGAAAGCCTCTGAATCTATCATATCAAGCTGTGCCTTGGCCAGGGCTCTGCACTGGGCCCTGTAGCCCTCATACTGCTTGAGCAGATCCGAGAGCTGTACCTTGAGCTTTTCTATGTCGACCTTGGCGTCTGCCACGATGCTCTGTGCCTTGAGAACAGCTTCCTGCTCAATGACTGTGGCATTCTTCTTTGCACTGAGAACAGTTTCCTCGGCAGTCGTCTCCGCGAGGACGAGGGCCTTCTGGAGTGACTTTTCTATATCGCGGTAGTGGTTCAGGCTTTCGTTCATGCCTGTGATCTTCTCTTTCAGAGAGATATTCTCTGTGTAGAGTGCCTCATAGTCAGCGGCCAGGGTCTGGAAAAAGCTGTCTACATCGGTCTTTGAATAACCCATACCGCTGCCCTTAAATGTTCTGCCCTGAATCTCTATAGGTGTCAGCATACGATATATACCTCCAATTTATATTGTCTGATCAAAAGAAAGAATCAATCCTCGCCGTCAATATCGAAATCGTCGTCAAAACCGGGGACGGAAACGGGGGAACCTTCCGAATCGAGGAAATCCCCTGTGATGTCTATATCGTTCGGCGTGAATATGATAATGCTGTCAGATACCTGTCTGGCAGCTCCGTCAAGGGCATAACAGGATCCGGATACAAAATCAATGATGCGCTGGGCCTCCTGAGTGCTGACAGCCTCGATATTGACGATGGCAGCCTTGTTATCGCGGATGATATCGCTGATCTCCTGGCATGATTCAAAGTCAACCGGCCTGGATACACACACTTCCATGGCTGGTATGCTGTTCCTGGAGGAAGCGTTCATCGGCACGATCTTGCTGCTTCGCCTGGGACGGGAGAAGAATCCGCCGGAATATGAGCTCTCGGGCTCTTCCTCGTAGCTGTCCTCCTCATCATCGTCAGAAATGTCGTCGTCTATATCGTCATATGTCTGACGGGGAGCAGGCTTTGCCTTCTTCTTCGCGGACCGGGCGGGCTTTTTCCGGGAGACTTTTCTCTCAGAACGGGCAGCCGGCTCTTCGTCTTCTATATCCTCGATGTCGCTGCCGCTTTCCATCTCTTCATCGTTCAGATGCATAATATCGAGCAATCTGTTCATTCCAATTCCCATAAATCAAAATTCTCCTATATGTTATAATTACGGGCACCGAAAATACCTGTGCCTACTCTGACAAGAGTGGCTCCCTCTTCTATGGCTACCTCGTAATCTCCGGTCATACCCATGGATAACTCGCTCATATCAACATTATCAATGTTTTTTGCACCTATGTCAACAGATAATTCTCTCAATTTTCTGAAGTAGATCCTGTTTGTCTCCGGGTCATCGGTAAAAGGAGCGATAGTCATAAGACCCCTGATATGTACATGGGGAAGAGGGGCGATCTCCCGGATCAGGCCCTCTGTTTCTTCCAGGCTTACACCGTATTTCGTATCCTCCTGCGCCGCGTTGACTTCTATGAGAATGTCTGCCGTGAGGCCGGCTTTAGCGAAATCCTTGTCTATTTCCTGGGCAAGCTTGAGGGAATCCACAGAATGAATGAGTACGGTCTTGCCGGGAAGATATTTCACTTTATTTCTCTGAAGATGTCCGATCATATGCCAGCGCAGATTCCTGGGAAGGACTTCATACTTCTGCGATAACTCCTGCACCTTGTTTTCCCCATAGTCGACGATGCCTGTTGTCATGACCTCTTCAATATCAGAGACAGGTTTTGTCTTGCTCACCGCAACAAGCAATACACTGCTCCTGTCTCTTCCTGCCCTGCGGCAGGCTTCCTGAATACGGCGCTCTACATCTGCAACATTATCTGTCAGCATGTTAATTACCTCCTAATAAACGACCTCGCCATCATGCGCATCCGAGCCATCCAGAAGAATCCGGTCGTAAAGAGATATCAGATTGGAGGATGCGTTTTCTATGATACAATAATCTCCATATGTGTACAGGATCTTTATCGGGCAGAACTGGGTATAGCCGCGGTTGATATTATAGACTCCGTCCAGAGCTGCTGTTGAGCTGACGGAATATGTCTTTCCTGTCTTATTGTTCACAAGAACGGTGCCGGAGGCCATATCATCGTGATCTACATAGCAGTAGTCATCGCTGGTCAGAACGACATCCGGTTTTATGAATTCAGTTCCGGATCCGCCTTTTATGTAAAATCCTTTTTGATCAGAGCTGCTGTCTGTTACAAGATACTCGGAGGGGATCATGTAAAAATCTTTCTTGGCGATAGATTTTGCGGGAATCTTCATTCCGGAGAAGCTGTTCCAGACAAGATTGATGTCGACGTAGCGGTCATTGCAGAAAGTGTTCATGTAATCGTCTATCGTTAAAGAGACATACTGCCTGCCCTTGTTCTTGAATATTTCAGCATCTGCCTGGGTGCTGAAGCCCTGACGGACAAATTCTACCTCGACGGGAACGCTCTGGTCTCCCGCCTTGTCTATCATCTTCTGCAGCCGCTCGAGCTGCTCTTCATCCGGTTCAATGATGATGCTCCATCTGTCGCTTTTTATGACTTTGAAGAGAGGGTCCGATGCCTTAACATAGGAGCCCGCCTCTGTCTGCTTTCGGCTGTAGGAGCCGGCTTTGCTGAAAGTTTCCTCTGTGATGCTCTTTTTGGAAGTTCCCTCAAGCCCGTCGACAGTATAACTGATGACGCCGCACGCATCGGCTGTGACAGCCTGATAGGAGGATGTCTTTCCGGCAGACGCGGTGCTGATATCGTTTCGGCTTACCGCTCTGTTCACGATAGTGCTCATGTCATAGTCAAAGTCCTGTACCTGCGCATAATCGCTGTCGGAATAAGATTTCAGAAAATCAAGCATCTGTTCTCTGATATCGCTTCTATCCTCTTTCGTCAGGGTATAAGACGCAGATTTCTTTTTCCCTGCCTGAGCCTTGCTGATCAGGCAGACATTTTCATTCCTGGCCGCTTTCTCGCCATTGTTCACATAAAAACTTATATATCCGTTCTCGGAGGACTTTACCTCCTTCTCGTCCCGGAGTATAAAACCGGTAAATCTGTCCCTGTCAACGATCTGCCCCTGCTCTACCTCAAAAAAAGAAACATGGCCGCGTGTCAGATAGAGAATAGAGTTCGCCGCCATATAGAAAAAGATCGCTGTAAAAACGATCACGCCTATGTTGACCCTGTGATGAACAGTTCCGGATCCGGTTCTTCTCTGAGGCGCATTGCTCATGTAACCAGCTCCCACTAGCGCGGCTGAAGCAGCCGCAGGTGATATTTTTGCATATAAGCCCGATTGCCTGTCACGCGAGATGCCGCAGACGTGCAATCGGGCTTATATACCGGATAATAGATCAGATTAACTGATAGAGATCCTCTTATAATGAAATAACAATGTCCTTCTTGAAATCATCAGGTATGTTGTCAGCATCAACGGAAACACTGATCGTAAAGTTCACGTTGAAGCGCTCAGAAATATCTGCAAGCTTTGAAAGTACATATCCGATGTATTCGTCTGAAACGCTTCCGATCGTAAGGAAACTGTCAAGGAACATATCCTCAAGATCGTTGTCCTGAGAAATAAGGCCGCAGATGAATCCCAGAAAAGCGTCATATGTATCAATAGGATAGTCTCCGACATTGATCAGACGTATACGGTTGCTGAGCTCGTACATGTGCTTATTATTCTTGTCAAGATAAACTACAGTGCCCTCAGCTGTCTTTACTGCCTCATTAGCCTTCTGAATGAGAAACTTAGTCTTCCCCTTACCTTTTACACCTGATATTATCTGTATCATTGTGATCTCCTCCTGTTGATGATATATCAATCTGAGTGCCCGTCAGACATCTCAGCTGATTTCCTCATAAATGTAAAATCTGTCGAAAATACATCCCCGCAGACTTTCGTATTTAATATAATTATATTATGAATCCTCTTAAAAAACAATGTTTATTTACCAATATTGGATAATAAATTTGTCATGCTTTCATAAAGGGTACTCTTGTCCGGACTGCCCAGCAGCACGCTGATATAGCCCTTGCCGCTGTCATCCTGCGCGTAGAGTATGAGGCACAGACCTGCTTTGTCTGTCGTTCCCGTCTTGCCGCCCACGACGGTCACGCCCTTCGGGGGCTGGGCCTCACCCGTTTTGTAATGGTTCGTGCTGGCGTAATACTGGGTGATCTCTTTGCCGTCCCTCTTAAAATGCGCTGTATACCCCTTCTGGGATATGGCATCCCTGAACAGGTCGTACCCCAGGCATTCTCTGAATATAAGATACAGATCATAGGCACTGGAGTAATGATCCGCTTCATCCAGACCGTTGGGGGTCACGAAATTCGTCTGTGTCGCTCCGAGACGGGAAGCCTCCTGATTCATCTTTTTGCAGAATGAGGGAATATCTCCCCCGCTCACGACAGACGCGACCGCGTTGGCCGCGTCATTGCCCGAATAGATCAGCATGCAGTATAAAAGCGTTCTGAGCGTGATCACATCACCTGCTTTGAAGCCGCATACCTGGGCATCCGCCACAGATACGCTGATATCATCTCCGAGTGTGTATTCCTTATCAAGGTCTGTACCTGACTTCAGGGCAATGAGTGCAGTCAGGATCTTTGTGAGACTTGCCGGCGGCATGGTCTTGTAGATCTCACTGGCCGCCAGCACTTTGCCGTCATCTGTTCCCGTGAGAAAGATCTCTGTGGCGTCTATATCGGACAGCTTCTTTTTTGTGTCAGCAGATGCCGCCTGGTCTACAGAGACTACAGCCAGATCCGATGAAAAGCCGTCTGCCCTGTCTGCCGGGATCATGGCTGCCGGGTCTATATCCTCCTTGGCATTCGTGTAGGGCATAAGGATCTGGCCGCTGCCGGAACTGCATCCGGCACATCCGGCAGCTATGGCTGCCGCAAGCAAAAGCCCCAGGATCCTTTTCCCCCTTCTATGTGAATTATTTATAAAATTCCCTCCATTCCAGATCGCCTCTGTCCAGGGCCTTTATCAGGAGCTCTGCCGTGGCAAGATTCGTCGCGATAGGGATATTGTGCATATCACACAGGCTGACGATCGTATAGGCGTCAGGTTCGTAAGATTTGGGAGAATAAGGATCCCGCAGGAAGATCACCAGATCGATGTTGTTATTCTCTATCTGGGCTCCCAGCTGCTGATCGCCTCCCAGACGTCCGGCCAGGAACTTGTGTATGTTAAGGTTTGTGACCTCTTCCACCAGTCTGCCGGTGGTACCGGTCGCATACAGTTCGTTTTTATTCAAAATGCCTCTATACGCTATGCAGAAATTCTGCATGAGTATCTTCTTTGTGTCATGCGCTACCAGCCCAATCTTCATATTTTACCTCCTGTTCCTTTGCAAACCCACATTTAACACTAAACCAATACATATGAAATTGCTCAGCAGAGAACTCAGGCCGTAGCTTACAAACGGAAGCGGAAGCCCCGTGTTTGGGATCAGGCCTGTCGCGACGCCGATATTAACAAATGACTGGAATGAAATGATTCCGGCTGTTCCCGCAGCGATCATTCTGCCCCTTATATCTCTGGCGTTTGCCGCGATCTTCAGGCATTCTATCACTATGAGCAAAAGCAGACCGATCACAAGGCAGCAGCCGAGGAAGCCCAATTCCTCTCCTACGACCGCGAATATGAAATCCGTCTGCGGCTCTGAGATAAAATTGCCGCCCTTCACGGATGTGAAGGTGTTGTTGTTGAGTCCCTTGCCGGTAAGCATGCCGGACCCGATCGCCATGATGGAGTTGTACTGCTGATTTCCTGTGGTCAGCAGGAACTTGGACGGGTGCAGGAAACTCATGATCCTGTTCAACTGGTAACCTCTGAGCAATATCTGAAAAGGCTGCTGTACATACCATATGATAAATGCCCCTAAGGGTATGCCGACAGCCATTATGATACCGATGACCCGGAAGCTGAGGCCTCCGGCAAATATCAGCACCGCGAACAGGAAGAGCAGTACCAGCGTGGTCGAAAGATCAGGCTCTATCATTACCAGAAACATAGGTATGGCATAGAGGAAGAATATTCTGATCAGAGTGCTGAACCTGTCCAAACGGTTTTTCTGTTCGCTGATGATGTAGGCGAAAATAACGACCAGCAGGGCCTTGCACAGCTCAGAGGGCTGAAATGTTCCCATAGAGCCGAGCCTGAACCACCTTTTTGCGCCGTTTACGTTGTATCCGACAAGCCGTACAGCGACAAGCATCAGTATATTTATAGAATACAAAACCCAGGAGATTTTTGCAATATAATTATAGTCCAGCAGAGAAATAATCACCATTATGATCGAGCTTCCGATCAGTCCCACGATCTGTTTGGTGATAAATCCGTCCGCGGCTGAGCCTATGACCAGGACCCCGATGATACTCAGGGCGATCACATAGATCAGCAGCCGGATATCATACATTCTGAAATTATATTTTCTGATCCTGCTGGATAAAGGGGACCTCTTGTTATATTTCATTTTGTCTATCACTCCAGAACAAATTAATCGGACTGCGTGCTGATATCAGGTATATTGGCAGTTCTCACACTGGAATCTGTTTCTGATGACACATCTTCTGAACTGTCATTCTTTTTCCTGTTCACGGGCACATTGAAGTATGTGCACATGAGATCGGCGTAAAGATCCAAAACCTTGGAGGAACCGTATCCGTTGGGTATGATGATCACAGCCGACACCTCAGGATCCTTGTAGGGGGCATAGCCGATGAAAAGCGCATGGTTTGGCTCATCTTCCGACTGCTGGGCAGTTCCGGACTTGCCTGCCATGGTAACGCCCAGGCCGGACATCTTTGTGCTGTAATCCGAGACATTTACCACATCGTACATGCCCTGGTGGATCGTGTTCCAGGTACTCTTCTTAATATTAATCTTCTTGTCAATTACTGTATCACATTTGTCAAGGACTTTGCCGTCGTGATCTGTTATCTTGCTCAGGAGGGAAAGTTTGTATACATCTCCCGAATTCGCAAGGGCTGTCACATATCGGCTCAGCTCGGCTGCCGTAAAGTTATTCGTTCCCTGGCCGATCGCGGAGCGGACAGCACTCTCGTCTGATATCCTGGGGCTGGTCTCTGCCAGTTCCAGGCCGGAAACGCTGTCCAGACCATACATGGCAGCATATTTTGCCAGCCGCTTCAGTCCCAGGGAGTCGCTGAATTTTCCCTTGCTTGTCGTTGCCAGCCTGTATCCCACCTCGTAGAAGAAGTAGTTGCAGGAATACATGATAGCCTGGGTCACATTGATATCTCCGTGGCCGCCCTTATTCCAGCAGGAGGCGTGGGGAGTGACCTTTGTGTATTCTACATTATCGTAAATATAGGTATCATTTGTTATGACTCCTTCTTCCAGGCCAGCTGTTGTTGACACGAGCTTAAAAGTGGAGCCCGGCGCCAGAGCCTGCATCGTGACCTTGTTGTAGAGAGGAAGAGATTTATCTTCCAGAAGCTTTGCATAATATTCCGAATCGTTCATTTTGTTGGCGTCATAGCCCGGATAAGATACAAGAGCCTTCACTTTGCCGGTCTTGACATCCGTAACGATATAGGAGCCGGAACAGGGTTTAAGCCCCAACATGGCAGGGGTGATCTCCATATAGTAGACCTTCCGGTACATAAAACTGTAGGCCGAAAGGCTGCCGGAGACAAGCTTTCTGTAATCGGAATCCTTTTCAAGCACTCCCTGGTCATAGAGGAGAAGGCAGATCTCTTCCCCTGTGATCTCCTTGTTTTTCAGCATATAGTAATAGGCTTCCTTCTCGAAATCATTGTAGGAGGGAAGGTTTTCATTGATATAGGAGACCATAGCCTGGTATATCTCGTCTGTACCCAGATAGTCTGACGAGACGTTCAGGTAAGACAGGTCGACGAGGTTGCGGCTTATCATATAGTTTAAAAATGTATAAAGGCTGATATCGCCATCGTTCCAGCTCTTGAGCCGGGCATCGTCACTGCCCAGTTTTGATGTGTTTACCACACCGTCTCCCACCAGCATATCGTAGGCCATCTCTATGTAAGATTTCTCTTCGCTGTCAAGGGATTTTTTCTTTTTGTTCATGGCGTCTGAGATCTTGCGGGAAACACTTGTCTCATAATTGAGATACTTCTTGTAGAAGGCTTTCTCTCCTTTTGAGGCATCCTCCGATTCCAGATGCTTGAGATCTATCACATTATTGTCAATCAGGGCATAGTAAAAATCTCCCGAATTGATATAGAGCTCGTCGTTTTTTGTGCCGACTGTTCCCTCTCTCATATAGGCCAGCAGGATGCCGGCGATCCGCTCCTCCAGCATATCGTAGGCCTGTTTTGTGAAGTCTGCGTCTATGGACAGGTAGACGTCCTTGCCGGGAACGGGGTCTACGGTATCGGCAGTCTCGAGTACTTTTCCCATATTGTTTACATACAGGGTCTGCGAGCCCTTTGTCCCCTTGAGCGTATCCTCGTAGTTGGCCTCTATCCCGGACTTGCCGATCTCATCGTTCTGTGAATAATCTGTCTTTCCGTCTTCTTGATATTTGGCCAGCTCATCTTCGGAGATGTTTCCGATATAGCCTGTGATATCAGAAAAATACTTGCTGTCCGTGTAGACTCTCTTATAGCCCTGATCAATGGAGACGCCGGGCAGACTGTCCTGATTCTCCTTGACAGCAGCGACAAGTTTGTCGCTGGCGTCGGAGACCACGGTGACAGCCAGATACTGTGCGTATCGCTTCATGAAAATGTCGTAGCGGACAGAGAGGATGTCGAGGATCCTCTGAGTGTCATAGGCGGCGGTATCCAGATCGAACATATCGCTGCCGCAGAGATAGTCATATACTTCCTGGGCGTCTGCGCTCTTTTGCTCGTCATCCAGTTCCTGGGTGCTGTAGATATCTTTTTTGAAACGGACAATGGCAGGCGCGGATCCATTGAATTCTATCTTTCCCTCTTTGTTCAGCTGAAGGGGGATGTCATAGGTCATCTCATCGCCGGAAGCCTGGATATAATCTATCAGTTTTGAGATCATGGCATTGCGGTCTTTATTCTTCTGAGATGAGCTGCTGTCTTCTATTGTCACGGTGTAGCAGACTTTGTCATAGGCAAGAGCCGTACCGCTGCTGTCGTATATTGTTCCTCTTGGAGCTGCCAGCTCCACTTTTTTCTGTATTCTGTATGTAAACTTCTCCAGATAATCCTGGCCGTTCACTATCTGCAGATTGTACAGTCTGACGATCAGGGTCAGAAATAATGCTGAAAATATTACTCCCAGGATAAATATCCGGGAACGGATGATATTCAGCAGATCTTCCAGAAAATTTTTCAAACTTATTCACTCTCCATGAAAATCAGTTCTTTTCTTTGTCAAGTCTCACTGCGATCAGCAGGATCAGCCGGTAGAGAAAAACAGCCAGTATCACTGTGTAGACAGTCTCCGGCAGGATGATTCTGCCCAGGTAAAAAAGAAAGTCCAGCCGCCCTCTTATCAGAAATCCAAAAAGATACATATAGATTCCGTAAGCGATGTCGGACGCGCCGATGATCAGTATGGGGTATGTGATATCTTCTCTGTAAAATATCCTGTTTGTTTTGCCTGCCGCATAGCCGATGATAAGGAAGCCCAGGGCATACATACCGGTTACCGGTCCGTAGGTGACGTCCAGAAGCAGACCGCAGATAAATCCTGCCAGGCATCCGTCCAGACTGCCCTCTATGATGGCGATAGAGGCAGTGAAGATCACGAGCAGATTGGGCACCACGTCAGCGATCCGGAAATGGGAAAGGAGGGAACTCTGCAGCAGAAAAAGGATAAGAGCTGATACGATGTAAAAAAAGATCCTCTTTTTCATCTCTTATTTCTCCGTCTGTTTCTCTTCTCCGGATGAAGAAGAACCGCCGCTGCTCTGCTGCTTTTCCCCGGATCTGTTCAGATCGGATCTCAGGTCCTCTATCACCATGACTGTGGACAGGTGTTCAAAGTCAACGACAGGTGTGAGCTTGGCGTGGAAACTCAGATCCTTTTCATCCGTTGTGATCTCGCTGATATATCCGATCAGTATGCCGGGCAGATATTTATCACTGATATAGGAAGTGACAACTTCATCTCCCTCGACCACGGAAGTGTCGTCTGATATCATCTCTACATTCAGGAGCCCCTTGTTGATCAGCTTTAAGTCTCCCTCAACGATACAGTTGTCATAATTTTTGCTGATCATGGCGCTCACGCTGCTTGTATCGTCTATGATGCTGCGCACGACGGAAGAAGCAGGTCCGACCTTCGTAACGATCCCCACGAGACCGTCATCAGCGACAACATTCATATTGACTTTTATCCCGTCACTGCTGCCCTTGTTTATGGTGAAGCTGCTGTACCAGTTGCCAGGATCCTTGCCTATGATCCTTGCCCCGGTCATCTTGTAGCCGGGATATTTTTCAGAGAGACCGGTGAGTTTCAGAAGATCATCGTAATCAGCCAGATTCTGCTGCATGGAAGTGATCTGGGACTGAAGGTCATCTACCTTGGAACGCAGACTGTCATTCTCAGATTCGAGCATAGCCTTGTCTTTTCTCTTCTCAGAGGCTGAGGAGGCAAGCCCTCCTATAGCGTTTATCCCGCTCTGCATAGGCCGCAGGATCAGGCTCACTGCCCGGCCTCCGCCGCTGAAATTGTTCCCTGAGGCGCTTGCTGCTATCAGGGCGACACAGATGACAATCAGGACGATGAATACGATTCTTGGCCTTTTCCTATTGTTTCTGTTCATCATATACCTCTAATCGTATGTTGCGTCGCGCATGGAGAACAGAAGTTCTCTGTAGGCGGCTGGTTTCTGCATGATCCTGGCGATTCCCCGGATCGCGCTGTCAGAAGGACTCTTGGAAAATGTTACCGGTATATGCAGGATGGATTCAAAAAGCTCAGGCAGCTTGGGGATCATGGACGTCCCGCCTGTAAAATAAATCCCGCCGCGCGTGATCGCGTCCGCCTGGGAAGGGGGAACTTTTCCGATCATGTTGTGGATCGTCTGGACTACATGGATAAAATATGTCTTCATAGCCTCGAAGACTACAGTAACGGAGACATCCGCACTTGCCGGAAGCCCGGTGATCAGATCTCTGCCGTATATCCTGACGCTGCGCTTTGAATCAGGGATGGCGTTGCCCAGCTCAAACTTCAGATACTCGGCCGTCTTCTCCCCTATGAGCAGATTGTTTTCATTTTTTACCGCGCGCAGGATCGTCTCGTTTATCGTCAGACCGCCTTCTTTGAGAAGGGTGCTGACCGCGATGCCGTTCATCATCATGATGGTGATCTCTGTGGAACCGGCCCCCATATCCACGGTCATGACAGGATCCTGGCCGGTAAAAGGAAGATTCTCTCCAATGGCGACGGCAATAGGCCTCTCTACCAGAAAGACATTGTGGGTGTTGAAGGCGGAGTGCATGATCAGGTTAAAGCAGGCCCGCTTTTCCACCTCGGTGATGTCTGTGGGAACGGCGATGTAAAAATGATTGTTCCGAAAGAAACCGGACACATTGCTGTTCTTGCGCAGCAGCATCTCCATGCCCTTGCCAAGAAGGTCGACGTCCGCAATGACACCGGACATGACAGGCCTTGAGATCTTTATATTCTTCGGCGTTCTCTCATACATCTCATATGCCGCGTCGCCCGCCGCTATCACATTTTTTTTCTGAACGGCTATGAGGTTCTTCTCATTTACAATAAGACCCCGCCCGAGCTGACAGATTCTCAGGTTCATGGTTCCGGGATCGAGTCCAAACTTTCTGCTGGCCAAAAAAGTGTCCCCCTATCGAAAGAGCCTGGCAGCGGACAGCTCAGATATAACCGGCCTCCCGCAGGCTCAGATAATTCATATTTCCAATGATCAGATGATCAAAAAGTTCTATTCCCAGAAGTTTTCCCGCTTCACACACCCGCCGGGTAGATTCTATGTCCTGCCGGCTGGGAGTCAGGCTTCCGCTGGGATGGTTGTGCACGAGGATAATGCTGACGGCGCCGCCCCTGAGAGCGCAGATGAAGATATCACGCGGATCGATCAGGGATGCGTTTACTGTCCCGACAGTCAGGCGCTGTTCTCCTATGAGCGCCCCTCCCGTGTCTAGCATCATGATGTGGAGCTCTTCCTGAGTCAGCCCCCGCATGGAAGTCATATAATAGCTGGCTGCCTTTGACGGGCTTTCCAGGATCTGGCCCCGGCTGAAGGGGATGCGGGATATTCTTCCTGCCAGTTCGCAGACCGCTTCTATCTGGATGGCCTTGACCCGGCCTATCCCGCTGATCTTCTTCAGAGAATCGGCTCTGAGCCGGACAAGTCCCTCGAGCCCGGGATAGCGTTCATCTATATTCAGGAGGGCGTAGGCCGTGTCTATCGCCTTCCTGCCCTGGGCGCCTGAGCGGATGATTATCGCAAGAAGCTCAGCGTCCGACAGGGCCCCGGCTCCGTACTTCTCCAGCCTCTCGTAGGGTCTCTCCTCTTTCGGGAGATCCTTCATGGTAAGTGCCTGTGTGTTCTTAATATTCTGCGGCATATTCTTTCTCCGTTTCCGGCAATGGAGCAGCTGAAAATGAAGAGTTCGAGGCCTGAAGATCAGGCCCCGGCCACACGTTAAAATGATTTTATCACAAAAGCCATGGATTGTATACCGCAACTATTGCAGGTCTTTGACGATCCCTGCGTCCACAAGAGACTGGAGGGATCTCATGATGCCGTAACGGCCGTGGTCCCAGGTGAGTCCGCCCTGGAAATAGGCTGCGTAAGGAGGCCTCAGAGGACCGTCAGCGCTCAGCTCGATGGATGAGCCTGATATAAAGGCGCCTGCCGCCATGATGACATCACAGTCATAGCCCGGCATGGGCCAGGGTTCCGGTGTCAGGTAGCTGTCTACGGGGGCGGCAGCCTGGATCCCCTTGCAGAAGGCGATAAGAGCCTGAGGAGACTTAAGCAAAACGGCCTGGATGATATCATAGCGGGGCTCGCTCGCACTGGGCACAACGGTAAATCCGAGCCTTTCATAGATATTTGCCGCGTAGACGGCAGATTTCAGGGCACCGGCGCTTACCTGGGGAGCCAGGAAAAGGCCCTGGTAGAGCAGGCGGTTCTGGCCGAAGTTTGCCCCAACTTCCTTGCCCAGGCCCGGAGTGGTCAGGCGGCAGGCAGCATTTTCCACGCAATCTTTTGTGCCGGCTATATAGCCGCCGCTTGCGGCAAGACCACCGCCCGGATTCTTTATCAGGGAGCCGACGCACATGTCTGCTCCCACGTCAGACGGCTCTATTTCTTCTATAAATTCTCCATAACAGTTGTCCACCATGCAGATGACGTCAGGTTTTATATCCTTCACAAATGAGATCAGCCGGCCGATCTGTTCCACGGAAAATGTGGGCCGGGGCAGATAGCCCTTCGACCTCTGGATCGTGACAAGGCGTGTCCGGTCATTTATGGCATTTTTAATGGCATCGTAATCGAAACTGTAGTCCTCCTTCAGTTCCACCTGCCGGTAAGTGACGCCGTATTCTGCCAGGGATCCTCTCTCCGGGCGGATGCCGATCACGCCCTGCAGGGTGTCGTAGGGAGCGCCCACAGGTGAGAGGAGCTCGTCTCCCGGCCTCAGATTTCCGGAAAGAGCGGTGGAGAGGGCGTGGGTCCCGCATGTGATCTGTGGTCTGACAAGGGCATCTTCTGTGTGGAAAACGTCCGCGTATACCTTTTCCAGGGTATCTCTTCCGTCGTCATTGTAGCCGTAGCCTGTGGATGTCATGAAATGAGACTCACTCACCCTGTTCTTCTGCATGGCAGACAGGATTTTCAGCTGATTATACTCTGCCGTGCTGTCTATATCCTTAAATCTTTCCGCCAAAGAATCTTCCACATCCGCGCAGAAGTCAAATACCTGGGAGCTGATGCCCATGGAAAGATACATTTCCTTTTTATCCGGTCTTATTGTGCTCATCTATATTCCTTTCTGTCAACTGTTTCTATGATATTCTTCTCTTTGAGGATCCGGCACATCCTGTCCAGGATCTCCTGCTGACCGCTGTACTGATCCAGATCGATCCACTCGATGTCCTTCTCCCGCCTGAACCATGTCAGCTGTCTTTTTGCGAAATGTCTTGTGTCGGTCTTTATCCGGCAGACAGCCTCCTGAAGCGTGATCCTGCCGTCTAAATACTCCAGCATTTCCTTGTATCCTATGCCCTGCATGGACACAAGGCCGGGTCCGTACCCAGCCTCCTTCAGGCGCCGGACTTCTTCTTCCAGGCCGTCAGCCATCATGGCGTCCACTCTCTCTTCTATCCGCCGGTAGAGCTCGTCCCTTTTCATGGTCAGGACAAAATAGGCGTAATTGTAGGGGGAAGGGCGCAGGGACTCCACTTTGTTGTGCTCGGATATCCTTTGCCCGGTCTGCCGGTAAAATTCCAGGGCTCTTATGACTCTCTTTACATTATTTTCATGGATCTGGCGGGCTGACTCGGGATCGCGCTCCTGCAAAAGCCTGTGAAGTCTTGCCGGTCCGTCTGTCTCTTTCGAAATCTCCCAGAGCTTATCCCGGTAGGCTTCATCTGTCTGCACAGGGGTGAAACGGATATCCCGCAGAAGGGCCTGGATGTAAAATCCTGTTCCCCCGGCGGCGATCGGTATGCGGCCTCTTTCCAGGATGCCGGCGGCAGCCCTGTCCGCTTTTTCCTTAAAGAGGACGACATTGTAAGGCTCATCCGGCTCAAGCTCATCTATCAGATGATGGGGGATGCCCTGCATTTCCTCTGCCGTCGTCTTTGCTGTTCCGATATCCATGCCCTTGTAGATCTGCATAGAGTCGGCGCTTATCACTTCCCCGCCTATGCGCCGGGCAAGGGAGACAGCCAGGGCGCTTTTCCCCGATGCGGTCGGTCCGCCTATGATAATGAGAGGTTTTTTCTTTTCTTCGCTCATTAGTCCTGAATCCTCTTAAAGCGTTTGTCCAGTTCGTATCTGGAAAATGAGATGATCGTCGGCCTTCCGTGGGGGCAGTTATAGGGATCCTCGCACTCGGTCAGCTGGTCTATGAGGGCCAGGGCTTCCTGGGGTGATATCCTGCTGTTTCCCTTGACAGCTGCCTTGCAGGCCATGGAGGCTATGCGCCATGTCATGGCACTGCCCTCTATATTGCCGCTCTCCTGCGTGAGATTGTCAAGGATCTCTATGAAGAGGTCTTTTGCGTTCATGCCGAACAGATAGACAGGCACCCCGTATATGGCGTACTGGTCTCCCCCGAAGGGTTCTATCTCGAAACAGAGTTCTTGAAAGTAGTCTTTGTATTTTTCCGCCAGAGCCTGTTCTATAGGCGTCAGAGTGATGACGGCGGGGGGCGCCAGCTGCTGGACGGCCAGGGTATTTTTCTGAAAATCCCTGCGGATCTTCTCGAATAAGACCTTTTCGTGGGCGGCATGCTGGTCCATGACATAGAGTTTCCCGTCAAATTCTATCATCCAGTATGTGCCAAAGACCTGGCCGATCAGGCGGTAGAGGCCTCTGGAGCTTTTATCCAGGAGTTTTCTCTTTCCCGGCGGGGCTGCCGGCTCCTCTTTTTTCTCCTGAGGAGCGGGGACTGTCAGCCTCTCCTGGCTGAAGTTCTCCCTCCAGGGGTGTTTTTCTTCTCTTATCTGAGAGCCTTCCCTCTTAAGATCTTTCTTTTCAGGGCTTTCCTGGTATGAGCAGGTCTGGGCTCCCTGGCGTGATGCCGGCTTTTTGCCGGAAAAGGCAGGGGGCTCGCTCCTGCCCTTGCCCATCATGGCCAGCCTTTTCAGCTCGAAGGGTTCCGGAGAAGGAACATTTTCCGCTTTTTTGGGACTGCCTTCCCTGCTCATGGAGGCAGCAGGAGTCAGCTCCCTCCCCTGCAGGATGCCGCGCACGGTTTCAAAGACCTGGCTGTAGACAGCTTCGTTCTCATCAAACTTTATCTCCATTTTCCGGGGGTGGACATTGACGTCCGTCAGCTCGGGTTCCATCTGGATGTGGAGGGCAGTAAAGGGGAATCTGTGGATCATGACAAATGTTTTGTAAGCGTCCTCTATTGCCTTTGTTATAACGGCACTCTTTATATAGCGGCCGTTTATGAAATAATTCTCCCAGCTTCTGTTCCCTCGGGAGAGAATGGGTTTTCCGATATATCCGCTTATCCTCATCAGAGGGGTCTGCCGCTCAGCCTCCAGCAGGTGGAGGCTGACATCTCTGCCGTATATCTGGTAAATGATATCGCGCAGTTTGCTGTTGCCGGATGTGTGAAGCCTTGTCTGGCCATTAGATATCAATTTAAAGGAAATATCCGGCCGGGACAGGGCAAGCCGGCCGACAAGGTCAGCGCAGCCGGAGCCTTCCGCAGCCGGGGACTTGAGGAATTTTTTCCTGGCCGGCGTATTGAAAAAGAGATTGCGGACGATGATCGTTGTGCCCTCCGGACAGCCGACATCTTCCAGCAGATGTTTTACCCCGCCCTCTGCCAGATATCTGACACCGACGATATCAAGCCGGGTCTTGCTGATCAGTTCTATCTGGCTGACTGCCGCTATGCTGGAGAGAGCTTCTCCGCGAAAGCCCAGACTGCCCACGGTGACAAGGTCCATGGCATTTTTTATCTTGCTCGTGGCGTGCCTTTTGAAAGCATCCTCTATATCGTCCCGGTCTATCCCGCTTCCGTTGTCTGTGACCCGGATCATATCGATTCCGCCTCCGGCTATCTCGACTGTTACAGCCGTGGCATGGGCATCTATGGCGTTCTCCACAAGCTCTTTGACAACGGAGGCCGGTCTTTCTACAACTTCACCGGCAGCGATCGCGTTTATCGTCGCTGAATCCAGAAGATTTATATTCTTCAATTAAATCACCTGATCCCTTTACTTTTTTACTTCCCTCTGCAGGCGGTCCAGCTCATTTAAGGCCTGGAGGGGCGTCATATTCGAGAGGTCGAGTCCGGCGATCTCCTTAAGGACCGGATGGGTCTCGGGCATAAAGTCAAACATGTTCATCTGCCTCTGCGTCTTCTCTTCGGTCAGAGCCTGACTGCCGGCTTTTGCCTTTCCCTTTCTGGCATTTCCTGCTGCCTCTATATCGCGCACGGACTTTGTGATATCCTTTTCCAGCAGCTGGTCTACGATCTCCTTAGCCCGGTCTATGACGAGTTCAGGGACTCCGGCAAGCCGGGCTACTTGGATGCCATAGCTCTTATCGGCTCCGCCGGGGATGATCTTTCGCAGAAAAATGATGTCATCGCCCTGCTCTCTTACGGCGATGCAGTAATTGTTTACGCTGTCCAGCTTCCCTTCCAGCTCTGTGAGCTCATGATAGTGGGTGGCAAAGAGGGTTTTGGCCCCCAAGAGCTTTTGGTCAGCGATATATTCCACGACGGCCCAGGCGATGGACAGGCCGTCGAATGTGCTCGTTCCCCTGCCGATCTCATCCAGGATGAGGAGGCTTTTTGACGTGGCATTTCTCAGGATATTGGCCACCTCTGTCATCTCAACCATAAATGTTGACTGACCGCTGGCCAGGTCATCCGAGGCCCCGACTCTTGTGAATATCCTGTCAACGATCCCGATATCCGCCCTGGCGGCGGGCACAAAGCTTCCGATCTGGGCCATGAGCACGATGAGGGCGCTCTGGCGCATATAGGTCGATTTCCCGGCCATGTTGGGGCCGGTGATGATGGAGATCCTGTGATTTTTATTGTCAAGATATGTGTCATTTTCAATGAACATCTGATTCAGGTTCATGCGTTCTATGACCGGATGGCGGCCCCCCTGGATATCTATGACTCCCCTGGTATTGATCTGGGGCCTCACATAGGAATTCTCCTGGGCGACGTGGGCCAGGGAGCAGATGACATCGAGTGCGGCAATGGACCTGGCGCTTTTCTGGATCCGCAGCATCTGAGCGGATATCTGATCTCTTACCTGACAGAAGAGGTCGTATTCCAGGGAGGACAGCTTATCCTCCGCTCCCAGGATCATATCTTCCAGTTCCTTAAGCTCGGGTGTGATATAGCGCTCGGCATTTGCCAGGGTCTGCTTGCGCGTCCAGTCGGCGGGAACCTTGTCCTTGAAGGAATTTGTCACCTCCAGATAATAGCCGAAGACCTTGTTGTAGCGGATCCTCAGGTTCTTGATCCCTGTTGCCTCGCGCTCCTTTGTCTCCAGGTCGGCCAGCCACTGTTTTCCGTTTGTCTGAGCCCCACGCAGCCTGTCGACGTCTTCGTTAAAGCCTTCCTTTATGATGCCTCCCTCCCGGATGGTCAGGGGTGGGTCATCTATGACAGATCTTTCTATCAGGCCGCACAGGTCCTCCAGAGGATCCATATCGCTGCAGATCTCCTGCAGGCCGGCGCTCTTAAAATTCTGGATGAGGGTCAGGATGGGCGGGAGCATGGAGATGGATGTCTTAAAGGCAATCAGGTCTCTGGGGTTGGCTGTATGATAGCTGATCTTTGTGACAAGCCGCTCCATATCGTAGATGGCGCTCATATACTCCCGCAGTTCCTCCCGGGTGATCATATCCGAATAAAGTTCCTGGACAGCGTTCTGGCGTTTTATGATGCGCTTTTTCTCGATCAGAGGCTGTTCCAGCCAGCTTCTGAGCATGCGGGCGCCCATGGCTGTTTTTGTTTTATCCAGTACCCAGAGCAGGGTTCCTTTTTTCTGTTTTTCCCTCAGGGTCTGCGTCAGTTCCAGATTCCTCCTGGTGGCTATGTCCAGGATCATATAGCCGCCGCTGTGGTAGGGGACGATCTTTGTCAGGTTGGACAGACTGTTTTTCTGGGTCTCATACAGATAGAGAAGAAGAGCCCCGCAGGCAGTCTGGGAGGTGGGAAATGAGCTCAGCCCCAGGCCTTCCAGGCTTTTTACGTGAAAATGCTCTTTCATCCGCTGGGAGCTGATCTCCTCGTCCATATACCAGCTCTCCAGCTGTGTGACCATAAGATTCAGCCTTTCCCTGAAATCGGTCAGATCGGCTCCGCTCATGACAAATGCATCGTTTACAAGGAGCTCTGAGGGAGAGAAACGGAATATTTCATCATAGAGCTCCCGCGTCCCTGTCACTTCTGTCGTGTAGAAGTCGCCGGTTGAGATATCCGCGATGGCCAGTCCGAACCGACCGCCGGAATAGATGGCGCACATGATATAGTTGTTGCGCCCTTCGTCCAGGGCCTGATTGTCTATATTCGTTCCGGGCGTGACGATCCGGATGACATCTCTTTTTACTAGTCCCTTGGCCAGTTTTGGATCTTCCAGCTGTTCACAGATGGCTACCTTATAGCCCCTGGTCACCAGGCGGTTTATGTAGGAATCAGCGGCATGGTAGGGAATCCCGCACATGGGTGCTCTCTCCTCCTGGCCGCAGCTCTTGCCGGTCAGGGTCAGCTCGAGTTCCCGGGACACCGTTTTGGCGTCTTCAAAGAACATCTCATAGAAATCTCCCAGGCGGTAAAAAAGGATGCAGTCCTGGTACTGTGCTTTTGTCGCAAGGTACTGCTGCATCATGGGTGTGTATTCAGACATGTATAACCTCCGTACAGACAGGATGTGCCTGCCGCATCACTTCACCTGTTTATACCATATTTTATAGAGTTATACAAGGAAAAAAGCCCCCATGCGGCTTTTGTGTCTGACATGGGGGTAAAAAATAAGGGAAGGTATCAGTAATGTTATACGTTGAAGAGGAGGTCTGCGTATGTAGGGAAAGGCCACAGATCCTTGTCTACAAGGGTCTCAAGCTTATCAGCAGGTGTCCTTACTGCTGCAAACTTTGCAAATACCTCATCTCTGTAAGCCTTAGCCTGCTCCTTGGGATCTGCGATAACGACTGCCTTGTCCGTAGACTTCTCCAGATCCTCAACAGCGGCTGTCATAGCGGACAGAGCGTCTGTCATCTCTTTCAGGAGTTTCTCCTGGACGGAAGCGTCAGCGCCTACCTGCTTGAGAGAGAATACGGAGTCAGCCAGCTCTGTTGTGGCAGCGATGACAGCAGGGATGATCTGCTTCTTGGCCATATCGATCATAGTCCTGGACTCGATATTGATCGCCTTGGAGTAGTTCTCATATCCTACTTCCTCACGTGCCTGCAGTTCTACCTGGCTGAATACGCCGTGCTTTTCAAAAACTTCAACTACCTTGGGATCGCTGAGTACGGAGAAAGCATCTACGGTGTTCCTGATGTTGGGAAGACCACGGCGCTCTGCCTCCTTGACCCATTCATCAGAGTAGCCGTCCCCGTTGAAGATGATCCTGGTATGAGCAGATGCCCACTTCTTGATCAGATCATGGCAGGCAGCATCGAAATCGTCTGCTGCTTCAAGGATATCGGCTGCCTGGGACAGAGTCTCGGCGATGATCGTATTGAGAACAATGTTGGGGTCTGCGATAGACTGGGCAGATCCTACCATACGGAACTCAAACTTGTTTCCTGTAAATGCGAAGGGTGATGTTCTGTTTCTGTCCGTTGCGTCCTTTGAGAAGGTAGGAACGGTTGAAACGCCTGTATCAAGGCTGCTTCCGGATATGGAGTGTGTTGCGTCTCCTGTCTCGACAAGCTGTGCGAGCACATCATCGAGCTGATCGCCCAAGAATACGGAGATGATAGCCGGAGGTGCCTCGTTGGCTCCCAGTCTGTGGTCGTTGCCGGGTGAAGCCGCGGAGCAGCGAAGGAGCGGCGCATAGTCATCTATTGCCTTGAGAATGGCAGTAAGTATAAGAAGGAACTGCTTATTCTCATGAGGAGTTTCGCCGGGATCAAGAAGGTTCTTGCCCTTGTCAGTGCTCATGGACCAGTTATTGTGCTTGCCGGAACCATTGATGCCGTCGAAAGGCTTCTCATGGAGCAGGCATACAAGATTGTGCCTGAGAGCGACCTTCTGCATGATCTCCATGACCAGCTGATTGTGGTCTGTGGCAATGTTCGTCGTGTCATAGATGGGAGCAAGCTCATGCTGGCTGGGAGCGACCTCATTGTGCTGGGTCTTGGCCTTAATGCCCAGTTTCCACAGCTCTTTGTTGAGGTCTGTCATGTAATCAAATACTCTTTCCTTTATGGAACCGAAGTAGTGGTCATCAAGCTCCTGGCCCTTGGGTGCGGGTGCTCCGAAAAGGGTACGGCCCGCGAAGATCAGGTCTTCTCTCTGATTATAGGTATCACGGTCTACCAGGAAATATTCCTGCTCAGGGCCTACGGATGTTGTTACCTTTGTGGACTCTGTATCTCCGAAGAGTCTTACGATACGAAGAGCCTGCTTGCTGAGAGCCTCCATGGAACGAAGAAGAGGTGTCTTCTTATCCAGAGCCTCGCCGTTATATGAGCAGAATACTGTAGGAATGCACAGAACGGAAGCACCGGAGGGATATTCACGCACGAAGGCAGGTGATGTGCAGTCCCATGCTGTATAGCCTCTCGCCTCACAGGTAGCGCGGATGCCGCCGGAAGGGAATGATGAGCCGTCGGGCTCTCCCTTTATCAGTTCCTTACCGGAAAATGAAAGCAGGATGGAACCGTCAGCCTGGGGGTTGATAAATGCATCATGTTTTTCTGCAGTGATGCCTGTGAGCGGCTGGAACCAGTGTGTAAAATGAGTTGCACCCTTCTCCAGTGCCCATTCCTTCATCTCATGTGCGATGATCTCTGCGTCATGGGGGTCAAGATCCTTGCCTTCGAGTAAGCTTGCCTTAAATTCGGCATAGATCTTCTTCGGCAGGCGCTGCTTCATCGTCGCGTCATCGAAAACATCGGACGCAAAGATCTCGGCTACGTTAATTTTTTCCGACATACGATTACCTCTTTTCTGTCATATTTACCGCTCAGCGGACTATGATGATCATTATTGGTTTGTGTTAAAAAGCAGAAAAGGCGCTCTCATCTTATGAGAACGCCTTTGCTCTAAATCATCTTCTACCTAATAATAGCATAATAGGGGGAAAATGCAAGAGCATTTTTCAGATATGAGTAAATTTGTAAGAATTTCCCAGAAACGCGGGCAAAAATACTCCCACTTTCTGCTATTTTTTTACTATTTCCCCGGTGTAGTAAAAGCCGTGACACTCTGTCAGCTTAACCGGGCAGATGCTTCCAATCAGATCCGCGCTGCCTTTGAAATGGACAAGGATGTTGCTGTCAAGCCTTCCTGTGACCATGGAAGGGTCGTGATCGTTTATGCTTTCCACAAGGACAGGAAGAGTCCTTCCCTGAAATCTGGATACTGCCTGGGCAGATTTTTCCTGGACAAGGGCAAGCAGCCGGTCAAAGCGGTCGTGGATCACCGGGTCCGGCACCTGATCTTTATAGGAAGCGGCAGGCGTCCCGCTCCTTTTGGAGTAGATAAATGTGAAGGCGCTGTCAAAGCCGACTCTGTCTACCACATCAAGGGTTTCCTGAAAATCTTCTTCTGTCTCGCCGGGAAAACCTACGATGATATCTGTTGTGATGGATATGTCAGGACAGGCAGCCCTTATCCGCTCTGTCAGGGCAAGATACCGGTCCTTTGTATATTTTCTGTTCATCTTCGCCAGTACCCGGCTGCTGCCGGACTGCAGGGGAAGGTGGATGTGGCTGCAGATCTTTTTTGACTGACTCATGACCTGGATGAGGTCATCAGACAGGTCTTTGGGATGGGATGTCATAAAACGGATCCTCTTAAGGCCGTCTATCTTCTCCACCTCTCTTAAAAGGTCGGCAAAGCTTACAGGCTCAGCCAGTCCCTTCCCGTAGGAGTTGACATTCTGGCCCAGAAGCATGACCTCCACGACTCCGTCGGCCACGGCCCGTTCGATCTCCCGCAGGATCGCTTTCGGGTCCCTGCTTCTCTCCCGCCCCCGGACATAGGGGACGATGCAGTAGCTGCAGAAATTATCGCATCCAAATGTGATGTTGATACCGGTCTTGAAAGGGTATTTCCTGTCGACAGGAAGATCCTCCACTACCATGTCCGTGTCCTTCCAGATATCTATGACGGGCTCATTCCGGGAAATATGGCTGAAGATCAGTTCTGCCAGGCGGAATATGTTATGGGTCCCGAATATGATATCTACATGGCGGTAGGAGCTTTTTATCTTTTCTACTGCCTGATCTTCCTGCATCATGCAGCCGCAGACAGCCAGGATCATGTCCGGCCGCTTTTTCCTGATATGCTTCATCTGCCCAAGCCGGCCGTAGACGCGCAGATCGGCGTTCTCTCTTACGGTGCAGGTGTTGTAGATGACAAAGTCGGCATCCTCGGAATCCGTCATGGCATAGCCGATATTTTCCAGGATCCCTTCCAGCTTTTCACTGTCTCTGGCGTTCATCTGGCAGCCGTATGTGACAACGCAGGCAGTCAGAAGGCGGCCATCCCGCGCGATCTTTTTTTTCATTTTTTCATGCAGCAGGGCCATAAAATGGTACTGGCGGGCAGGCTCCTTCTCAGGCAGAGGAGCGCTGATATCCAGAGCCTCCAGATGGCTGTCGCAGCATTTTATGGTCAGGCCTTCCGGTTCCTGCCTTAAGAATACATCTTCCTGGTACTTCTCGTAGAGATCCTGTGCCTTGGAAAGCGCCGTATCTATCCTGCTGCTGCCCTCGTATTCCCTGCCGCCGCAGATCAGTTTATATGTGTGTTCCATGTGTCTGTTTTATTCTCCCCGGGGATGCGCTAATCTTCTTTTGTCTCAAGTTCCTGAAGGGCGTGGTCGTCGGACTGTAATTCGAAGAAGGCATCGTTTCTGTTTTTCGCGTCGAACTGATAATTGTACTCCAGCATGTGGTAGGTATTCACCTTTTCGTAGTAAGGAGAGAGTTTGTCCGTCCTCTTGTAGTACTTCCCGTCGCTTCCGATATAACCGTGCTTTGTAAATACAGGCACATCTTTTCTCATGTCGTTGAGGTATTTCTGATAGGCTGTCTGAGGCAGGCCTGCCAGCTTCATCACGGCTGAGCTGAGATAGTTTATGCTGATATCTTTATACTCTTTATTATATTTTCCGTCCGGGTTTATGTCGTAATTGGCCCAGATCACGAAGGGAGTCTGATAGTGCTGGAATATGTCCAGACCCTTGAGCTGGGATGACTTTTTCCCATAAAGCTTATCATAAAAATGATTATGCAGATTGGGCCTGTGGTCGCCAAACATTACGATGATGGTGGGCCGTTTTACCTTTGAGAAATAAGCGGTCAGTTTTTCGAAGGCTTTGTCTGTATAATTCGTCAGGTTTATATAGCGCTTAAAGGCGGCATCGTCCGCGAAGAGGCCGCTCACGCTGATATTCTGCTTGAAATTGTCAAAATCCTGGTCGAAACCGCCGTGGTTCTGCATGGTCACATTGAAGAGGTAAAATGGCTTATCAGGATCTTTTCCCTGCTCCTCCTCATACATATTTTCTATCCATCTGAAATCCGCATCGTCGGAGATATAGTCTCTGACGAAGTCAGAGTCTGTCGTCTTTCCCTCTATGCTCTCTATGGAGATAAAGTTCTTAAATCCCAGATTAGGATAGGCCCTGGGCCTGCTGTAGCCGTTTGCCTTGTAGGGATGGAAGGCATTGTCCCCGGTAAAGCCCATGTCTCTCATGTTCCAGGTAATGGAAGGCTGAGGAGATCTTACATAGAGGGCATAGGGCACGGCGCTGCCGGGAAGGAAGGCTGTGGAATTGCCCGTCTGGAATTCGTATTCTGTGTTGGCCGTACGACCTCCGAAAACGTCGACAGAAAGATTTCCCCGGATGGCCTGGCTGCTCTTTTCCAGACTGTGCAGATACTTTAGGGGGTCCTCGCTGAGCTCTACGTTGTCGTAGCCTGTGAAATCAGAAAGGCTCTCATTCATGACGACGATGACATTGGGATACTCTGACGGATCGGCAGAGACAGGGTCGCTGCTATATCCTGACCTGTCCATGACGAGCTGGGCGTATTCCGGACTGTAGCCGTCGGGTTTATCCTGTTTCATATAGTAGAAGCCGCGGATAAAGTTCAGGGCTTCCCCGTTCCGCCTGTAGTAGGCATAAGGGTCAAAGACTCTGACCTTTATCCCGATATGGTTGGGCCATTCGGACAGGGTGAATATGTATCCCGTGCAGAATACGAAGACAAGAGCCGGTATGGCAAGATAGAGCCTTTTGAGCCCTTTCTTATAGGGAATGTCTTCGGGAAGCCAGAGCAGAAAAGAGCCGAAGGAAAATCCGACGAACAGTCCGGCAAACATGCAGCGGTTGATATCGAATGTGTAATCCCCTGCTACATTCAGGGCCGTTCCGACAACGAAAATATCAGCCGCGTTGATCGGCTCTCCTCTGAATTCATAGATGAAGTAATTGAGTATGCCGAATCCCACAAGGATACAGTATGTGACAAAAAGGCTCTTCTTCACTTTGTTTGTTATCACATAAAATATCAGAAAGATGCAGAATATCAGCAGCAGGTTGATGACGATCCGGTACATGGGCTTCTTCCAGAAGTAGAATTTCATCACGAATTCACCCATGGCATATGTCAGGCATATGCCTGCAGCGATAAGAGGGATGTTGAGGAAATAGTGCAGATTCCTGTCTATCTTTCTCCACTTAAAGCAGGGAAGGAATATCATGATGAGAGATGTTCCGAATATGAGTATCAGCCATTTTTTCGCGATATATGTGCCTGTGGCAGTCGTATGGACATACCAGGGAACATTGGCGAGAAAAATTACAGCGAGTATCAGATAACCGGCCAGCCGGAGAAAGAATAAGACCTTTTCTCTCCGACTGGTCAGATGAAGCTTTTCTAACATATAACCCCCCACTTAGATGTTAAAGAGTAGCATTCATGACAGCTTTTATCGTATGCATGCGGTTTTCCGCTTCGTCAAAGACGACAGAACGGGCGGATTCGAAAACTTCGTCCGTTACTTCCAGTTCATTGAGGCCGAATTTCTCGGATATCTGTTTGCCTGTCGTTGTGTTCAGGTCATGAAAAGCGGGCAGGCAGTGCATAAATACAGCGTCTTTTCCGGCCTTTTCCATCAGAGCTGCATTTACCTGGTAGGGAAGAAGATCATGGATCCTCTCTTCCCAGATCTGGTCCGGCTCTCCCATGGATACCCAGACATCCGTGTATACGACGTCAGCGTCCTTCACACCCTGATCCGTGTCCTCTGTCAGGGTCACGGAACCGCCGGACTGCAGGCAGAGTTTTTTGCACTCTTCTACGATCTCGGGATCCGGGAAATATTTTCTGCAGGTGCAGGCTGTAAAATGCATGCCCAGTTTTGAGCACAGGACCATAAGGGAGTTGCCCATATTGTACCTGGCATCACCCATATAGGTCAGACGGATGCCCTTTATCCTGTCGAATTTCTCTCGGATGGTGAGGGCATCTGCAAGAACCTGGGTCGGATGGAACTGGTTCGTGAGCCCGTTCCAGACAGGAACGTCTGCATACCGGGCGATTTCCTCGACGATAGACTGATCAAAGCCCCTGTATTCTATTCCGTCATAGAGCCTGCCGAGAACTCGGGCTGTATCGGCTATGCTCTCTTTCTTGCCGATCTGAGAAGCGGAAGGGTCAAGAAATGTGGTATGCATGCCCAGATCATTTGCGGCGACCTCGAAGGAACACCGGGTACGGGTGCTTGTCTTCTCAAAAATGAGGGCGATATTCTTGCCCGGGTGGTAGAGGGTGGCCTCTCCTCTCTTCTTTTTTGCCTTCAGGTCGGCAGCCATATCGATGAGATAAAGGATCTCATCGGGAGTAAAATCAAAAAGTTTCAGCAGGTCTTTTCCTTTTAAGTCCATATTTTCCCTCTTATCTCCGCGGATCATCCGCAGTATTTTCCAAATTCTTTCAGTACATGAAGGACAAGTTCATATGTCCTGGCGACAGATGCTGTGTCCAGGCTTTCCTTTGTTGTGTGGATGTCTAAGATATCCGGCCCTATGCTGACCATGTCAAGACCGGGCATCTTTTTGCCCAGGATACCGCACTCAAGACCGGCGTGAATGGTCTCGACGGCAGGCTTTTTGCCATTCTGCTTTTCATAAAGGTCCGCTATGAGGGCACAGAGCCTGGAATCCGGGTTATAAGGCCATTCGGGATAATCCCCGGCAATGGTGACAGTCCCGCCCAGCCTTTTGGCCAGATGTGTCAGCCTGTCAAGAAGAAGTTTTTTCCTCGAAGCGACACAGCTCCTTACGGACCAGGTAAGGCAAACGCTCTTTTCTGAGCTTTTGAGGATGCCCAGATTAAGAGATGTCTCCACGAGCCCTTTCATATCCATGCTCATGGCCTGAACACCATAAGGCGCTTCAAAAAGCAGGCTTATGATATTTTCAAGAGTTTTCCCCTTGATGACAGGGCAGGCAGCCTCTCCCAGATCCTCTGCTTTTATGCGGATGCCGGGATCCTGGACCCTGTACTCGTTTTGTATGGTCTTTTCAAATGCGCTGACGCAGTCCATGGCAGCTGTCAGATCTTCCGGCCGGATCAGGAGCTGGGCTTTGCATCCATCCGCTATGGCATTGTCCTTCTCGCCGCCGGCCATATCGATGAGGGCGAAGGGAAGGATCCTTTCAAGCTCAAAAAGGAGCCTGCCCAGCAGTACGTTGGCGTTTGCTCTTTCCTTGTCTATCTCGGAGCCGGAATGGCCTCCTGTAAGACCGCTTATATCAAGAAAAAGTTTTCTGCCCTGCTCACTCTCTCTTTCTGCCGGAATGGTGCAGGTAAGAGCAGCCCCGCCGGCGCAGCCGACTGTCAGGATCCCCTCCGCTTCCGAGTCAAGATTCAGAAGGGCGGATGCCTTAAGATCTGACGTATCAAGGGCCAGGGCTCCGTCCATGCCCACTTCCTCCTGGGTCGTGAAAACTACTTCGAGCGGGGGATGGGCTATGGTATCATCCTCCAGCAGGGCAAGTCCCATTGCCACGGCAATCCCGTCGTCTCCCCCCAGTGACGTATGGTCTGCGTGGATGAAACCATCTTCCACCATCAGGCGGATGGCCTCCTTCTCAAGATCGATATCTGTGCCGGGATCTTTTACGCATACCATATCCATATGCCCCTGCAGCATGAGAACGGGGGACGGCCCGTATCCCTCGGATGCCGGCTTCTTTATCACGACGTTGAGAGTCTCATCCTGGCGGACTTCAAGATCCAGGGAACGGGCGACGTCCACGATATAGTCGCTGATCCCCTGAACATTGTAAGAACCGTGGGGGATACCGCAGATCTTCTCAAAATAGTAAAATACTCTCTCAGGCTTAAGCCCTTCCAAAACTCCCATGAAACTGTGACTCCTTTATTAATTTTTAAAGCTGTGCACAGGGGCAGGTATCCTTCCGCCTCTGTTTATGAAGTTTTCACAGCCGAATTCATTCACCTTCATAACAGGCGCATGTCCCAGCAGTCCTCCGAACTCCACGGTATCACCGACCTTTTTTCCCCAGGCGGGGATGACCCTGACTGCGGTCGTTTTCTGATTGACCATTCCTATAGCAGCTTCGTCGGCAATGATCCCGGATATGGTCGATGCCGTTGTGCCGCCCGGTATGGCGATCATATCAAGACCTACGGAGCAGACACAGGTCATTGCTTCCAGTTTTTCTATTGTGAGCGCTCCTGCCTCCACGGCATCTATCATGCCCTGATCTTCCGATACGGGGATAAATGCTCCGGAAAGTCCCCCTACATAGGAGGAAGCCATGATACCGCCCTTTTTGACCTGATCGTTGAGCAGGGCAAGGGCTGCAGTGGTGCCGGGCGCCCCGGCATACTCCACGCCGATCTCCTGCAGGATATCTGCCACGCTGTCCCCGATAGCCGGTGTCGGCGCCAGGGAAAGATCTATGATCCCGAAAGGGACGCCCAGCCTTGAGGATGCCTCGCGGGCAACAAGCTGGCCGACCCGGGTTATCTTGAATGCCGTCTTTTTTATGGTCTCGCACAGGACGTCAAAGCCCTGGCCGCGGACAGTCTCCAGAGCCCTTTTTACAACACCGGGGCCGCTGACTCCCACGCTGATCACGCTCTCGCCCTCTGTCACGCCGTGGAAAGCCCCTGCCATGAAAGGATTGTCATCAGGGGCATTGCAGAATACGACAAGCTTTGCGCAGGCTATGCCGCACTGGTCCTTTGTAAGATAAGCCGCTTCTTTTACTTTTTCTCCCAGAAGCTTGACGGCGTCCATGTCTATGCCGGTCCTTGTGGATCCCACGTTTACAGAACTGCAGACAAGCTCTGTCGATGCCAGCGCCTGGGGTATGGATTCTATTAAAAGGCGGTCAGCCTTCGTCATGCCCTTGGATACGAGGGCGGAATAACCTCCCAGGAAATTCACTCCCACGGTGTGCGCCGCCTTGTCCAGTGTCTGTGCGATCTTTATGAAATCTTCAGGCTGACGGCAGCAGCTGCCGCCGACAAGGGCTATGGGCGTGACGGATATTCTCTTGTTGACTATGGGGATACCGTATTCCAGCTCGATGTCCTGACCGGTCTTGACCAGGTTCTCAGCCTTTTTTGTGATCTTATCGTAGATCCGGCTGCACACGGTGTCTACATTCTCGTGGCAGCAGTCCAGCAGGCTGATCCCCATGGTGATGGTGCGCACATCGAGGTTGGACTCCTCTATCATCTTGTTTGTCTCACTGACCTCATATATGTTGATCATATTGTGTCCCCCGCTCGCTTTTTATATTCTGTGCATTACATCGAAGATGTCTTCATGCTGCATCTTGATCTGGACGCCCAGGTCATCGCCGATTTTTGCCAGATCAGCTGCCAGCAGGGCGAAATCCCTGTCCGCCTTATTGGCGTCGGCTATCATCATCATATGAAAATATCCCTGAATGATAGACTGATCTATATCAAGGATATTGATATTGTGCTGAGAGAGGAATGTGCAGACAGCTGCGATGATCCCGACTCTGTCCTTGCCTATTACTGTGATAATTGTTTTTTTCATTATTTTTCACTCCGCTGTGTTGAAAGGCGCAGCAGCTGCCTGGCCGGCAGGGACCGGGGGCGGAAGATGCTGCGGATGCTTTTAGTCAATAGAAAATGTCTCTGAGGCTTTGTCCCTCGGCGCGACACTGAGGCTGAAATTTATGTCTCTCTTGTCATGATCCCGAAAAAGTTCGGCCCTGACCGTTTCCAGTGCCAGATCTGGGAAGTTGTTTTCCTTGCTCAGGTGGCCCAGGATCACGTTGTGCAGTCTGCTGTTGTTTAAAGAGCCTATGAGGCGGGCAGACATCTCATTGCTCAGATGACCGTAATTGCCTGCTATCCTGACCTTGAGGGGATAGGGATAAGGGCCGGTCTCCAGCATGCCTGTGTCATGATTAGCTTCCACGTAGAGCAGATCGCAGCCGCCAAGGGACTGGGTGATGTAATCATCAAACCTGCCCAGATCCGTGACGGTCCCGATCCTTCTTCTGCCGTCATCTACCCTGTAGCAGACAGGATCCCGCGCGTCGTGGGAAACAGATATAGGATGTATCTGAAGATCCTCCACGGAAAAATCCTGGTCCGCCTTTACAGGATGAAAAAGGGAGGGGTCTATTTTTCCCAGGGAGCTCATCCGGCTGATCTCCATCAGAGTCCCTTTCGTCGCGTATATGGGAACATGGTACTTTCTTGACCAGACTCCGATCCCCTTTACGTGATCGGAGTGCTCGTGCGTGATCAGCACGGCATCTATATCTGAGCCTGTAAGTCCCAGCCCCGAGAGCCCCTCCTCTATTTTTTTCTTGCTGATGCCTGCGTCTATCAGGATATTTGTGCTGCCGCTTCCTATATAGAGGCAGTTGCCGCTGCTGCCGCTCGCAATCGATGCAAAGCGCATATGCTTCATCCTTTCAGACATGCTTTATTTCTTTATTGATGGTGTCCTCTCCCACGATCTCCAGTCCGAATATGACTCTGAGGGAACCGGATCCATAGGAGAGCGGCCATACGTGTGACTTGGCATAGGCGTCTGTCACAGGCTCTCTTCTGCCTTCGTCTATCGCTTCCTGATAGGATCTGTGTCCGTCGCAAGATTTATATTTGTACCAGTGTCCGTCCATATCCTTGACAAATATCATGTCGGGGTCTGACGGGATCGTTCCCGCGTCAAGAACCTGTACCAGCTTTACCATATGAAAACCTCCTTGGATACAACTGCTTATTGTATCATATATCGCTATTTCTGTAACATTTTTATTCGTTCAGCGCATAAAAAGTTGTGCCGTCTATGGTCTTATAACTTACAGCCTGGGAAAAGTCAACACCGCTTGTCATATTAAAATAGAGATAATCTCCTATCACATCAGCTCCGTGGAGGGCATCCATGACTGCCCTTCTGCAGGCACTGCCTTCTCCGCTTGCCATCACCCGGTCCATAAATCCGTTGACTGCCGGAGGGAACTGCCCGGGGTCGTAGAGGACTCCTTCCAGTGTGTTGGGAAATTTCTTGCTTCTGATCCTGTTTATGATGACCTGAGCTACCCCGACCTGTGATTCATAGCTTTCGTTTCCTGCCTCACAGTACACTTCACTGGCAAACATATAGATCTCATCTTCCGTCATATCGACAAGTAGGGCAGAGTCATCGGTATCCGTGCTGCCGGTCTCCTTTTCTTTCTTAGCTGCCTTTGCAGCCTTGAGAACCTGGGGCGCCTTGTAAAGATCATCGTCTGTGTTTATCTCAACGTACCGGCTGGCGCTTGATACGATCCTGCCGGGGATATCTGCCTTCGGCCCCTGCACTTTTACAGAGGGTGTGCTGCCTTCGGTCTCATCCTGAGCCATGGCCGAAAATGCTGCAGTTACTGCCAGGACCATGCAGAGCAGGGCGGGGAACAGACGGCCGGAAATGCCGTGTCTTACAAACCAGTCTTTCTTCATCGATTCACCTCTTTAATTCAGACTATCTTTTTATTATATATCAATTTCAGCATATTTAACAGATGAAAATGAATCTGCGCTTCAGCCCAGTTTCTTCTTAAGCTGGAGGCGGACATGGTCCAGACTGGTATTATTTTCTATGACGAATCGGCATTTTTGCGTAAAATACTCATCGGGTCTCTGATTTTTCATGACAGCGTCCACCTTCTCATCGGAATAGCCGCGGGTAACTTTCATGCGCTCCCTGCGGATAGCCGGGTCTGTATATACATACCAGAATTCATCACAGATATCCTCGTAGCCGCAGTCCAGCAGGATGGCCGACTCCAGGGCCGCGAAGGAGTATTTTCCGGATGCCGCTGCTTCTTTTATCAGTCTTTCTATCTCCTTGCGGACATAGGGGTGGGTCATGCTGTTTAAGGCTTCCAGCTCTTTTTTGTTATGAAAAACCGCCTCTGCCAGTCTTTTCCTGTCTATCTCACCGTCCGGTCCCAGGATCTGCCTGCCGAAATGATCTACGATCAGGTCGTAGCTGGCACCGCCCTTGAGTGTGAGAGAGCGGGCCAGGTCATCTGATATGATCACAAATGCTCCGAATTCATCCCTGAGCATCTTCATGACTTCAGATTTGCCTGTTCCGGCTCCTCCGGTGACTCCGTATACTTTAAAATCTTTCATTTCTGCACCTTCTTTTTTATTTCAGCTCATACCAGCTGCTGCCCACGTTCATATCCACCACCAGAGGGACAGACAGGGCCGTCGCGCCGCACATTTCCTCGTTTAATATTTTCTTTACCTCTTCTGCTTCCTGGGGAGGGGCTTCTATGAGAAGTTCATCGTGGATCTGCAGGATGAGATGGGCTTTCAGTTTCTCTGCCTTGAGCCGGCGGCTGACCTTGATCATGGCTATCTTTATGATGTCGGCAGCCGTTCCCTGTATGGGGGAGTTCATGGCCACTCTCTCGCCGAAGTTCCTCTGTGCGAAGTTCCTGGATCTCAGTTCCGGTATCGGGCGGATCCTCCCGTAGAGGGTGCGGGAAAATCCTTTTTCCTTTGCCTCTTCTACGCACCTGTCCAGGAAGGTCTTTATTCCCGGATATGTTTCAAAATACTGCCGGATGTATTCCTGGGCTTCTTTGCGGCTTATGTCCAGATCCTGGCTCAAGCCGAAGGAACTGATCCCGTACACGATCCCGAAGTTGACCGCCTTGGCGCTGCGCCTGAGCGCAGGTGTGACCTGGTCAAAGGGAACGTGAAATACTTTAGAAGCTGTGATCCTGTGGATATCTTCGTCCTGCCGGTAGGCATCTATGAGATTTTCATCTCCGGCCATATGAGCCAGGACCCGGAGTTCTATCTGGGAATAGTCCGCATTGATGAAAACTTTTCCTTCTTCGGGTACAAATACCTTGCGGATGAGCCTTCCAAGCTCTTCACGGACAGGGATATTCTGAAGGTTGGGATCCGTACAGCTCAGTCTTCCTGTTGCCGTTATCGTCTGGTTGAAATTGCAGTGGATCTTCTGATCTTCCGGACGGATAAATGAAGCCAGGCCGTCTGCGTATGTTGATTTTAGCTTTGTCAGCTGGCGGTATTCCAGGATCATGCCGATGATGGGATCCCTGCCCCGGAGTTTTTCCAGGACATCGGCCGATGTGGAGTATCCGGTCTTTGTTTTTTTTGCGGAGGGCAGATTCATCTTTTCAAAGAGGATGTGCCCCAGCTGTTTAGGTGAGTTGATATTGAAGATCTCTCCTGCCAGGTCGTATATGTTTTGTTCCAGTTCGTCTATCCTTCCTGTCAGGCGCCTGCCGTAATCCTCCAGCTCTTTTCTCTCCACCCGGATCCCCCAGTGTTCCATATCGTGCAGGACGTATACGACAGGCATCTCTATGTCCGCAAAGAGCCGGTCCATCCCCTCTTCCTTCAGCCTTTGCATCAGGACAGAGGAAGCCATTACGGGCACGCTTACCTTCATCCCTATATAGCTGAGTACCTTTTCTCTGTCCTCTTCCCATTCCTCGGAGAGACTTTTTTTCTTCATCAGGTCGGCTCTGGAAGGAAGGGTCTTTTCCAGGTAATTCTGGGAAATGCTGTCGTAGTGATAGTCATCTGCCAGGGGGTTGAGCAGGTAGGCTGCCGTCATGGAGTCATAGACCCTGTCCTCCTCAGTCAGTTTCAGCCACTGAAGCTGTCCCTTCAGGTCATCAGTCCAGGCAGCGTCTGCCAGGGATATGAGTGCGCTCACAAGGTCCGCCAGGTCATCCCGGCTGATCCCATCCTGTACAGGTATGAAGCAGGAAGCAGGCGAGGATGGGGTCTTTTCCTCATCCTCCGGCATGGTCAGTGCCAGTCCCTCAAAGTCTTCTTCCTTAAAATACTGGAATCCCAGGCTGCTTCCTTTTGCGGCAGCCATCAACCTGTCTTTCAGCCGGCAAAAATCATCCGGGCTGTCCACAAGCTGGGCATTTTCGCAGGCAGTGCCTTCCTGAGAGGGAATGTCATCGAATCTTTTGAGGATATTTTTCAGTTCCAGCTTTTTTAACAGCTCATAGGATGTCTCGTTCATCATATCATGCAGGGATGCGTCCGCCGGATCAAAATCAAGAGGGCAGTCTGTCCTTATCGTGGCCAGAGTCTTGGAAAAGCTGGCCTGATCAAAGAACTTTACGATATTCTCCGAGGCTTTTTTCGGTTTTATCTCAGCCGCATGTTCGCGGGCCGTATCAATATCGTGCCAGGCGCTGATGATCTTGGAGGCAGTCTTCTCTCCTATGCCCGGGACACCGGGGATATTGTCCGAGCTGTCTCCCATCAGGGCTTTCATGTCTATAAATTCTGTCGGTGTGACATTGTACCTGGCCATGACGTCGGCGGCATGATAATTTTCAACTTCCGTCCCGTTCATCCGGGTCTTTGGAATGCGGATCATGATTTTATCTGTTGCCAGCTGCAGCAGATCCCTGTCACCGGATATGATGGAAACGTCCCATCCCATATTTTCATAGATCCGGCTCAGGGTGCCGAGAATATCATCCGCTTCATATCCTGCCTTTTCTACTGTCTTTATGTTCATGGCGCCCAGCAGGTCCTTGAGGACAGGCACCTGCTCTCTCAGCTCATCAGCCATGGGCTTTCTTGTGCCCTTGTATTCCTTATACATCTCGTGCCGGAACGTGGGGGCATGTACGTCGAAGGCAACGACCAGACCATCCGGCTTTTCCTCATCAAGGATCTTGAACATGATGTTCAGAAAGCCATAGATGGCGTTTGTGTGAAGGCCCTGGGCATTCGTAAGAGGGGGGATGCCGAAATAGGCCCGGTTGAGGATGCTGTGTCCATCTATCATAACGATTTTATTCATAACAAGTCTCCGTTTCTGTGGATACTGACTTTATTTGGATTTATTATAAATTATTTTGATGGCTTTGTCACTATCAGCCAGGTGCCTGGGAAGCAGTCTCTCTATCAAATTGTCAGGATCTCTATTGACCAAAGCCGAATTCAGATGTATAGTAAATATACCACGCAAACATTCTATCTTTTTTGGAGATCTGTCTTATGACCGCTGTTCATCTGTATGGCTACCTGCATGTGCATATCGGGCTTTTTGCAAATACTATCAACTTTGGCCCGCAATATGACTCTGTAAATATCGGGGAGTCTCTTATTCAGTTCATCTACAGCGATATTGCTGGTCTGCGAAAGCGCGGCAGCTGCAGTGAGGAGGATTTTCATTCTATTCATCCATACTTTGCCTGCTGTGATCCTCGCTGGAGGGGTGAGTTTATCAGGTCTGTGAATGAGCATAAGGTAGATTCTTCTTTTTATTCAATAGAGGATCTTCTCAAACTCCAGAAAAAGTATAGAGACCTTCTGATCAGTATGTACAGTTCATCTTCTGAGAATGATGCCCGGAAGCTCAGCAGGATCTTATCGGAGAATGATGCAGCCCGGTCTCTGACCTGTTATAGTTTATGCAATTTCGGATCTTCTTCAGATGGCAGGATCTGTCTGGATTACTTCGTTTCTTCTTTTGAGGAAGTCCTTTTTCTTGAACTGACGGAGATGCTGCGCAGAAATGTCCGTGCTGTGGAATGCAAGAACTGCGGCCGCCTCTTTATTCCCAGGCGCATAAATTCAGAATATTGCCACAGAGTCTATACATCTGACGGGAAGACCTGCGCGGAGATCGGTTATACTCAGACTTTTAACAGGAACGTGAAAAATGATGAACTGCTGATGGCCTACACAAAGGCCTATAAGGCTCATTACGCCAGAATGACAAAGCCCCGCAAGAGGGTGAAAAATATGACCCGAGAGGAGTTTGGCGCCTGGTATAAAGAAGCTAAGGAGAAACTGAATCAGGCAAGGGCAGGGCTCTTAGACGCCGAGGAATACAAAGCCTGGTTAAAGATCTGATGCTGGTTAAAGATCTGATGACTGAAGCGCCGGGCGGGGCAGATAGATTTTGTGGATCAATCAGACTGACAAAGGAAAGGCCGGTATATCTGATCGCTCAGATATACCGGCCTGATATTTTGTTCAGGCTGTCAGGCCGCATCCGGCCAGACAGGCAGAGGTATTAAATTAACCCTGACGGTAGAATACACCCTTTGTACCCATAGGATAGTTCCAGCCCTTTACGATCTTGTCGTGAGAAAGGACTCTGCAGGTGCCGCATTCAAGACATCCGAGGTGGCTGAATGAGAACTGTCCGTCTTCATACTTATAGCACTCAGCGGGGCAAGCAAGAACAAGCTTGCGGATCTCCGCTTCGTCCGTTGTTTCTTTATCCACATCAATGTGAGAATTCTCTTCGTCTGTGTGGAATAAATCTAATGCGAGCTTATCCTCGATAGTCATTTTCTTCATCTTAGAACGCCTCCAATACATCACTAATCATGTTAACAAGATCTGTAGCAGTGGTATGCTCAGCAAGGGAGTTGATAATGTACATTACAATACCGCGGTCAGGCTGGCCGTCAACCGTGAAGAGCTTAGCAGCAATGTCATCAACCATCTCAGGCAGGTTAGTGAACATTTCACGGCGTGTAAGCAATGTCGGGAATCCCTTAGCGGAATCAAGATCGCGCTTGATGAAGCTGTCATTGATCAGCTGTTCATAGTATGAAAGTGCAGCTGCGCTGAAGTTGCCATATGTGTTTGCTCTGATAACAGTCTCAGCAGCAAGACGACCGGACTCGATAGCGAAATCCATACCGCGTACTGTGAAGCCGAGGTTTATGCAGAAACCAGCAGCATCGCCTGTAACAAGAACGCCGTCACCGTAAAGCTTCGGAACCATATGGATGCCTTCCTCAGGTACCAGATGAGCAGAATACTCGATAACTTCGCCGCCCTCAAGGAGAGGAGCAATTGCCGGATGATTAGCAAATCTGTCAACCATCTTGGGAACAGATACATCTGTATAACCGATATCGCAAAGTGTTGCACAGACACCTAATGATACAGTGTCCTTATTTGTATAGAGGAATCCGCCGCCGAAAGCGCCTGTTGTAGGATCGCCGTCAACCATCATGGATGCGCCCTCACCGCTCTTGAGGCCGAAACGCTCGTTAATAACTTCTTCGCTGAGCTTGATAACTTCCTTAGCGCCAACAGCAACCTGTGAAGGCTCGAGTTCCTTCTTAAGTCCAAGCTTCTGAGCAAGGAGAGAGTTAACGCCGTCAGCAAGGATAACTACATCAGCGTAGAGCTCGTCTTCTCCGGCCTGGATACCAACAACCTTGCCATCCTCAACGATACAATCATCAACACGGATACCGGGGATGATCTCAGCTCCGGCTTCCTCAGCTTTCTCTGCGAGCCAGCTGTCAAACTTTGCACGAAGTACTGTATAGGATGCATTCTCAGGCTTGCTGCTGAGCTTGTCAGAAGCATAGGTTACATTGAGGGCACCGGTCTCTGTCATAAGAGAGATCATTTCCTTGGTAACCTTTCTCTCGATGGGAGCTTCCTCAGCAAAATTGGGGATGATCTTCTCAAGGCTGTGTCCATAGAGACGGCCGCCAGTTACGTTCTTCATACCGCACTCATCGCCGCGCTCAATAACGAGAACGTCAAGTCCTGCTTTTGCAAGAACGATGGATGCTGAAAGGCCTGCGAGTCCTCCACCAACGATTATGGCGTTAAATTTGTCTTCGCTCATAATATTTCCTCCTAGTTAATCTCTGTCAATCAGTTGTTTTCTCAGGCCACCGGCTTGCTTCCCCATACCATGGAGCATGCACCGAACATTCTGTCACGGCTGCCGATATTCCTGAGACCGCCCTTGTGGTAAAGTTTCTCCAGCTCTCTCCTGCTCAGGAAATGCTGGGTAGATTTCCACAACCATCGGTATTCACGAGTGTGACTTTTTCCGCCGCCTATTAGAGGCATGATATCGCGGAAATATAACCTGTAGAAGGGAAGCACAAATCTGTTTTCGGGTACAAACGAATCCAGACAGTATATAGATCCGCCCTTCTTCACTACCCTCATCATTTCTGTGACAACCTGCTGATAATCTGCTGTATTCCTCAGCCCGAATGAAATGCTTACTGCCGCAAACGTATCGTCCGGCCATGGCAGATGCATAGCATCGGCCTTTGTCCATCGAATATTCTTCAGTCCCCTGCCCTTATTCCTGGCTAATTTAAGCATAGAGACCGAAAAGTCAGCTCCTGTTACCCTGAGATCAGGGCGTCTGCGAGCGGATGCGATTGCAATATCGCCCGTACCGCAGCACAGATCAAGGATCCTTTCTCCGGATGGAATATCCGCAGTCAGGTCATTTATCAGCATTTTCTTCCAGTATCTCTGAAACCCAAGGCTGATGCGGCGGTTTGCCTTATCATACCCTGAAGAAATACTTTCAAATACGCTGTGTACGTATTCTTCTTTAGTGACACCATGTATCATACTACCCGAATAAACCTCTCAGACAAAGCCCGAAAGCAAGAGATAAAATGTAAGCTCCGTTCCCGGACATGTTTGCCGCTGCAACTGTCTTCATAAGCCGGATCCTTCCTTCCGGCATCAGATCCGCTTTGAATAGATATATGAACTTTCTTCCGGCTGCCGCTGCGAAAACAGGGGCACAGATCAAACCGGAAGCACCTGTCAGGATAACAGGCAGCACAAGAAGCAGTACAGCCCATATTATCACAAGTGTATGATAGACGGCTCTTGTACGATTCCTTCCCAGGTAGGTAGTCAGCGTACGCCTGCCGGATTTCAGATCCTTCTCAATGTCACTTCCATTATTGCTCATCATGATCAGTGCGATGCCGATCATGAGCGGCAATGCCCAGAAGAGAACTTCTGCATGGATTCGATTATCTGATATTGCTGCTATTCCCAGAGGAATAAGCCCGCCCATCACAAAACCCGATACAAATTCTCCAATAGGCAGATAAGATATTGGCAGCGGCCCTCCCGAATAAAGTACAACCGCAAGTCCGCCTGCAATACCTATCAGTATGGGTGTAAACCCTGCCGGAAGGCTGGCACATATCCCAAGCAGGGCACCAGCTGCAAGATATGCTGTCCCCAGGATCAACGCATGCGCAGGATTCACATTGGCGTATACCAGTGTCGCATCACTGACTTCAACATTATCCTCTGCGCTGTCATTGCCATGAACAAAATCAATATAATCATTCAGGGTGTTTACAGAAGACTGCATCAGGATACATGCAGCAAATACTGCTATATTCTGCAATATATTCAGATGCAGACCACAGACAGCACAATACAATTCTCCAAACAAGGCCGGACAGATCGATGCCGCCCATGTATGCGGCGCTGCCAGCTGCAATGCAAGCCTTGGGGACAGCCTGTTATATGTATTCATATTAGATGTACAATAGTTTCAAGATGTTGCGGAATACCTGTACCGCTGCGCAGTAATCCAAACTGCCCAGGATACTGAGACATCTCTGACTCATTCTGCGGATCTCCCGTACTGTTGCATCTGTTCCGCCGTAACGGACTACAGCTTCTTCCATGCGAGCGATATCACTGTCACTGATCCTGTGTTTTGAATTCTCTTGTATGATCGGCAGCAGTACCTTTCTGCCCTCAGGATCTTTAAGAGTCATCAGAACAGGCATGGTATAGATACCATCTCTGAAATCCTTATGAGTTTCCTTGCCTATCTGAGCCTCATCGGATGTAAAATCAAGCAGGTCATCTCGCAGCTGGAACATAGTTCCCAGACATTCGCCGAAAGCTGAAAGCTTTGATACAGTCTCCTTTGAACATCCCATTTCAGAAGCGCCTAATTGGCATGCCGCTTTAAATAGTGCTGTAGTCTTTCCCTGAATATTCCACAGGTAATCATCTGTTGACACATCTTCCCGATAGCGGCACATAGCCTGTCCGATCTCGCCCTCGCACATATGCTCAATGGTTTGAGATAAAACAGCAGCTGCTTCATTCATATTTTCCCTGGCGAGCGTGTAATTAATCCTGCAGATAATAAAATCACCTGCATATACGGCAGCATCTTTGCCATATTTACTCTGCACAGATCTCTCGCCCCGCCTGAAAGGCGCGTCATCGACGATATCGTCATGTATGAGGGACGCTAGATGCGTCAACTCGATCATTGCAGCCAACTTGAATAATTTATCTTTTTTTACCTCATAGAAGGGGCCAAATGAACCACTCAACAGCACAAGCCGGGGCCGGATCATCTTGCCGGCCGTGCTGAACGCATCATCCAGTACTGCTCCGACTTGTGTGCCGTTAAGTGAGTGCGATGCAATGAGCTGCATTTCTTTTTTAACCTGCTCGAGATCGCTCCCGAGCAGGCTCTCAAAATCCCTGACATCGGATATTGAGATATTATTTTCTCGCATATCTGCAGAAACAATAGACTGTTCTGGCATGTTTAATTCTCCGGAATCTTTTGAATTGGATCAGATAAGTCCTCTCTTCTCAGCAATAACTTCTGCTGTATGCTTTACAGTTATAGGCAGATCTGCTGCATCAAGACCACCCCTGATCTGCATCATACATCCAGGACAATCAACTACAACATAGTCAGCGCCGGTATCTTTGATATTGTTGATCTTCTTCTCAAGGATCTTCTGAGAGATCTCAGGATACTGGATGCAGTAAGCACCACCGAAACCACAGCAGTTGTCGTGTTCGAACATCTCTGTGAGTTCAACGCCGTTTGTATGAGTGAGGAGTTCTCTCTGCTCCTGGCTGACACCGAGTGCTCTGTTAAGGTGGCAGGAATCATGGTAAGTGATCTTCATCGGCTTATCATCGCCAGAATCCTGAAGACCGCCAAGCATGTAGAACAGCTTGCAGAAATCATAGGACTTATCACTTAATTCTTTAGCCTTAGCATACTCCTCTGTGCCTTCATCAAAGAATGTTGCATATTTGCGGAGCTCTTCTGTACATGAAGGGCAGGCAGATACGATATAATCGTAATCTTCTGCATGCATAGCCTCGATGTTGTTGATAGCCGCGTTGACTGCATTCTCGGGATCGCCCATTGTAATTGCCGGGCTTCCGCAGCAGCCCTGATCCATAGGCATGTCAACAAGATAGCCGATGGAGTTCAGATCAAGGACAACATCCCTGGCGATATCTGTGTATACGAAATCAAGCAGACATCCTGCAAAGAGAGCGATCTTTCCTTTCGGGTTCGGAACATTCTGAACGATCGTCGGGAATATATCTCTGAACGGTACAGGAGCAACAGTAGGAAGGCTTCTGCCAACTGTAAGGTTCGAAAGGAACATAGGCAGATGACGGATCATAGGAGCACCCTTTGAGAAAGGCTGCTGAGCTACGGAAGCGATCCTCAGCATGGAATGGAAAAGCTTTCTGTTGTTGACAGTCTCAATGGCGAATCTCTGAACGGAATCAGGATTAGCCTTTGCTTTCCTGTTGCGGAGAGTCATGATCATCTCGGGGATCTGCATGCCGACAGGACATACATCCTTACATCTTCCGCACTGCAGACAGATATTCTGAATAGCATCCGCACGTACAGGGTCGATGAGGAACTGTGTCAGCATAACGCCGATGCCGCCGCCGTAAACTCGAGAACCGAATGCGTGTCCGCCGACGAGAGCGAATGCAGGGCACATATCCTGGCAGCCGCCGCATCTGATGCAGTTGAATACCTGACGGAAATCGGGATCTGCAAGGATGGAACGACGTTCCGGTGTATCAAGAATGACGATCTGGAATTCCTTATCAGCCTTCTCATCCGTCTCTTTGTTCATTACAACCTGGTTCGTGCCGGTGTACATGGAAAGATAAGCGGTAATCCTCTGGCCCGTGCCGTTACGAGGAAGAACTCTGAAGACATATTCAGCATCCTTAAATCTTCTTACAAATTTTTCAATACCGAAGAGATAAAGGTGATGGGTAGGAAGGGTAGCGACCATACGGCCGTTGCCTTCGTTCGTCATTGTACAAACTGTACCTGTCTCAGCAATCGCACAGTTGCATCCGGAGAAGCCGATATCGCATCTGATGAACTTATCACGCATGATCTTACGTGCTTCTTTTGTCTCGTCATCGATGGTATGTGATACTTCATGTTTCTGGAAATCTGTAAAAAGATCACCTACCTGATCTCTGTTGAGATACAGAGCAGGCAGAACCAGATGCATCGGTGTGTTGTGATCAAGCTGAAGGATGAAATCACCGAGGTCGGCGCCGAATACGTCGATTCCATGCTCTTCAAGGACTTCATTCATCTGCAGCTCTTCTGAAGCCATAGACTTTGATTTTACAACAAGCTTTGCGTTTCTGTCTGTACAGAACTTAAGGATAAAATCCATTGCCTCTTTGTTGGATTTTGCTCTGAAGACTTTTGCACCTCTTGCTGTAGCGTTCTTTGTGAACATTTCAATCATTTCGTCTACATGATTGGCTGCGTCTTCCTTTGCTGCAACAAGGTTTTCCTTGTTTGCCTCAAAGTCGATACCGATATTAGCCTTTGCACGCTTAGCAGGATAATCCGCGCACATTTTGCCAAGGGTCTTGTTGAGAGTAACATTGGCAAGAGCGATCTTTACTTCATTATTTAATTTGTCATTCGCTTTTTTTAATTCTTCCTGAGTAGCCATTATTTTGCCTCCTTCCTTTCTGATCACTCATCTTCTACGACGATTGCCGTGAGATTAAGAGGACCATGAACGCCTACTACAGATACCATCTCGATATCAGATGTACGGCTGGGACCGGTGACTATACCTATGAAATTAGGATGTTCCGGGAGAGCTCCAATAGTATCGAAGAAGTCACTCCACTCAGAAATTACATTCGAACCCTTTACTACGCATACCATAAGCTCTGACAGACATGCGACGATACGGCGATCAACGTCTGTTCCTGTCTGAACGATAGAACCGAGGTCGGCGATAGCGTACTGTGATTCTGTTACTCCGCCTTTAGCAGTTTCCTGATTAAGACGTATGTGATCTGTGTACGTCTTGATTCCTGCCTCTTCCATTGCCTTGCCAACTCCTGCTTCCTTCAGAAGAGGCGTCTCTGCGAGACAGGCATCCGTATAACCATAATCGTCCTTAAGTGCTTTGACTACTGTTTTAGCAAGGTCTGCTTTCGATGTACGATAACACTTTCCGGCAACAGCCTCAAGTGCGGATTTAAACCGATCGTACACTTCATCTTTAATCATACTCATTGCTACACTCCTTTCGTTTTGTTAGTAGTCCAGAACGCAACACGACAGGAGAAGACACCGACTGCCCTATCCTGTCCTTAACTGCCATTGACCATTATGGATTGTGCAAATAGCACAAATTTTTTAACACAACTTCTGCTTTAATTATAAATTATCAAGGCACATTTGCAAGCCCCCCGGGGGGATATATTGTCTGCTTTATAAAAGATAAACTTTTAACAAACCGTTTTTATATTCAAAATGATCAAGATTTCGCTCCTTTACGTTTTCGGGTATCTGAAATCTTCTCCTCTCATTTCTGATCGTCAGCAGTATGTCACCTTCCATCTGGCCGACGGAAATCTCCTCTTTTTTCGTGAAGGGCAGTTCAATGTTCATCACCGTATGTCCATCTTCTTCTGCAACAGAGAATATATTTTCCTTCACAAAAATATCTTCCAGGTTCTCGTCGCCGTAGACTTCATCTGCGGCTGCTCTGAGTGAATCCAGACCTCTCAGCTCGTGATCCTTTAAATACATCTTGAATATTTTTACCCCGGGAAAACTCTCCTGGGCAAGTTTCATGTTATCTGCCTGGGTTTTTGTCCAGCTGCTGAAATAGCCCGACATTGCATCTTCGGGATAGATTCTGTTTATGATCACCGCGTCGACGTTGAAGTCATACATATGCATCCACGTATAATTGCGTCTTGCCTCTTCGAGGACGATCCTTTCCGTCGTCGTCACGATCCGTATGCTTGTGATCTCCGGATCGCTGAGGATCTTCTGGAGTTTCATCAATCTGTCATTCAATTTGCCAAAATCCCTGAACACCTTATCTGAAGGTTTGGGCACGTTTGTTTTCAGGCTGACTGCTATGCCTGCGGTAAATGTAAATGCTCTGACTACAGGGAGAAGGCGTTTTACCATCTGGCCGAGGCGCTCGGGGAAACGGAGCAGAGCCAGTGTTTCGCCCGTAGGGGCACAGTCTATGATCAGATCATCGCATGCGTCATCCGTATATGCGTCCAGGATCTTAAGCATGGCAAAAAGTTCATCAAGAGTAGGTACAGCCAGTGCCTCGTCGACTTCTATGCTGTCATCACTGTGTTTATTTTTGTTTATGATCGTCTTGATATATTCCTGAAGGCTCCCCCAGGCTTTTTTTGTTTCCAGTGTCGTGTCTATTTCAAGAGCCTGCAGATTATCACAGATCTGCCTGGGCTCGTCATTCAGCTTTACATCAAATGAGTCTCCGAGACTGTGAGCCTGATCCGTGCTCATGATAAGAACTTTTCTTCCCTTTGAAGCCAGCTTGCAGGCTGCGGCGGCAGCCATACTTGTTTTGCCGACGCCGCCTTTGCCTGTATAAATGATTATTCTCATATCCTGAATCCCTCTTTTCCTGCAGAAAGTATTATATTCAATTTGCCGTCTTTATATTCAGTATCTTTAACTATGCTCCCCGTGAGGGTGTAAGGGAGGGGAATGACACGGTTCTGTTTTCCGGCCCGGACAGATATATCCATATCATGTCCTGTTACTTCTATCTCATCTTTATCAATAAAGGGAATGGAAAGACTCAGACAGTAGTCATCTCCCTGCCTGGTGTATGTTTCGGTCTCCCCTGTGTTTCGTACGGAAAAGATATCTTTCAGGTTCGTATCCTGAAAATTCTCTCTACAGAATTCCCGCAATGCATCAAGACCTCTGACCTCTTTTGGATACCATCTGAGTTTCATCATTGGAATTCCTGTAAATACATTTTCCAGTTCCGTTATATAATTATTCTGAATGTTATACCATTTCATAAAGAAGTCATTATCTTCAAGTCTGGGGATGATACGGTTAACGTATATGCCGTCGACATGGTAATGGTAAAGATTCAGATACATATAGCTTCTCTTTGTTTCCTCTACCACCATCTTTTCAGGAGTACATACGATGCGGATCGACGTTTTATCTCTATCCTTGAGAAGGTTCTGCACCTTCATCAGAGAAAGATAGATCCGCTGTGTATCATTCATCGCGTCTTGGTCCGGCATCTCAACTTTCATAAAAGTCTTCGTGATGGGAGAAAGAATTCTAAAGGCTACTTTGCCTACAGGGAAAAGCTTCTCCATATACCAGGAAAGAAGCTCGGGAAGCTTGAGCATAGATAATGTCTCTCCTGTCGGGGCACAGTCAACGATGATCCTGTCATAATTGCCTTCTTCATCCAGCTGAGTGATCTTCATCAGGGAGAAAAGACTTTCCAGACCGGGAACTACGGTAAACTGATCCTGCTCGCTGGGCTTTACACCGGCCGAATTCAGGATGCCCTGCCAGGAATTCATGAAATCAGGGAAATCATGCTGCATGATCAGATCCGGATCCAGCTCTACTGCGTCAAGATAATCGCCTGCATGTACGATTTCGCTTCCGACATTCATCTCAAAAAAATCCCCGAGATTGTGAGCCATGTCAGTGCTCACAAGCAGAGTCTTTTTTCCTTCAGAAGCAGATGCAAGGGCGTGAGCTGATGAGATCATAGTCTTGCCAACTCCACCTTTGCCAGTAAAAATGATAATTCTGCTCATATTTTCACCACCATAAAGAAAACAATATGGGATTCATGTTAAATAAATCCCACAAATAATACTAGATTATCAGAGGTCAGATTTTAGGGGAAACTGTATATTATGTTCCCCTCCTGAAAGTTGATAAAAAAATAACAACTCGGACTACCTGCTTCAGGTCCTGAAAAGAGACTTATTTAACAAATTTATCGATCGCATCATCCAGATGTCTGACAGCGTCTTCATTATTCTCATTAAGGGCATCGTCAATACACCGTCTGAGATAATCCTTCAGGATAAGCCTTTCCGTACTTGTTATTGCTGATCGGACCGCTCCCAGCTGGATCAGCACATCATTAAAATCCCGGCCGTCGTCTATCATTCTTCTGACAGCCTGCAGATGACCGGATACCTTTGCCAGTCGATTCATCACTGCTCTTTTCTTTTCGTCACTGTAATTTGGCACAGTAGCACTCTCCTTATTCCGGTTCTGGAATATTGTTTAAACATGTTCCGGCCGGATGACCATGGCGCTGTATGCCGGAAGTTCAAGCCCCCCGCCAAAGTCAATATTTGTCTGATGAAGAAGATCCTGGCCACACCCGCTGCGCGCGTTGAAATCGGCGTGGTACGCAGCGTCATCTGCATTGATGCAGATGATCAGGCGGTCGCCCTCTCCTTCCCGTTCGTATATGCACTGTCTGTTAGTCAGCAGAAGGGTCCGGAAAGATCCGTGGCGCAGTGCCGGGGAAGCTGCGCGGATCCGGGTAAGAACTGCGATAAGATCCGTCAGCTGGTTCCACTGCGGGTGGTCAAAGAATGGACGAAGCTCGTGGTCTCCAAACTTTTTCACGCCTTCTGCTGCCCATTCACTGCCATAATAAACAGACGGAAGTCCTGGGATAGTAAAAAGCATTGCGTATAGAAGGGGCAGATGCTCTTTTCTGTTTACGGTACTTGCTATCCTGCTTACGTCATGGTTATCCAGGAAATTGTACATATATATGTTCTGGTAGATTCCCTGCTGTCTGAGGACGGAATGAATGATCTCAAACAGATTCATACTGTTGAAAGCTGAATATAATCCCTTGTAGCAGTCATAATTTGTTGCGCTCTGGCACATATCAGGACCGCAGATGTCATTGTAGTTTCCGCCGATCTTCTCTCCGAGGAGGAGGAAATCATCATTCTGTCCGCGGGTAGATGCGCGAAGACGTTTGATAAATTCCCTGTCCAGGCAATAAGCGGCATCCAGTCTCAGACCATCGATCGAGAATTCACTGCGCCAGAAGCTGACACAGTCAAGCAGATAAGAGATAACTTCTTCATTCTGCAGATTAAGTTTTACCAGGTCATAACAATTTTCCCAGCCTTCATACCAGAGCCCGTCGCCGTACGCATCGTCCGAGTCAAAATTTATATGGAACCAGTTATGATAAGGGGAATTCTGTCTGTGCTCAAGTACATGACGAAATGCCCAGAATCCACGCCCTGTATGATTGAACACTCCGTCAAGAATGACTTTGATCCCTGCCTCGTGAAATGCCCTGCACACATCAGAAAAATCTTCATTTGTACCTAATCGCCTGTCAATGACCCTCAGATCTCGTGTGTCATAGCCATGTTTGTCTGATTCAAAAACGGGATTGAAAAGTACAGCTCCTATTCCAAGTCTTTTCAGGTGAGGAATCCAGTCTATAACTTTTAGAATCCTGTGTTCAAGCAGACCGTCATTCTCATATGGAGCACCACAAAGCCCCAGTGGATATATCTGATAAATGCTGTTATTGTCTGTCCACATAAATGGTCACCTCTTATAAATTATATCCTAATTGCCGAAGACTGTCTATTATTGACACTGATGCGTCGTTTTGTTATAATAGGTCAGAAAACGCCGGCATGTCGGAATGGCAGACGAGGCAGACTCAAAATCTGTTGTGTTCACGCACGTGTGGGTTCAAGTCCCACTGCCGGCATAGTTTTGAAAAGGCATTGTCCGCTTTTTTATAGACAATGCCTTTTTCTTCGTGTATGGAATCTATTTTTGCTTTAATTTTTCTGCTTCTTCCTTTTTCCTCATGATCTCTTTCAAAGATTGAGTGTAGGGCGCCCTTGCAATGCCGTATTCTGTAACGATAGCTGCGATCAGATTATTATCTGTAACATCGAAAGCTGGGTTGTATACTTTGATGCCTTCCGGAGCCATTCTTCGTTTGTACCACATTTCCGTTACTTCTTCGGCAGGCCGCTGCTCTATATTAATCTGTTCTCCGGTAGGAGTATTCATATCTATAGTAGACGTCGGCGCACAGATATATACAGGAACATTGTAGTATTTTGCAACTGCTGCTACAACTGAAGTCCCGATCTTGTTGGCAGCATCTCCGTTGGCGGCAACTCTGTCACACCCTACGAAAACTGCGTTGACCCAGCCTTTTTTCATAACAGATGCAGACATATTGTCACAGATAAGCGTTACATCGAGCCCGGAATCCATGAGTTCATATGCTGTAAGTCTTGCTCCCTGGAGCAGGGGTCTTGTTTCATCAGCAAAAATATGAAAATTGTATCCGCGTTCATAACCAAGATACATCGGGGCGGTAGCTGTGCCATATTTTGATGTAGCCAACTGACCGGCGTTGCAGTGGGTCAGGAGTCCATCGCCGGGTTTTACGAGAGACAGACCATATTCACCGATCCGGCGGCATGTCTCTATGTCCTCTTCCTGGATGGCAGCTGATTCCTTATGGAGAAGTTCTATGATCTCCTTTACGGGCAGATCCTTATGTGAAGTAACCACTCTCTCCATCCTGTTCAATGCCCATGAAAGGTTAACAGCTGTAGGTCTGGAGGAGTTCAGATAGTCTTTTGCCTTTCGGAAGAGCAAAAGGAACTCGTCATAGCTTTCCGTTGAAAAACTCTTGGCAGCAAGGTATATGCCGTATCCTGCAGCTACCCCTATAGCCGGTGCCCCTCTTACCTGAAGTTTATAGATCGCTTCCCAGATCTCTTCCTGTGTTTTCAGATGAAGGATCTCTGTATTATAGGGAAGCTGGGTCTGATCAATGATTACAAGTGCGCTGTCTTCATCGTCGAGCGCAACTGTGTCATAATCAAGAATATGTTTTTTCTCACTCATGCGATTTATCCTTCCGTAAAATTTATTTGATTCTTAAAAGTATACCATAAATTATGAAGAAAAAACAGGCGGCAGAGTGAATGAAGTACACAGCATATTCCGGAAACTATAGAGACAATTCACCTGGCAGATGCGATAATGCCAGGCTGTTCATCTGTCTGAACAGGTATAGCGATCAGGTCTCCGGGATGTATCAGAGATTTCTTCATTCTGTTTACACGCATTACATCCTTTACATAATCTCTGCAGTCAGAATAATTGCCGCTCATATGATCCTGGGCTATGCTCCATATCGTATCGCCGTCCTGTACGACATATGTAGAGTACCGGATATTTTCTGCCGCTTCTGATCTGGTACGTACGGATCCAAGGATCAGCAGAGTGACCGCGGCTGCGGTCAGGAGCATGGCGGAAAGAATAAAAGAAATATGTTTTATTGAGATTTTCTTACAGGTACTATCTTTCAACTCAGACATCTCCTTAGCAAAAATTTGTTCGCGAACGTTCGTTCTGATGCCTTGAATTATACCGAACAAAAGTTCCCAGGTCAATAGGTTTTTGCAAAAAAATCAAACAAATGTTTGCAAATGTCTGTTCGGTATGATATCATACCTGTAAATATAAAATAGAGATCATGCAAAGAGATTTACATACAGTGGAGGTTATTTATGGCTGACAGGGATTTGAATGAGAGGCAGAAGAGCATTCTGGAATTTATCAGAGATCAGTTGCAGACAAGAGGCTATCCGCCTTCAGTCAGAGAGATCTGCAAGGCGGTCGGACTGAAGTCAACTTCATCCGTGCATGCACATCTTGAAACACTGGAGAAAAAGGGATATATCCATCGCGATCCGGCTAAGTCCCGTACAATAGAACTTACAGATGATGTATTTGGCATTTCCAGAAGGGAAGTCGTGAATATCCCTGTCGTAGGTACAGTTACAGCAGGTGAACCCATACTGGCTGTTGAGAATATCACAGGCTACTATCCTGTCCCTGCTGATATGCTCCCGAATTCAGAACTTTTTATGCTGAAAGTCCGGGGCGACAGTATGGTAAACGCGGGAATATTAAGCGGAGATAACGTTATTATCCAGAAGCAGCCGACTGCTCATAACGGTGAGATCGTATGTGCGCTTATTGAAGATTCCGCTACGATAAAGACTTTCTATAAAGAAGATGGTCATTATCGCCTTCAGCCCCAGAACGATGCCTATGAACCTATTATTACCTCGCATTGCGATATTCTGGGGAAAGTCATAGGCCTTATCAGAACTGATATGTGAATACGAAAGATATATGCTGTACGCAAAAGTCCTCTCCGGCTTTCAGTGCGATCACCGGGAGGGCTTTTTTATTTATGACTATATTTTATTGTTTTGATTTTCCTGATGTCATTGCCGGCTGGCAGTCAGCGGCAGACTTACTCTGTGAACTCTGAGACGTCTATATCCTTTCCGTCCCGCCATATGCGCTCAAGATCATAGAATATTCTGGATTCCTCTGAGAAAATATGGATAATGATATCTCCGTAATCCATGAGGATCCAGCTGGCGCTGTTGTAGCCCTCAATCTGCCTGGGTTCATACCCGGCTCTGCCAAGAGTTTCTTCTACACTGTCAGAGAGTGCTTTTATCTGTCGCGGATTGCTTCCGCTGGCTATTAAAAAATAATCTGCTATAACAGATACGCTGCGGATATCTATGACGCGAATATCTCCCGCTTTTCTGTCCTGAAGCGCCTTTACGGCCAGTTTCGTCATATTCTTTGATTCATCCATATGTACAGCTCTCCTTTTTCATTTTGTTCGGGGAATTGTTTTCTGCCTGCTCTGTTAGAATTCTATTTCGATTTTACCCTATTCACAATATAAAATCAATTCATTCAAAAAATACCGGACATTCTTTGCTGACATTTTGTGTCGAAATTTGTCGAACGATGATGATTGAAATTCATATCGGGCTGTTTATAATAGATTCTATCAGACAGGAAGGAGACAAACGAATGTTCAGCAAAACGCTCAGTGCTGTACTGAGGGGGATAGACAGCCAGATCATACAGGCAGAGGCAGATGTCAGCCGCGGTCTCCCCTATTTTGAACTTGTAGGTTATCTTTCTGGTGAAGTAAAAGAAGCCAGAGAACGGGTAAAGACTGCGATAAGCAATTCAGGATATATGCTGGATCCCAGAAGGATAATTGTGAATCTTTCCCCCGCGGATATCAGAAAATCAGGAACGTCTTATGATCTTGCGATCGCCTGTGCGGTCTTATGTTCCTATGGGTTTATTCCCTGTTCTTCTCTTGAGGATACGCTCATTCTTGGCGAACTGAGCTTAAGCGGATCTGTTCGCAGTATAAATGGTGTACTTTCTGCTGTGCTGATGGCCAGGGAAAAGAAACTCAGAAGATGCATTGTCCCGGAGCCGAATGCATTTGAGGGTGCAGCTGTTGAAGGAATTGACGTGTACGGAGTCAGCTCTCTTCAGCAGACACTGGAATTTCTGAAAGGAAATATGAATATTAAGCCGGTTTCTGCCCGTGAAGTCCCCTCGGGCGCGGATCAGGAGGAAGTCCCGGATTATGCGGATATTCATGGTCAGCACCTTCTCAAGAGGAGCATGGAGATCGCAGCTGCCGGTCTGCATAATATTCTCAAACTTCCCACTTGAAAAATGCTGTAACAGCCGATGGTTTCTTGCTCAACAGGTGATTTTTTGAAACTTGACAGCATTATGCAGCTTTATCACTTGTTAGAAACAAATTTAGGAAGTCGTGGAACAGGTTCTGTATAAACTCGGGCTGTGTCGAAAACCAGTTCTCCAGGTCGCTACGCATCTTTTCGGAGATCTGAATGGAGACATCACCTGTTCTGACCCCCTCGATCAGCATTGCCGTAAGATGGTCAATCGACTGCTTCAGGGAAATATCC